>CAOJVE010000001.1 GCA_948444865.1 uncultured Lachnospiraceae bacterium
AAGAACTAGAAAGTACAATGCAAGAGGTTACCGGCCGCATCCGGCAGACAGCCGATAACGCCTGCCAGGCACAGAACCAGACAGGCGAAATGGGACGGCAGCTTACCGAGAGCAATCAGAAAATGCACGAAATGATGATAGCCATGCAAAAAATCAACAACAGTTCCAATGAAATCGGAAAAATCATCAAGGCCATTGAGGATATCGCCTTCCAGACCAATATTCTCGCTCTGAACGCATCTGTGGAAGCGGCCCGCGCCGGAGAGGCGGGCAAAGGCTTTGCCGTCGTGTCCGATGAAGTCCGCAGCCTGGCAGGAAAGACAGCGGAAGCCTCTCAGTCCACCGCCGCCCTGATTGAACGGTCCATCACCGAAGTCGGACAGGGAACGCAGATTGCAGAGGCCACCGCAAAGCAGCTGGAGAGCGCAGTCACAGAATCCCATGGAATCATAGAAACCATCAACGAAATCGCCGCCGACGCTCAGACACAGGCCGACGCAATGGAACAGATTCAGACGCAGATTGGACAGATCTCCAGTGTGGCGCAGACCAACTCCTCCACGGCCCAGAACAGTTCCTCCACCAGCGAAGAACTCAGCAATCAGGCCAGTCTGCTCAAACAGCTTGTGAATACCTTCCACCTTCAAACGAAATAAACGACACAATCCCCTTCTGCCGCATAAAGAAACCACTTCCTTTATGCGGCGCCTTTTTTTGCTAACTCATCATTCATTTATAAACATGCAACGCCTTACTATTTTATTAGCGCTCATATGAAAAGAGCGCTGATTTCTTCTTGACTTTTCATTTCTTCAGTATTACAATACATCTCAAGAGAAAAGGGGAAAACAAAGGAGTGAGTAATTATGGCAGCAAAAAAGGGAAGCTTATCCATCAACAGCGAGAATATATTCCCAATTATTAAGAAATGGCTCTATTCCGACCATGACATTTTTTTCAGAGAGATGGTGTCCAACGGCTGTGACGCCATCACCAAATTAAAAAAATTGGAAATCATGGGTGAGTACCAGTTTCCAGACGACTACAAGGCGAGAATCGACGTAATCGTAAACCCAAAAGAGAAGACTTTAAAATTTATTGATAACGGCATCGGCATGGACGCGGAAGAAGTGGAGGAATACATCACCCAGATCGCTTTTTCCGGCGCCACCGAATTTTTAGAAAAATATAAGGACAAAACCACCGAGGACCAGATGATCGGCCACTTCGGCCTGGGCTTCTATTCCGCGTTTATGGTGGCCGACGAAGTGCACATCGACACCCTCTCCTACAAAGAAGGCGCCGCGCCCGTGCACTGGACCTGCGACGGCGGCACCGAATACGAGATTTCGGAGGGAAATAAGACGACCGTCGGCACAGAGATCACTTTGTTCCTGGGCGAATCCAGCGTGGAGTTTTCCAACGAATACCGCGCCCGGGAAGTCCTCGACAAATACTGCTCCTTCATGCCGGTGAACATTTACTTAAGCAAAGCCGGCGGCGAGCAGGAATATGAAACCATCGACGAGGATGAGCTTTTAGACGACGACGTGATCGTGGAGCGCATCCATGAGGAGGCCAAAACCGAGGAAAAAGAAAACGAAAACGGCGAGAAAGAAACGGTGGAGATTTCCCCGGCCAGGGATCGGGTGAAAATCAACAAACGCCCGACTTCCATCAGCGAGCCGCAGCCCCTGTGGACCAAGCATCCCAACGAGTGCGCCGACGAGGATTACAAAGAATTTTACCAGAAGACATTTATGGACTTCAAGGAGCCTCTGTTCTGGATTCACCTGAACATGGACTACCCCTTCAACCTGAAAGGAATCCTGTATTTTCCGAAGATTAACACGGAGTACGATTCCATCGAGGGAACCATCAAGCTGTACAACAACCAGGTGTTCATCGCCGACAATATTAAGGAAGTCATCCCGGAATTCCTGATGCTCCTTAAGGGCGTCATCGACTGCCCCGACTTGCCGCTGAACGTGTCCCGAAGCGCGCTGCAAAACGACGGATTCGTGAAGAAAATCTCCGAGTACATCACCAAGAAGGTGGCGGACAAGCTCACCGGCATGTGCAAGACCCAGCGGGAGGACTACGAGTCCTACTGGGACGACATCAGCCCCTTTATCAAATTCGGCTGCGTCAAAGACGACAAATTCTCCGAACGGATGATGGACTACATCCTGTTCAAAAACCTGGACGACAAATACCTGTCCTTAAAAGACTGCCTGGAGAAAAACAGCGCGCCGGAAGACAAGGAGGAGACAGCTTCGGATGAAAAAAAGGACGAGGACGTAAAGAAAACCACGATTTTCTACGTAACCGACCCCGTGCAGCAGAGCCAGTACATCAACCTGTTTAAGGAGCAGGGCCTGGACGCGGTGTATTTACAGCACAACATCGACAACGCCTTCATCTCCCACATCGAACGCCTCAATGACAAGGTGAAGTTCCAGCGCATCGACTCCGATATGACCGAAGAAATCGTAGAAAACGACGCGGACGAGGAGACGACCAAAGCGCTCACCGACCTGTTCCAAAAGGAACTGAATAACGACAAGCTCAACGTGAAGGTGGAAAACTTAAAGAACGAAAGCATCTCTTCCATGATCACTCTGGAAGAAGAAAGCCGCCGGATGCAGGAAATGATGAAAATGTACAGCATGGGCGGCATGGGCATGGGCGACCCATCCATGTTCGGCGGCAAAGAAACCCTGATCCTCAACGCCAAAAATCCGCTGGTGCAGTATCTGGCCGCTCACGCAGATTCCGAGCACGCCCATATGATCTGTGAGCAGCTCTACGACCTGGCCATGATCAGCCACAAACCGCTGGCGCCGGAAGCCATGACCAAGTTTATTGCCCGGAGCAATGAGATTATGATGCTTTTGACGAAATAGGGAGTGAGAAAAAACCGCTGACGGGATGTCGGCGGTTTTTTCCTTATTCACTCATCTAAATACATTTTTAACTCCTCCACCAGTTTATGCACCATTGTGCCTGGGTCATATTCCGATGGTTTATATACGCCCTTTTCAAACTTTTCCATTCTGCGCTTCGCATTTCTGATCGCACTGGCTACGCCGTCATGGATATTAACCAAATTATAAATATCTTCATAGTTTTTCCGATATTTCCCATCCCCTATTTTGTACTGCCTGAAAATTTCACTCAGCTTTTTATTCCATTCATCTCTGTGCAATGCAGCATCACTGTAATAAAAATGCAGATATAACCAATACTCAAAAGATTGATTGCTCCATGCGCACTTATAGCCTTTATCCGCACACGCCTCTATAGCCCAGTCAAAATCCTTAAAATCATCTTTATCAAATACAATCCATACATTTTGATATATGATTTTCGCTTCCTTTACAATCTGATCGGCATGCGCAATCAGTCTTCCTGGTGAGCATCCCTTACCATAAATATCAATCAATGGCAGCTCAATTACATCCACGTTGCCCCCGACTTTTTCTTCAATCTTTTTCTGCAATCCTCTAAAATACAATGGTTCGGTGCGCTTTCCCTCCGTCACGATCAAATAAGAGTTCGCCTTGGGCGTTTTATATTCACAACGCCTTTCCTTCCTGTCTGCCCGCCGCTTTTTAAATAAGTCATCGGAACCCATCTATTCACCTTCTTTCAGAACGAATTCTTTCAGAAGCGGAATCCCTCCATATACGCCGGCCAAATAATCTTTTTCAAAAGATGCGTCAGACCGGACTTTGAAATCAGACAGCGCAGTTAATTGAGAATATCCATATTCGTCTTTTTGGACAAACCAAATCTGATCCCTCCGAAAAAACTTTTTGTCCATCAAGGTTGTATCATGGGTGGTATAAATTAATTGCGCCTGGGAATTATTATTGTAAAATAAATCTATAATAAATTTTAACAGCAAAGGATGAAGCTTTACATTTAACTCATCCACAAACATAGAACGATCCGTCAAAATTGTGATTCGCACATATATATACAGCATAATGCTTTTTATGGTTCCCTCTGACTCAAAAAACAGCCCTAAAGGATGCAGTTCTCCATCCTTCCCCAGATGAAACGTCGTAAACGTCACTTCCTTTTCACGGTCATCGTAAACGATATCCTTTATACCCGAATCAATAGCTTTTAAAAATTCCAACAGTTTTTGTTTCTCCTCGTCTATAATATCAGGCAAAAAAGATTCCAATATTCTTGTATCTTCACAAAAATCAGTTGAAACAACCAGCGTATCCATTATTCCTGCATATACACATTTAAAGATTTTCGTTTTTAATCTTAATTTATTAAAAAAAGACAATGCCAAAGTCTCAACCGGAATCTGCTCTTTATACATCTGACATTCATCCCTCGCCACAGGCCCAAATTCCACTGTTTCCGCATTCCTCTCGAAAACAATTGCCTTTCTGTTCGTCCGCAGACTCTTTCTATATAACCATTCTGCTGCGATATGCTCTGCATTGTATACAAATCCATAACGATACTCGAACTCTCCCAAGATTTCGACTACTTCAAATTCAGAATTCTCATCCTGATTTTCCTCAAATGAAAACGGTTCATAATACCTTTCGATTGCTGTGCTTTTCTCTATGTCATCATTGTTGAATGATTCCATAATAATCGACTGAAAATATTTCATAGCTAACCATAAATTTGATTTTCCGCTCGCATTCGCTCCATAGATCGCCGCCACCCGAAGAAATTTCTCTTTTGTTCCATTGTCAATCAAATTGCACGCGTGCTCTTTGTATGCGTGAATCGCTGTCATGTCCAATGTGGTTTCTTCTCTAAACGATAAAACATTTTTCAGCGTAAACTGTACTAACATATCGCACTATCACCTAATTTCCTATACTTTAACTATATAGTATAATCATTTCATATCCTATGTCAATATTTTTGAGAAAATCCCACAATTTTATTCGTATAATTACAGTTCCAAAATACTCCGCGCCACGCTAATCCCATTGGCGCTGGCCTGCTGCAGTCCCCGCGTCACCGACGCGCCGTCGCCGATGGCCCGCAGGCCTTTCACATTTGTCTCAAAGCCCGCGTCCACCGCCACCTTATTGGAATAGAATTTGACCTCCACCCCGTAAAGCAGGGTTTCATCGCTGGCGATTCCCGGCGTCACCTTATCCAGCGCGAAGATCATTTCCTCGATGTCCACCATGATCCGGTGGGGGAACGCCAAAGAGAGATCGCCTGGCACTGCGTCTTTTAAGGTGGGAATCAGGTTGTTGCGCCCCAGCCTTTCCTCGGTGGTGCGGCGGCCTCTGCGGAAATCGCCGAAGGTCTGCACCATGATTTTCCCATCGCAGAGCATATTGCTGAGCCGGGCGATGTGCTTTCCATATTCGATGGGGCTTTTGAACGGCTTCGTAAAGTTCTTGGACACCAGCAGGGCAAAATTCGTGTTGTCGGTTTTGTATTCCTTGGACTTGTAGGCGTGGCCGTTGACCACCGCCAGGCCGCCCTCATAATATTCCGTGGCCACTTCCCCCGACGGGTTGGTGCAGAACGTCCGCACTTTGTCGTCGAAGGTGGGCGTATAATAGATCAATTTCGCCTCGTACAGGTTTTTATTTAAGGCTTCCATCACCTCGTCCCGGACTTCCACCCGCACGCCCACGTCCACGGTGCCCACCCGGGTTTCGATCCCGTGTTTTAGGCAAATGTGGCTGAGCCATTCCGCGCCTTCCCGGCCCACGGCCGCCACCACCTGGCCCGCGTAATATTTCTGGCCAGCCTGAGTCTGCACCCCTATGGCCTGCCCATCCTCGATGAGAATGTCCTCCACCATGGAGTTAAAGAGCATCTCCACCCCTTTTTCCTGGAGGTGGCGCTGCAGCCGCTGGTAAATCTTATAGCCCTCCTCGGTGCCCAGATGGCGAATAGGGCATTCCACCAGCTTTAGGTTGGCGTTGATGGCCTTGCGGCGGATCTCCCGGATCTCGGCCTCCTTGCCCACGCCGTACACATGGGCGTCCGCCCCGAATTTCAGGTAAATATCGTCGGATTCTTTTAGAAGCTCCACAGTCTTTTCGTATCCCAGGATTTCCGGCAGATTGCCGCCCACGTCCGGCGACAGCGACAGCTTTCCGTCGGAAAAAGCGCCGGCCCCCGCGAATCCCGTGGTAATGGAACAGGGCTGACAGCCCACGCATTCTTTGGTTTTCCGTTTGGGGCACTGCCGCTTCTCGATGGAACGCCCTTTCTCAATCATCAAAATGCGCATGTCCGGCCGTTTCTCAATCAACTCGTACGCGCAGAAAATCGCCGACGGCCCGGCGCCAATCATAATCACATCGTATGCATTCATAATCCCATCCATCCTTTCCTCTTCTTGCCTCCTATTATACCCCAAAATCGTTTTCGGGAACAGGCCCGCGGACCCATATTTCCCTGAATAAAAAAAAGCAAACCGTCCATACTTTTGATAGCCGATGGAATAAGCGCGGGAAATTGCGGGGCTGCCGAAAAGGTCGTCTCGCAATCGCCTGAAGATAACAGATGAAAAGGAGTGTGGATAATGGGTAAAAAAAAGGAAAAGGAAATCAACCTGAAAGACCTGACGCCCCAGGAGAAGCTGAAGTACGAGATCGCCGAGGAGCTGGGGCTTTTGGATCAGGTTTTGGAAAAGGGCTGGAAGAGCCTGCCCGCCAAGGACACCGGGCGCATCGGCGGGCTGATGACCCGCCGGAAGAAAATGCTGGAAAACGCCCAGAACGCTCTCAAAAATTAAAAACGGCGGCTCTGACAGACTGGTATCTATGGAAAACACTACGTATCATAAATAAAAAGTGAAGTGGTTTTTTGTGGAGGAGTTTTCCGTCGCGTGAACTGTTTGTTCAGGCGGTTGCCGTATTGTTCCCATAGATGCCAGACGGCCAGAACCGCCTGTTATGTTTTTAATTTTCATGGGCGTTCTGCGCGGCCGCTTTTCCAGTAATAGACCGCCATGCACAGAGCCGCCATTCCCCAGGTGACGGGATAGGTAACGGCGATTCCACGGATGTCATGCCACTGGCCCATAAGGACAAACAAAAGTATGGTCCGCAGAATACACATATTGGATAAAATGATTACCATCGGCGGTACGGCTTTCCCTGCGCCCCGCGCCGCGTCCGCCAGCGTTTCCAGGATTACATAGAACCAGTAAAACGGGAATGTGATCCGAATGATTTTCATGCCGGCGGCAATGACCGCCGCGTCTTTGGTGAACAAGCCGAACGCCTGGGGGCCGAAAAGCAGCAGAATAATGGCCGTGGCCACATTCAGGAAAATCCCCATCAGGATACAGCTTTTCACGCCCTGGCGCACCCGTCTGGGCTTTTTCGCTCCGGCATTTTGCCCGGCAAAGGTGGTCATGGCCTGGCCCAGCGCGATGATCGGGTGGTACAGCAAAAGCTCAATCCGAAAATACGTGGTAAAGGCGCCGATGGCGTCCACCCCCAGACTGTTGATGTGATACTGGGCGAACATGTTGGAAAGGGTGATCACCAGATTCTGCACGCCCGCCGGAATCCCGATTTTCACAATTCTAAAAAGAATATCCCTCTGGATGCAGATGTTTTTTAAAATAAGCTGGCAATCCCCGCCCCGCTTCATCAGATACCAGAGGCACAAGCCCGCCGCCAGCGTCTGGGAGGCCATGGAAGCCCAGGCCGCGCTTTCCACCCGCGGGAAATTGCGGATCAATACCGCGTCGGCAATCACGTTGGCGATGCCGCCGGCCAGCTGGGTCAGCATGGGGACGCTGGAATTTCCCATGGCGCGGATGATGCCGGAAGCCATGTTGTATGTAATCACCGAGGTCAGGCTCAAAAAATAAATCCGCAGATAGGATGCCGCTTCTCCCAGAATACTCACGTCCACGCCCATCAGCCGCAGGAAAAACGGCGCGCCCAGCCAGCCTGCCGCCATCAAGAAAAGTCCGCCCGCCAGGCTTAAGCCTATTGCCGTGTGGACTCCCGCCTGGGCCGCCTTTTTGTCCCGGCAGCCCACCGCCTGGGAAATCACCACGCCGGCCCCCACCGACATGCCGGTGAAAAATCCCACCATGCAGTTGATAATCAGAGAGCTTGCGCCCACCGCCGCGTAGGAATTTTTGCTCAGGCAATTTCCCACAAACAGCAGGTCCACCGTATTGTAAAGCTGCTGAATCAGGCTGGAGCCCAGAAGCGGCAGCGAAAACAACAAAAGCTGCTTCCAGATCGCGCCTTCCGTCAGATCATAGCCGTTTTTATTTTTTGCCGTCTGCGCGCGCGTCATTCTCGTCTGCGCTCCTGCGCCTCCTCGCGGGTGTACGCCTCCGTCAGCGCTTTTAATTTCTCAAAGCTTGCCTTTTCGTCGTACGCCTTCATCACTGAGCACAAATCTTCGTAATTATAGGCATTTACATAAACGCCCGTAGCCAGCGCATATTGTTCGTTGAACTCTTCTTTGCTTTTGGAAATCCAGAATCCCTGGGTCATCTGAAACGCCCGGCCGTCTTCGCGGAATTCTTCCCCATATCCGGTGACGGCGTTGTACATGGCCGCGAACGCCGGGCCGATGGTGGAGCTGAATTTGCCCGCCACGTAGCACAGAGTTCCGTCGGCGAAAAGCTCTTTGTTGGTCATGCTGTAACAGTCAATCACGCCCTGCTTGATCCCTTCCTTGCGGAATGCGTCCACGATGTTGTACATGGAAAACATGGAAAGGGCGTAGTCATAGGAATTGTTTTCCAGCTCTTCGATGGCTTTTTTCTCCACGTTCTCCCGGGTGGTGTAGCCGGGGAAAACCGTCAGCTTCACGTCTCCCAGGGACAATTTAACCGGCTCTTCTGTCAAGGCCAGCGCTTCCACGTCCTGCCCCAGATCGCCGAATTCTTTTTCAAACACATTCAAAGCACCCACGGAACGGGCGTGGTGCATCTCATTTCCGATGCTGGCGCCTCCGGTGAACAGGATGTAGGATTTCCCCTGTTTCTCGTGGATAAAATATTCCGCCATTTCCGCGCCGGCCTCGTGCTCAATCTCGTTGCCGGGGCCGATGACGCCCAGGAAATAGGGATCGTCCGCCACAGATTCGTAGTCTTCCTCGGTCACGCTGCCGGAAGCCAGCACGTAATAAACCCCCTGGGATTTACAGTATTTTACCTCCTCCGGCAAATCGTAAGTAATAAAGGACAAAATGCCTTCCACGCCTTCCGCGCAGGCGTCTTCCAGGAACTTCATCTCGTCTTCTTTGCTGCGAATGGCGTAGGAATAGTGAAACTTTACTTCTGGAAAACATTTTTCTATATAACTGGTCAGATATTCCCGAAAAGCAATCACTTCGTCGTCTAACACATCGTAAACGGCCACGCCGATTTTGTGATTCTGTTTATGGGCCTCTTCGCCGCTCTCTTCCGTCTTTGAATCCGGCGCGCTTTTGGAAGCGTCGGACTTTGACGGGGAGCTGCCGCAGCCGCCCATGCCCAATAACAGCATAGCCGCCATCAGGATGAATGCCAACCTTCTCACTGTTTAGTCTCCCTTCTTTCCAAAAATATGACAGGCCACCTCATGGCCCGGCTCCATCTGGGCCAAAAGCGGGCGTTTTTGTCTGCAGATTTCCGTACAGTGTCCGCAGCGATCCTGGAAAGGACAGCCGTCCGGCACGTCCAGAGGGCTTGGCGCCTCGCTTTCGATGCTGGCGATTTTCTTGGAAAAATCCATATGAATGTCAAAGATGGCTCCCATCAGCGCCTTGGTGTAGGGATGCATGGCGCGGGCATTCAGATCCTCGGCGGGAATCACTTCCACGATGTTTCCCAAATACATCACCGCGATCTGATGGGCGAAGGACTGGATCAGTCCCAGGTCATGGGCGATAAAGCCGATGGCGATGTTCTTTTCTTTTTGCAGCTTCACCACAAGCTTGATGATGGTCTTCTGCACCGACACGTCCAGGGCGCAGGTGGCCTCATCCATCACCACGATCTCCGGCTCCAGCACAATGGCGCGGGCGATGGCGATTCTCTGCCGCTGGCCGCCGCTCATATTGTGGGGATACCGGTTGGCGAAATCCGCCGGCAAATCCACCAGTTCCAGATATTTTTTTGCCACCGCGTCTTTTTCGCTCTTTTTGATTCTGCCGAAATTCATCAGCGGCTCGCAGATAATGTCACGAATCTTCATTTTCGGATTAAAAGAACCGGACGGATCCTGGAAAACCATCTGAATTTTCTGACGATTTTGCCGCAGGGTTTCCCCCTTCATCTTCGTAATGTCTTTTCCGTGAAAGAAAATCTCCCCTTCGGTGGGCGCGTCCAGAGAAACCAGAAAGCGCATAAACGTGCTTTTTCCGCAGCCGGATTCCCCCACCAGACCCAGGGTCTTGCCCTTGTATAATTTCAGATTGACATCGTTGCAGGCCACCAGGGTTCGGTTATTGGAGGCGGGGAATCTGCGCGTCACATGTTTTGCCTCCAAGATCATGTCTTTTTCATCAAACATAGCGTACACCTCCCAGGGACGGCACCGCGTCCAGCAGATTTCTCGTATAGTCGCTTTGGGAATGGTTAAGGATCTGTTCCCGGTCGCCCGCGTCCACGATTTTCCCGTTTTTCATCACGATAATGGCGTCCGCCATATAGGCGGCCACGCCCAGGTTGTGGGTCACCACGATGATGCTGGTCCGGTACTCGTCCCGAAGCTCCATCATCTGGCGGACAATCTGCGCCTGGGTGGTCACGTCCAGGGCGCTGGTGGGCTCGTCGGCCAGCAAAAGCTTGGGCTGAAAGGTCATGGCCATGGCAATGCCCACCCTCTGGCGCATGCCGCCGGAGAGCTGAAACGGGTAGCTTTTCATAATATTGTCGCCGCTTGGCAGGCGCATCCGCTCCAGCATCTGAATCCCCATGTCCCAGGCATCCTTTTTCGTCATATTCTTATGGGTGCGGATGTATTCGACGAACTGGTTTCCGATGATCCGGGTCTGGTTGGTCATGGCCCCGGAGTCCTGGAAAATCATGGAAATATCCGTGCCCCTAAGCTTCCTCCACTGTTCTTTCGTATTGGACAAAAGGGATTTTCCCTCGAAGAGAATGTCCCCTTTCGTCACTTTGCCGCCGCCGGCCAAAAGCCCCAAAACCGCGCGGATGACGGTGGTTTTGCCGCTTCCGCTCTCGCCCACGATACTGCAGATTTTCCCCTGCTTAAGAGAGAGGCTGAAGTCTTTGACCGTTGGGCGTTCTTTATAAGATATGGTCACATCTTTGATTTCCAACATATCCGTTTTCCTCCTCTATTCATCTCTGGGGTCCAGAACGTCCCGCAGGCTGTCGCCGAACAGGTTGAAGACCACTACCACAAGAAAGATGGCAAGCCCCGGGAAAATCATCAGCCAGGGAGCCGCCGCCATATAGGCGCGGCCTTCGTTGAGCATTAGCCCCCACTCCGGTGTGGGAGCCTGGGCGCCAAATCCCAAGAAAGACAGTCCCGCCAGCTCCAGCATCATGCCGCCGATATCCGTGGCCCCTGTAATTACCAGCGTGGGCAGCGCGTTGGGCAGCATATATTTCATCAGTATATACGGCGTTTTCGAGCCGGTAACCACCGCCGCCGCCACGTAATCCCGGTGTCGGATTTTCAAAACCAGGCTTCGCGCCAGCCGGGCGTACTTGGTCCAGCTCACCATGGAAACCGCCAGAACCGCGTTCTGGATGCTGGCCCCTAAGATGCCCGCAATGGCGATGGCCAGAACCATGCCCGGAAAGGAGATCATCATATCGGAAAAACGCATGATTACCGCGTCCGCGATGCCGCCGAAATATCCGGCCAGAATCCCCAGAACCGTCCCGACGGTGAAAATAATTGCCACCACGCTTAAGGCCGCCGTCAGAGAAGTCCGGGTTCCATAGATGACCCGCGCGAAAATATCCCTTCCCATTTTATCGGTTCCAAACCAGTGCTCGCCGCTTGGTTTTTGCAGGGCATTGGCCAAAATTCCTTCTGTTGGGTCCTGTCCTCCGGTCAAAAAGGGAGCAAAGACTGCAACCAGCACGACCAACAGAACCAAAAAGCAAAAAAACAAAAAAGATTTATTTTTTTTCATAAAATTGTTCATCGCCCGATCACCTCTTCTCTCTCATTCTGGGATCTACAAAGTTATAAGAAATATCCACTATCAGGTTAATCACCATATAAATCAGGGCGATCCACAGCACATAGCCCTGAATCAGCGGATAGTCGTAGGACGTAATCGCCGATACCGCCAGGCTTCCCAGTCCCGGATAAGAGAAAATCACTTCCACCACCGCCGTGCCGCCCAGCAGATTTCCCATGGACAGCCCCAGCATGGTGATCAGTGGAAGCAGGGAATTGGGAAATACGTTCAGCCATAAAATTTTCCATTCCTTCACCCCCCGCGCCCTTGCGCCTGTTACATAATCCTGGCTTAACTCTTCCAGCACCGCCGTACGAACCTGCCGGGTGTATTTGGCAGACATCGCAAAGGCCAGAGTGACAGCCGGAAGAATCATGCTCTTAAAAGTTATGTCCGTAGAAACTACCTGAAGCCATTTCAGTTTTACACAGAAAAAGGAAATCAGCAAAAGCCCTACCCAGAAATTGGGAACCGATACGCCCAGAAAAGTAAATCCACGAACCAGATTATCGATCCATTTGTTTTTGTTGACCGCCGCCAGCATTCCGAAGGGAACGGCCACCAGCAGCATCAAAATCATGGAAAACAGCGACAGCTTCAATGTAGGCCAAAGCCTGGAACCCAGAAGGTCCAACACCGGCTTTTTCAGGGAGTAGGAATTGCCGAAATCCCCTCTCAGACAACTGGTCAGCCAGTCTGCGTACTGCACCAGGAATGGACGGTTCAGCCCCATCTCTTCCCTGGTCTGCTGCATCACTTCTTCGCTGGGCACAATGCCCGATGCCGCATACATGGTGCGCACCGGATCGCCGGGCGCCAGATACGTCAATAGAAAGGTCAAAAAACTGATGCCGATGAGCACGATGAC
Organism: uncultured Lachnospiraceae bacterium; assembly: GCA_948444865.1. Lineage (GTDB taxonomy): Bacteria > Bacillota > Clostridia > Lachnospirales > Lachnospiraceae > MGBC164599. The sequence continues at coordinate 13,010 of CAOJVE010000001.1, forward strand.
AATCTGCCCCAGCCTTTTTCCCAACTGTTTTTTTGACAATTCCTTCCTCCTCCTCTCTATGCGGGCATACGTCCGGGGGCGGGTCCCCCGCACGCAGCTTTATCTATCCTTTTTATTTCGGCGCGATCTCTGTGGACAGCCAGTAGTAGTCTACAGTGTGAATGTCGGCGCCGGTTACTTTTGAAGCATTGGAAAGGAATGAACTGTTGTAGTAGCCGTGTACCAATACCGCGCAGTCGTCGATCAGGATCTGCTCCATCTTGATAACCAGGTCGGCGCGCTCATCCAGATCGGTGGAAGCCATGTACTGGTCATACAGTTTGTCGTACTCGTCGTTCTCGTACCAGCAGTAGTTGGTTCCCTGGCTGTTCACATAGAATTCGCTTCCTTTGTCGCCGCCGTACCAGTTCTTTAAGAACGCGCTTGGCTCGCCAGTTCCCACGGTCGTCCAGTTGGAGTCGCACAGGTCGTACTCGCCTGCCTGCATCATGTTCCACTCGGTGTCGGAGTCTGTGTTTGTCACGTTCACGTCGATGCCGATCTCAGCAAGAGAAATCTGAATGGCCTCCGCGAAATCGCTTAAGCATCTGTTTGTGTATGTAATATACTGTAAAGTAATCTTTTCGCCGTCCAGCTCGCGGAATCCGTCGCCGTCGCTGTCTTTGATGCCCGCGTCGTCCAGCAGTTTTTTCGCGCCTTCCACATCATACTCGAAATCATTTTTCAGTGATTCATAGTCATAGGAAAGGGTGGAGGGCAGTACGGCCGGGCCGTAGGTGTACATGCCGCCTACCGTTACGTCGCACAAAGTCTGTCCGTCCACGGCTTTGAAGATGGCCTGTCTTAAGGCTTCGTTTTTGCCCAGGATGCCGTTGAAGTTCACATAGGCGAAACCGCTTCTCATACCGGGCGTTTTGGATACGTAGAAATTGTCGTCGCCCGACAGTTCTTCCAGATCGCTGGCGGTTGTGATGTTCTCGGTCAGATCAATGTCGCCGGTTTTTAAAGCGCTGGCCTTGGTGCTGTCATCTTCGATGAAGATTACGGAAATGCTGTCATAGGGAACTTCCCCGTTCCAGTAGTTTTCGTTTTTCACCAGCTCGGAGCATTTGGTGGTTTCGTCCATGGATTTGATCACATAGGGGCCGGTGCCAATGACGGATGTGCTGTCCGCAGTGTAATCATGCTCTGCGTCTGACGTGTCGCCTTCCACGTCGATGATGGCGTAGAATGGGAAGCACAGGATGGATGTGATGTCCGCATAGGGCTGTTTGGTCACGATAGTCACGGTGTTGGCGTCCGCGTCCGCAACAATGGAGTCCATTTCCAGATAAGTTTCCGGCGTGGAGCTTTTCTTGTCCGTTGCGCAGACCGTGTAGAGCCGGTTCAGGGAGTCCGCCACGGCCTGGGCGTTGCAGTCGTTGCCATTGGAGAACTTCACGCCGTCGCGGATATGGAACGTCCAGGTCTTATTGTCGTCGGACACTTCGTATTTATCGCAAATATTATAATCTACAGTCAGGTCGTCTTTGAATTTAAACAGGCACTCAACAATCCCATGGCGGGTGCCGTCCCAGGCTGCGTTCTGGTATTCCGCCGGGTCATAGGACGTGGAATATACGTAGCACCCAAAGTTCAGATGCTTGCCGCCTTCGTCCGCCGCTGCCTCTGTGGCGCTGCCGGACCCGCTGTCCGAACTGGCCTTAGAGTCCGCGCCTTCGCCTCCGCACCCGGTGAGCATTCCCATGGTCAGCGCGCCTGTCAAACCAAATGCCAGCATTTTCTTCAGTAAACTTCTTCTCATTTTATTTTCCTCCACTTTTTGTGATATTTTTCGCCCATAAGATTCAAAAAGAATCCCCCACAACAAAAAAGACCAACTGCTTTTACAGTTGATCTTCACTCTCAAACTAACGATACCTTAATAAAATATACAGAAACATTGGGCCTGCTACATCCTGAAAAAAACAAACGCTAAAAGCTTCAAAAAGAGAATTTCTGGAAAAACCCTTCTGACACGCTTCATTTACCCTCGATGGCTCACCGATCCGTCTTCTTCTCCGCTGTACCTAAACCCGGTATGCACTAGCATGAACTCTCTTATCAACCGTAAGATGATTCACCAAAGCTATAAGCAGTTCTCCTGACTTAAGGTCATCACTCGCTGCGCCTTCCCAAAATATACATTTCAGTGACATAGTGCAGTCCGCTCGCTATCACAGTGACGGGATCGTATCAGATTTTAACCGATTTTTCTATTAATCCATGTTGGAACTTATAGCCCGCATATATAAATGCTACCAATCTTATGAACTTTTCCTTTATATTATACTCCCGCTTTTTTTGAATGTCAACCAGATTTTGGGAGAGAAATCACGCGTTTAAAAGAGTCAGAAATTCTTCTTCTGAGATGACCGGCACGCCCAGTTCCCGCGCCTTTTTGTTCTTGGAGGAATTGGACGCGGCGTTGTTGTTGATCAGATAGGCCGTCTTGCCGGTGACGCTGCTCGTCACCTTGCCGCCCTTGGACTCGATCAGCTCCTTTAGCTCTTTGCGGTTGGCGAACCGCTCCAGGCTTCCGGTGATCACAAAGGTTTTCCCCTCCAGCTCCGTGCCCGTCGCCTCCGCCACGGCCTCTATATGCAGCTGTCCCTTTAGCCGCCTCCAGAGGTCTTTATTTCCCTCGTCGGAAAAATACGCGGCCAGGTTTTTCGCCAGCGCCGGGCCGATGCCGTCGATGCCGCTGACTTCCTCCTCGGACGCTTCCATAATCTGCGCCATGTCCTGGTCGAAATGCCGGCAGATCAGCTTCGCGTTGGCCAGGCCGATGCCCGGAATGCCCAGGCCGTACAGCGCCTTTGGCAGCGTGGTTGTTCTGGCTTTTTCCAGATTTTCCATCAGATTGTCGTAGGATTTCTGCCCGAAGCCCTCCATCTCCACGATCTCGTCCCTGTGCTGGCCAAGGAAAAACAAATCCGCGAAGTCCTGCAGAAAGCCCCGGCCGATGAATTTTTCCAGGGTGGCTTCCGAGAGCCCCTCGATGTTTAAAGCGTCCCGGCTGACGAACAGGGTGAACGCCTTGATTTTCTTGGCGGGGCACTGGGGATTGACGCAGCGCAGAACCTTCACGTCTTTTTCCTGCTCCACCCGCGCTTCCCCGTGGCAGGCGGGGCATTCTTTCGGAATCGGCAGTCTTCCGCTTTTGGTCAGGTTTTCGGCAATCTGGGGAATGATCATGTTCGCCTTGTACACCTGAATCCGGTCGCCGATTCCCAGCTTTAGCTCCTCCATGATGCTGATGTTGTGGACGCTGGCGCGGCTGACCGTGGTGCCCTCCAGCTCCACCGGCGCAAAGATGGCTACCGGGTTGATCAGGCCGGTCCTGGACGGACTCCACTCGATTTCCTCAAGAGTCGTCTCCTGCACCTCGTCGGCCCACTTAAAGGCGAACGCGTTCCTGGGAAATTTGGACGTGGCGCCCAGGGATTCCCCGTAGGAGATGTTGTCGTAGATGGCCACCAGCCCGTCGGAGGGCACCTGGTTTTTCACGACCTGCTGTGAAAAATACTCCATGGCCGCGTCCAGGGTTTCTGCGGTCACGGCCCGGTATTCCACGGTCTGAAAGCCCTGCTCGTTCAAAAATTCCAGCTCCTTTTCGTGGGAGTTCTGAAAATCCACATCCGCGGCGCTGACCAGCGCGAATCCGTAAAACCGCACATTCCTTTTGGCGGTGATTTCGTTGTTGAGCTGGCGCACGGAGCCGCTGCATAAGTTGCGCGGGTTTTTGTACTTGGCGTCCGCCTCCCCCATCTGCTCGTTGATTTTTTCAAAATCCCGGTACGTAATCACCGCCTCCCCCCGCAGCGCCAGCCGGCCCGCGTAGGGGATTTTCAAGGGTATGTTTGCAAAAACTCGGGCGTTGTTTGTGATGACTTCGCCCACCAGCCCGTTTCCCCGGGTCACCGCCTTTATAAGCTCGCCGCCTTCGTAGGTCAAAACGATGGTCAGGCCGTCCAGCTTCCAGGAGAGCAGCGCTTTATGTTCCCCGATGAAGCTGCGCAGTGTCTCTATATCTTTTGTCTTGTCCAGGGACAGCATGGGGCTTTCGTGGGCCTCCTTGGGCAGCTCGTCTAAAGCTTCGTAGCCCACCGATGCCGTGGGGCTGCCCGCCAGCGTGACGCCAGTCTGCCGCTCCAGATTTTCCAGTTCTTCGTACAGCCGGTCGTACTCCAGATTGCTGATTTCCTCCCGGTCTTCCTGATAATAAGCCCTGGAAGCCTTATTCAGCCTTTCGATCAGCTCTTTCATCCGTTCCAGTTCTGCCGCCATAATCTCCTCCTATATCCAACAATTTATACAACTGCATTTTTTCCTTCTGGGTGACTTCCCGGTATTCCCCCGGCTTTAAGCCGTCCAGGCGTATATTCATCACGCGCACCCTTTTTAGCTTCACCACCTGGAAGCCCAGATATTCGCACATGCGCCGGATTTGCCGGTTTAGCCCCTGGGTCAGCACAATCCGAAAGGATCGGGCGCCCGCTTTCTCCACCCGGCACGGCCTTGTTACCGTATCCAGGATGGGCACGCCACAGGCCATCGCTTTTAGAAATTCCTCGGATATTTTTTTGTCCACCGTCACCAGGTATTCTTTCTCGTGGCCGTTTCGGCCGCGCATGATCACGTCGGCCGTCTCCCCCAGGTTCGTCAGCAGCAGAAGCCCCTCCGACTCCTTGTCCAGCCGCCCCACTGTGAAAACCCGGCTGGGGTATTTCAGGTAGTCCACAATGTTGTTTTTCTCCCGCTTTTCTTCTGTGCACACAATGCCCCGCGGCTTGTAAAAGGCCAGCAGAATGTCCCGCCGCCTCTCTTTTACTTCTTTTCCCTCGAAGCATACCGTCTGGCCGGGCAGCGCCCGGTCGCCCACTTTCGCCACGCGCCCGTCCACCGTCACCTTCCCGGCCTCAATGGCCCGGTCCGCCGCCCGCCTGGAGCAGACGCCGCATTCGCTTAAGTATTTGTTCAATCGAATTCCTTTTTCACTCATTTTTTTATTATACTATATCCTGTGAAATTTTTCCTGGGTATTTTTTGTGCGCCTGGGGAGGGAATTTTCTAGAACGTGTTTGAAAACCGCTTTATGTCAACTGCATGTCACAATTTGTACCCACAGGGCAAATATACCACAAAGTGGGGCGTGCAGGTGGCGTAAATGGGTTTTCAAACACGCTCTAGTAAGATAAAAAAATCAGCCCCCTTATTTGGGACTGATTTTGTGAAAGTTTGCAGAATGCTTTATGTCAATCGTATATCGCAATTTATGATTTTTCTCTGCAGCCATTGTATATCCAGTTTTTCGCCAATCAAAATGAGGACTCCTATTTTTTCCGGGGAAACTGATTCCCGGGGTTCCTGGAAGACCTCGCCGTACGCCACATCCACTTTCTGGACGGCGCCGCCTTCCATGGGCAGGTAGCCTTTCACCCGCCAGAGCCGGCAATGCTCCGCATCCTCCAGCAGCGCCAGCAGACGTTTTATTTTTTCCGTGGAAAACGTTTCCTGGAATCGAACGGTCCAAGTGAGCAGTTGTTTGACGTTTCTTTTTGCCGGAAGCATTTTCACCGGTTCCTTTGCGGAAACGATTTGAATTGGATTGTTTTTTTTCGCCGCCTTCCACTCCCCGCCTGAAAATTGGGATTCCCGGAAAGTGTCTTCGTCTATTTCCTCCATGGGCGTGTCCACAATTTCCAGATTCGGGTTGATGGTTTTTAATTCCTTTTTGATATCCCGTATCTGCCGGGCGTCCAGTTTTTCCGCAAAGTTCAGGTAGACGGTCCGCGCCGTTCGGATCTGGTCGTAGAAAAACTCTCCCACGACTTTTAAGAAAACCTGTATTTTCCTGGCGTTCACTGCCAGAATGCAGCGGTTTGGCTCCGCTTCCTCCACCTGCACGCAGGCTTCGATGATGCCCCAAAGATCGGCGGCGCCGGTGGGCTCCACGATGATGTAATCGGGGTTTTCCGTCTGCACAAGCGTTCGCACGGCCTCCTGGAAACTGCCTTTTACTGTGCAGCACAGGCAGCCGGCGGTCACTTCCCGCACCGAAACAGAATTTTCCGTAAATTCCTCGCTGTCCAAATTGATTTCCCCGATTTCGTTTTCGATCACCGCCACCCGGCGCCCGGCGTACGCCGTCTTCAGCATCCGTTTAATCAATGTGGTTTTTCCGTTTCCCAGAAGGCCGCCGTATAGATCCAATTTTGCCATGATTATTAACTGTTCAGTCCCTTCACAGTTACGGCAAAAATCCATTAGAAATCGCCTTCGGCGATGGGATTTTTGCTGTGTGTCTCGGGATTTTGCCGCATTCAGCGGCAAAACACCTCGCGGAATAGTTTCTGCGAAATAGTTACATTATTATTTCTTATAAAAATCCCGCCCATATCTGCCGGCTTCCTCGAAAATGGGCATCATCGCTTTCATAACTTCTTCGGGATTGTCCGAATCCACCAGCATGAAGCCGAAGAAAATATAGCTGCCATAGGGCGCGTATGTATCCATGGCCCGGCGGACTTCCGCCTGGATTTCCTCCGTTGTGGCGGTGGGCTGCGCCGGTTTGCCGTTGGTGTCGTAGCCGCCGATAACCGTCAATTTGTCGCCGTATTGCTGCAGGATTTTCTCAATGTCGTTGATGGGCTGGGCGGAACTCCAGGCCACATTGCCCTCCTCGATGAAATCCGGGATGATGTCTTCGCATTTGCCGCAGCAGTGAATCGCCGGAAGTATGCCCATCTGGCGGATAGCGTCGTTGACTTTTTTATGGCTGGGTTTGATCAGACGGCGGTAAACGTCCGGCGCCATGAAAAGCCCCCGCTCGGTAGCCACGTCATCAAAGGACGTGATCATGTCCGGATGGAAATATTTATGGATGCGCTCCGCCAGACGGATTTTGTAATCAGCGATGGCATCAAAGAAATCCATGCAGGCTTCCTCGTCCTCCATCATGGCGCACAGCGCGTTTTCAAAACCCATGATATGGGTCATGCGCAGAAACGACCAGTTCCAGCACTGATATTCCACCAGCTGCGTGTCGGGATTTCCCGCCGAGAGCTGGGCCTTCGCGCTTCCCTCCCAGTCGTACGCGTCCAGATCCGGGAAAACCACTTTTTCTTTCCACTCGGTGATGTCGTCGAACTGGCTCTGGTTGGGCAGTGGCGTTCCCTGCCCTCCAGAGGAGCTCGTCACCGCCCAGCCCACGCCAAATCCATCTTTTCCCCCTGTGCGCGGGCCGTTCTCGAAGGTTTCCTCCGCGCCGCCGCACATGAGCATCTCCGAAAATGACGGCACCCACTCCGGTTTTTTATGCTCCAACGCCAACAAACAATTCTCTTTACTAGTAATCATCTTTTTCTCCCTCTCCCTTTGGTTTTTCGTTTTCTAAATTATAGACAACCCGCCGCTCCTCTGCTATACTCAAAAAGGAGAATTATATATATAAAAATACTACAAAATGAAGTGTATCAAACCACGGGAGGCATTATGAAATTATCCATGAGCCTATTGTATTTCCAGCTTCAAAAAAACCACCATATATCCTACAACCACAAGTCTTTCTCCAGGGAAGCGCCGCTGAAACGCGCCCTGTATTTCACCGGATACGAGCTTTCCCCCGACTATGTGTACATCACGGATTGCGAAAGCCTGGAGCGCATGACGCGCGTTCCGGACGGCCTGCGCATTCTGTGCCTGGGAACGCCCGCGCGAAAATACAGCCGCTGCGAGGTCATCGCCGTTTGTGACGACGATCCCTGCCAGGACATCCACAGCCTCCTCAACGAGGCCGCCCTGATTTTCCAGATGTACGACGAGTGGGAAGAAGCGCTGGCCGCCCTGGCCTGCGGCAGCCAGGACATCGGGGAAATGTTCCGCGTTAGCGAAAAGATTCTGGAAAATCCCTGCATTCTGGTGGACGTAAATTTCTCCTATATGGCGCACAGCGCGAATTTTTTCACCGCCGAAAACCAATCTATGCTGGATCGGACCGACCCGTCCAGCGTGCCTTTGGATTTTGTAAACGAATTTCGGCTGGACCCGGATTTCAAAAAGCTTACGCGGAAAAAAGGCGTTTTCCTATACAATGAGCACGATAAACTGGAAGAAATGCTGTGCCACAACCTGACCTACCAGGGCCGGTATTTCGCCCGGCTGCTTATGCCCGCTTTTCATCACCCCTTAACCGAAGCGGACGAACAGCATCTTGCCATCCTGGCCCGTTTCATCCAGACGATCTTCGACGCCCGCACAGAGTCCCTGACTTTTTCCGGACGGGCCGAAAACGTGCACCAGCTTTTGAAAACCCTGGCCATTGAAAACAAACCCGTATCCGAGCTGGACATTGACCGGATTTTGAGCGGAAGCGCCTGGCGCCAAAACAGCCGCTGCCTGGTCATTTATCTGAAACTGCTGGTCTCCCCCAGCGTCACCGCCAACACGGCCTACCTGTGCGGGAAAATCGAAAAAATGTGGAAAGGCTCCTGCACGTTTCCCTACGAGGAAGGCATCCTGTGGATTCTGAATCTGGAAATCTACCGGGATTCCCGCGATTATTCCTTTTATGACGCATTCGCCTATTTTCTGCGGGAAAGCCTGTGCCAGGCCGGCGTCAGCAACGACTACTGCGGCCTCGGCCGCACGGCCCTTTTCGTGCAGCAGGCCAAAATCGCGCTGGAAATCGGCGGCCGGAAGAATCCTACCCACTGGTATCATTATTTCAAGGACTATGCCCTGGACTATATGCTCTCCCAGTGCACTCGGCAGTTTCCCGCCCAGGAGCTTGTCCACCCGGCGCTTTTGCAGCTGTCCCGGCACGACGCGAAAAATCATACGGAATATTGCCGGACGTTAAAATCCTATCTGGAAAATAAATTTTCGGTGACGGAGGCCGCCGACGCTCTGTTCATCCACCGAACCACGCTGCTCCATCGCCTGAAAAAAATCCAGGGATTGTGCTCCCTGGATTTGGACGACGCGCGGACTATTCGGCATCTGATGATTTCTTTCGCCCTGTTTGATGAAAACATTTAGAACACGGGAAACGCGCTCCGGTCCCGCCGCACCCCCGCCGCCCGGACGATCTTGTCCAGCCCCACGGAGGCGATGGGCACGACGCTCTCCCCGTGTATAAAGTCCGTGGCGCCGGCGTCAAACAGGACGTTGGCCTGCGCCGGAAATTCCTCGTCCCCTTCCCAGAAAAGGAACCGGATAGGTATGCACGCGAAGGCCCGCAGCTCATAGCCCACGTCGGACCAGGGCAGCTTCACGCCGTTTAATTTTCGGAGGGCTGTCCTGTTTCAAAAACAGTTTCCAATCATTTCTTCCAATAATCCCGACAGCCGCTGCGCGCTTCCTCCCAGCGCCCGCACCGCCACATCGCCCCGGTCCGTTCTTGTCACGCCGCCTTCCACGCCGTCCGCCTCGTCCAGGAGCTTTCGCATCTGGTCTATCCATTCATCTGATCTTGGCACATTGCACAAGACCAGATTTCCCAGATGGGTATATCCCTCGTACATGCCCGGGCCGTTCATATCCATCCACCCCGGCTCGTACCGGGTATTGTCCCGGTAAATGATCTTTCCATCCTGCCGGATCGTGACCCGGTTTTGAAATCTGCGGTACCCAAACCGCTCCCCATGGGCCGCCCGGCCGCAGGAGAGGATCTCCAGCAGGACGAACTGCGCGTCGTCTCCGAAAAGCTCCGCGTCCAGCTGGCTGCGGTAGTCAGATCCCTGAAAAGGCATCGTGGGCAAGGGCGTGTAAAACAGGGCCGCGCCAGCCTCCACCTGAATGGACGTCTTTCTGGAGGCATACCCCGCTTCCATCCGGTGGATCTTCTCGTAGGATTGTGAAGTCAGCGCCATCCGTGCGCCCGCATGGACATGGATGCGGAAGTCCTGCCGGTCCCCGGCCATGATCCCGGCGGAGGCCGCCAGCGCCGTCACGGACATGATCCCTTTTTTTTCGTAAAAAGGACGCATGACCTTATAGGGCGCGGTAAAGGACACATCGCTTAAGATGGTCTTCCCGTCTTTTACCGAAGCCTCCAAATACAGTCTGGAAGTTTTTCCAAAAGAATTTTCACGATCTTCCATAGGATCAGCACCCCTCCAGCAGGACGTTTTTCTGGATCCAAGCGATCACCGCGTCCACGCCGGAGCCGCTGCGCACATCCGTGAACAGAAACGTCCGCTCTCCCCGCATTTTCCGGGAGTCCCGTTCCATGACGCTTAAGTCCGCGCCCACATAAGGGGCCAGATCCGTTTTGTTGATGACCAGCAGGTCCGAGCGGGTGATGCCGGGACCGCCTTTGCGGGGGATCTTATCCCCTTCCGCCACGTCGATGACAAAGATGGTGGCATCCACCAGTTCCGGGCTGAAGGTGGCGGACAAATTGTCCCCGCCGCTCTCGATGAAAAGCAGTTCCAGATCCGGGAAACGCCCGGCCATCTCGTCCACCGCTTCCAGGTTCATGGACGCGTCCTCCCGGATGGCCGTGTGGGGGCACCCGCCGGTCTCCACGCCCAGGATCCGCTCCATGGGCAGGACGCTGTTTTGGCACAGAAACTCCGCGTCTTCCTTTGTGTAGATATCGTTTGTGATGACCCCGATGCTGTATTTTTTCGCCATCTGACGGGTCAGCGCTTCGATGAGAGCCGTCTTGCCGGAACCCACTGGGCCGGCCACGCCGATTTTTACATAAGACATATCAAAAAACCTCCTATGACATATAGATCCTGGAATACAGTCCCTCGTGCTGCATGCAGCGGATATCAAACCCCGGCGCGGACAGGCACAGGTCTTCCAGGGTCAGCTCCTCCAACCGGTCCAGGATCTCCGGGAAGATCCCGTGGCTTTTGTACAACAGCCGCTGCCCGTCCGTCTGGCTTAAGGGGATGGTCTTCACGCAGTTGGTCACCATGGCGGAGGTCTGGGCGAACAGATAGTGGACCATGGCCTCCCCATAGGGGATCCCCGCCGCCGCGCAGAAAACCCCGTAGACGACGGCATGCTGCGGCGGCCTTTTCCCCAGGCTTTTCCGGTATCTCTGGAAAATATCCGTCTCGTAGGGGATCTCCAGGACGCCCACCGTTTTCATAAAGCGGGAGCCCAGCTTTTCCCCCGCCTGGCGCACCTCTCTTGGGACCCGGCTGGCTTCCAGCAATCCCTCCAGCTCCAGCAACCTCTCCAGATCCTCTTCCCCGGCATATCCATAGGCCAGCTTCGCCGCTAGGAATTCACTGTAACAAGATCCGTATGCGAGCCGACTGCGGATATAGTCCCACGCCTCCTTGGCGGATGACGCCAGCCCTTTTTGGATATACGTCTCCAGCCCGTAGGAGTGGGAGTATGCGCCGATGGGAAACAGCGCGTCGTTCACCTGCAGGAGCAGGAAATATCTGCTCCAGTCTTCTCTTCTCATAATCGCCGTCTCCTAATGATGATGATCGTTGACGCTGGAGGAGAGCGCCTGGCCGAAGTCAAAACTCTTTAAGACTTTCTCCCCGGTCACCCCGCAGATCCGGTCCACCTTATCCAGCAGCGCCTCATGATACGGCGCGTAAAAGGTATACGCGTCTTCCCCCCGGAACATACTGGTGTGGGTGTTGCCCACCTCGTAACAAAGCTTGGCGATCTGGTGCGGATGCTCCTTATCCACTGTCATCCGAATGGCCTCGCTGGGCGGAATGCGCACCGCGATCACCTTTTCACTGTCCGCGTAAATCACGTCGTTCTGGCGCAGGCCCCTTTTTAGGATCTCGTGGCCCATGCGGATGCCCACGTCCTCCCCCTGCCCGGAGGTCTTCCGGTGGAGCCGCGTGAAGGCTTCGTGCCACTGGATCTCCACATAGTCCACCGAAAGCCCGGCAAATTTCTCTTCGTACAGACTGCCTAAAATCTTCTCACATACCATGATCTCTCTCCTTGATCTCTCTTTTTTGAGTAAACTGAAAAACCTACCATATGCCCAGAAGGAGCATGACTCCCGGGATCCAGGCGGTCACGATCCCCTCGAAAACCTGCAGGATGGGGACGGATCTCCCCAGCTTGATCCCCATGATGTCCGTCACAAAGGACGAACCCCACAGCACGGCCCACAGCCACCAGATCGCCGCCCATCTCCAGTCGGGCGAGATATTTAAGGCCGCGCTGCCCGCGACGCCTTCCACATAGCCGAAGACGACCGCGTTGACCGCCACAAAGGTGGAAAACCAGGCGAAGGGTTTCCCGTTCAGATCAAAGATGTTCATCACCGCCACGAACAGGTAGGTGAAGCAGAACAAAAGCCCTGTGCCCGCCGCATAATAATTTCCCTGGACCAGATTTACGAAGTTGATGAACAGAGACAGCCCGCCGGTGAAAATGTTCATGACTGCCGCGGATCTCTTATCCACGTTGGCCAGCGCGCATACGCCATTGTTGATCAGTACGATCCCCACAAATAATAAACAAACGCCTAACATATCCTTCCTCCCAAAATGCGTCTTAGAACAAACTGTAAAGCTGGGTGAGCGGAAGCGTCTCGGCCGGCTTGGATACCAGCTTCACGCCGTCCGCCGTCACCGCGTAAGTCTCCGGGTCCACCTGGATGTCCGGCAGCGCGTCGTTATATTTCATGTGGCGTTTTCCGATGTTCCTGCAATTTTTCACCGGAACCACCGTTTTTTGCAGACCATATTTTTCTTTTACGCCGTTTTCATAGGCCGCTTTGGAGACAAAAGTGAGGCAGCTCTCATTTTTCGCCATTCCATGAGCTGCGAACATGGGCTGGTACAACACCGGCTGGGTGGTGGGGATGGACGCGTTGGCGTCTCCCATCTTGGAGGCGATGATCATGCCGCCTTTTATGATCATATCCGGCTTGGCGCCGAAAAAGGCCGGGTCCCACAAGACCAGATCCGCGAATTTTCCCACTTCCACAGAGCCCACGTAGTCCGCGATCCCGTTGGTGATGGCCGGGTTGATGGTGTATTTGGCCACATAGCGTTTTGCCCGGAAATTGTCGTTGCCGTTTCCCTCGTCCTCCGGCAGAGGCCCTCTCTCCAGTCTCATCTTATGGGCCGTCTGCCAGGTGCGGGTGATCACCTCGCCGGGCCTTCCCATGGCCTGGGAATCGGAGCTCATCATGGAGAACACGCCCATATCGTGGAGCACGTCCTCCGCCGCGATGGTCTCCGGGCGGATCCTGGAATCGGCAAACGCGATGTCCTCCGGGATGTTTTTGTCCAGATGATGGCAGACCATCAGCATGTCCAGGTGTTCGTCCAGAGTGTTCACCGTAAAGGGCATGGTGGGATTGGTGGAGGAGGGCAGTACGTTCTTCGCCCCCGCCGCCCGGATGATGTCCGGCGCATGGCCGCCTCCGGCTCCTTCCGTGTGAAATGTATGGATGGTCCGCCCGCCGATGGCGTCCAGCGTGTCTTCCACGCATCCCGCCTCGTTTAAGGTATCGGTATGTATGGCCACTTGTACGTCGTATTCATCGGCCACGTTCAGGCAGTGATGGATGGCCGCCGGGGTGGAACCGAAGTCTTCGTGGATCTTCATGCCCATGGCGCCCGCCTCGATCTGTTCCGCCAGGGGCTTTTCGTCGGAGCAATTTCCTTTTCCCATAAATCCCAGATTCATCGGATACTCCTCCGCCGCTTTTAACATCATACGGATGTTCCAGGGGCCCGGCGTGCAGGTGGTGGCGTTGGTGCCGTCCGCCGGGCCTGTGCCTCCCCCGATCATGGTAGTCACGCCGGAATACAGAGAACAGGGGATCTGCTGGGGCGCGATGAAATGGATGTGGCTGTCGATGCCGCCCGCGGTGACGATCAGCCCTTCCCCGGCCAGCGCTTCCGTGGACGCTCCGATCGTCATCCCAGGCGTCACTCCGTCCATGATACCGGGGTTCCCGGCTTTTCCGATCCCGACGATCTTGCCGTCCTTGATCCCGATGTCCGCCTTCACGATCCCCGTGTAGTCCAGGATCAGCGCGTTGGTGATCACCAGATCCAAGTCTCCGTCTTTGCTGCAGGTCTTCACTGATTGGCCCATGCCGTCACGGATGGTCTTTCCGCCGCCGAATTTTACCTCGTCTCCGTAGATTGTGTAATCTTTTTCCACTTCGATGATCAGATCTGTGTCCGCCAAACGTACCTTGTCTCCCACTGTAGGACCGTACATGGCCGCGTATTTTTCACCAGATATTTTATAACTCATGTTTTTTTCGCCTCCTGTCTGAAACTTCTATTCCTTGATAAATCCACGTAGCTTCGCGTTCTCTATGGCCTGCGCTTTCGTGGCCGCAGAAGCCTGCATACAGGTCAGGCCGTTTAAGCCGCAGATCCGGTTGGACCCGCCGTTTTCGGTAAGCCGCACTTCTTTTTCCTCCCCGGGCTCAAAACGGACGGCCGTGCCGGAGGGGATGTCCAGGTGATATCCGTATGCGGCGGCGCGGTCAAATTCCAGCTGCCGGTTCACTTCAAAGAAGTGAAAATGCGAGCCAACCTGTACGGGCCGGTCGCCTGTATGTTTCACCAGAAGGGTAACGCACTTTTTTTCTTCATTTAGAATGATCTCCCTGTCTTTGGGGATCACCGCTCCTATCTTCATCCTCTTATTCCTCCTCTACTGAATGGGATCATGTACCGTGACCAGTTTCGTGCCATCTGGAAAAGTGGCCTCCACCTGTACTTCGTGGACCATATCCGCCACCCCGTCCATTACATCCTCTTTGGTGAGCATTTTTGTTCCCAAAGACATCAGCTCCACCACCGTTTTCCCGTCACGGGCGCATTCCAGCAGTTCGGAACTGATATAGGCGACGGATTCTACATAATTCAGCCGCAGCCCCCGCTCCTTCCTCTGTTTCGCCAGTTCCCCGGCCATATGAAGCATAAGCTTCTCCTGTTCCTTTGGATTCAGCCGCATCTATATTCTCCTTTCCCATGAAAAAAGGAGCGGACACAGGAAAATTTCTCCCGCATACGCTCCCTTGCGTTGAAGATCAAAAAGAGGTCTGCGCCGCTATGGGAACAGACCTCTTTGTCTTGGCTTGTATTTTATATGAACTGCATAATTTTGTCAAGTGTTTTTTGTGGCATTCCACTAAATTCTTCAATCCGCCCATCTTCACGGCGTTTTATCCAAACCAAAAAGGGTTCATCCGCCAGCCTTTTATTCCTGGAATAAATCCGCGTGCGTGCCGGTATCCACAAGAGTTAGCGTCAAAATATCACCCTCGATCAGATAAATCAACAGCCAGTCTGGCTGAATATGACATTCCCTGAATCCGTTCCATTTTCCTTTCAGCGCGTGGTCGTTGTATTTTCTATCAATTTGAATCCCATTGCCTAATTTCTGAACAACCTCCTTCAACAAAGCTATGTCCAAACCGCGTTTTTGCGCCAGTTTATAATTCCTTTTGAACTTCCCGCTTCTTTTTACTGTATATTTCATGCGTCTAACTCTCTGAACAATTCATCAATATCCGTATAGCCTTTTACATTCGGATCGCGGCTAATCCTTTTCGCCTCTTCCATAGCCTCCAAAACTTCCGGCTTGAACTTTGGATATTTCACATCAAAAGGTATCCCGTCATGCAGAACAACCTGTTTCAGAAACATATTAATTGCATCCGACAAATTCAAACCCAGCCCTTCTAAAAGTTCCACCGCTTGTTTTTTAGTTGTCTCGTCTATTCTTACTTGCGTTGACACAGTTGCCATAATGATAAATCCCCCTTTTCTTTTAAAATAACACGATATGTATACATTGTCAACACTCTGATGTTTGTTGTTTTTTCCTTTCGCCGCTGTCCGATCCCGCCCGAAGGGTTTTTTATCCTGTAAAACAAAAAAGGCCTGTGCCGTTCACAGACACAGACCTCTCTCTTATAACATAGCGCCAACTGCGCCATAACTCTCTGAAAATACCATCTACTGAAGCAGATCCTGGTACACATAGCCTACAATGCCGCCGTACTCAATCTGCACCCATCCGTTATCTTCGCCCAACACATTGACCATCTCGCCTGCCGGCACTACGGTCACAATATCCGTGCCGGACTCTGCGGCTATACGCACATTGCAGTCATCAAGGGCCGTCATCATGCCTTCTATAGACGCGGGCGTCACATCCTGCTGCCCCGCCGCGCCGTTCTCTGACGCGCTTTCCTCTGGCTGAGGCGTTGGCGTGCCGGAATCTTCGCCTCCCAAACTCTCCAGGAACGCTTTCAACTGGGGGTCCCCGGCCTGCGCCTGGTCATAGGCGGCCTGTATATTGTTGCGAAGCTGTATCACGTCCGCCTGACTCATAACCGTACTCACATACGCCTGAATATCGGGATCGACCACAGCGTCCGCTGAAATCCATAATTTTCCTTCTTCATCCGTTACCACATACAGCTGACTTAAAGCCGGCGCCGGAGTCTCCACGTCTACGCATTTATAGGCGAAACTGGCGAAAACCACATAGGTTCCCTCCTCCATTCCTTTCACCGTGTACACTTCCACATTCTCGTAACTCTCTATGTATTTGGTATTGGCAATCTTGCTCTCTTCCGCGGGGTCCAGATCCTTCACCACTTCTTTAAGCGCTTCAATGTCTTTATCCCCCAATGCTTTATAATAAGCCTGCACCAGCTCGTTCACTTCTGGAATCGCATCTTTTTCCAACGCGCCCACGGAGGCGTTGCCGGATTCTGTCTGATTCCCGGAAGCCTGCTGATTGTCAGACTCTGTATTCGCCTGATTGGATGACGATGAACCGCCCTTGTCCGATCCAGAACCGGTAAGAGCTCGTACGCCGATAAACAGCGCAACCACCACAACGATCCCCACAACCACCAGTAAGATGTAGCGGAGATTATCGGACAGCCATTCTCTGAAATTATCCACAGCGATTCCCCCTTTCGCTTCCATGCTCTCTTAAAAGACAGGCCTTTCCCGCGCACAACATTACAGAGGCGGAAAAGGCACATTACATAATAAAGAGGAAACACATCCGGAGGGAATCGAACCCCCGACACGTGGCACCGGAAACCACTGCTCTATCCCCTGAGCTACGGATGCCTATATCTCAATTCATACTCATTGATAATAGCACATCCACGGTCTTTTGTAAAGCCAAGATGAATAATTTTTTTAATTTTTCATCTATTTATGAAATTTTCCTGTGCTTTTTTGGTAGAAATAAACATAATTTGACAGAACTTCCTGTTCCGGGACCTGCGTCAGATTCACTTCGTATACGATTTTCTCCAATTCACTCTTCGTATATGCGTCGGACATGGGCAGTATGATGCACTCGTGAACGCTGCTGGGAATAATATAGAAGTCCTCCTGCACGGCATTTCGGATGGAGGGCAGCACCCTTGGGTAAAACAGACAGGCGGCGCCCAGAAACATCCGCACATTCGTAAGCACGTACATAGGCGGCTGATCCTCCTGCGCCTGCTCCCACAGGCAGAATTTTTGCAGCACATGCTCCATAGAATGAAAAGACGGCGGAAGCAGGCGGGGCGTATTTTCCATAGCCCACTCTGTGACCTGCTCCTTCGTCACCCCTAAGCGGCGCATCTGCTGGTTGCTCAGTATAAAGGTTCTCTTCTGATGATCTTCGGTCTCTTCCAGGTAAAAAAACACAAGGGCCAGATCCAGATAGCGCTGATGCGGCGCCTGTTCCAGCAGATCCCGGTTTTTCGTGGCGTTGACCGCTTGAAAAAGTATCTCGTGTTTTATTTTTTCCGCGTCCAAATTACCATCCTTTCTTTGCTTAATCTTATCTTTTCTGACTCGGGAACATTATGCACGAATGTGCGGAATACTTTTAGAAATGTTCTGGATTCATCCTACCATAAAATCCCGGACCTGTAAAGCGCCGCTGGGAAAAGTTTATGCTTTTTTCAGAATCAGGCGAAACAGGCGGCCAAATCTTCTAAACGAATCTGGCCGCCCTGTCTTTTCTTTCTGCAATTATACCCTGGATAAATATTCTCCGCTGCGGGTGTCGATCTTGATTTTGTCTCCGCGGTCCACGAAAAGCGGCACATACACGGTGGCTCCCGTCTCCACCGTTGCTGGTTTTGTAGCGCCCTGGGCAGTGTCGCCCTTGAAGCCCGGCTCCGTCTCCGTGATCTCCAGCTCCACGAAAAGCGGCGGCTCCACGGCAAACACGTTGCCATTGTAGGAACACACTTTCACCATCTCATTTTCTCTAATAAATTTCAGCGCGTCGCCGATGGTGTCCTGATTTAAGCCGACCTGTTCATAGGTATTGTTGTCCATGAAGTAGAACAATTCCCCGTCGTTGTACAGATACTGCATATCCACGCGCTCGATCCGCGCCGCCGGGAATTTCTCTGTGGGCCGGAAAGATTTTTCCAAAACCGCCCCTGTAATGATGTTCTTGTACTTTGTGCGCACGAAAGCCGCGCCCTTGCCCGGTTTTACATGCTGAAACTCCACGATCTGCACCACGTTCCCGTCAATCTCCAACGTCACGCCATTTCTAAAATCTCCTGCTGAAATCATCTGTATCTCCTCCTTCTAAGTTCTATAATCTATATGGCAATGCCTTCATTATACATGGCTTTTGCTTTTCAGTAAATATTGGATTTCATACTCTTTCCACTTTGCGGCAATTTCCTGCACCAGCTGTGAAAGGGGCTGGTCCCCGGTGATGACCGTGATGTCCGCCAGCTTTTCGTAGATAGGCTCCCTGGCGGCGAGCATCCGGCGGATTTTGCCTTCCAGATCCGCCCCTTCCAGAAGAGGACGGGTCCGGTCCCCTTCCAGCCGCTTCTTTAAAGTTTCCACAGAGCCCTTCAGATAGATGATCGCGCCCAACTGCTTTAAGTACTTATGGTTCTGTTTCTGTATCGGAAGGCCGCCGCCCACCGAAATCACCGCGCACTCCTCCATCTGCCGCAGCTCCTTAATCGCCTTCGTCTCCAGCGCCCGGAAGAAAACTTCTCCAAAACGGCTGAAGATATCCGTCACGCTCATTTTCATCTCCGTCGTGATTTTTTTATCCACATCTATGAATTGGTAGCCCAGCTCTTCCGCCAGACGCTTCCCCGTTTTCGTCTTCCCGGACCCCATAAATCCAATCAGCACAATGTGTCTCATCTTAAAGTTTCCCCCTCTGTATCTTATAAAAATGCAAGACTATCCTCTCCAGGCGTCTTTTTAAAACGATTTGTATTTCTTCTTTTGGATGAATGGGTTTTACTAGAATGTTCCGTATCCCGGCCCTTTTGGCGCCATAAATGTCTGTAAAAATCTGATCTCCTATAAACAGCGTATTCCCCTGCGCCGTGCCCATAAGATCCATGGCCTTTTTGTAGCCCGCCGTCGCAGGCTTATGGGCGTCCTCGATAAAACGGCCGTCGATGGATGCGCCAAAAGGCTCCACCCGCTCCCGATGGTTATTGGACAAAAGGCAGCTGTGAAATCCAATCCGCCGAAGCCGCCCAAACAGCTCCACCGCCCGGGAATCCGCCGGCTCTCCATGGGGAACCAGCGTATTGTCAATGTCAAAAAGAATCCCTCTGTACCCCTCTTGGTAAAGTCCTTCATAGTCGATTGCATATGCAGATTCCTCATATGCATCGGGATAAAAAGCGGCGAACGCCTTCGCAAGAAACGACAGCTTTGTCTCCGCCAGCAGCGCCGCCGCGAACAATAAAGCGCAGCCGACCAGCATGCGGCCTGTCATTCGCTCTCCCAGCATCAGCGTGGAAAATAACACGCCGAATACGGATTCCGTGGACAAAAGCAGGGAGGCCGTGTTGGGCGACGTATATTTCTGGCACACATTCTGCAGCAAAAAACCTATCATCGTACTGAAAATTCCCAGATAAAGCATGGCTCCTATGACATCCGTCCGAAACGCGCCGGCCGGAAAAGCGCCGTCCAGAAAAGGCGCCAGAAGCCAGGAAAACAAGGCCGCAAACGCCAGCTGCAGCGCCGTTAGGACCACCGGGTCCCCCCGCTGCGTGTATTTGTCAATATAGATCATGTGCAGAGCGAATCCCACCGCGCAGATAAGCGTCAGCACGTCCCCTTTGTTTACGGACAGGTCGCCCTGCAAAGACAGCATC
Organism: uncultured Lachnospiraceae bacterium; assembly: GCA_948444865.1. Classification (GTDB taxonomy): domain Bacteria; phylum Bacillota; class Clostridia; order Lachnospirales; family Lachnospiraceae; genus MGBC164599. The sequence goes on from CAOJVE010000001.1 coordinate 33,153, forward strand.
CCCATGCCGGTGATCGCCAAAACCGCCGCCACCATGCAGCACGCATCCGGCCTCCTTCTGAAAAGCAGCCAGCCCAGAAAAGGCACGATAATCACATACGCCGAAGTCAGAAACGCGTTCTTGCCCGCCGTCGTGTACTGGCAACCAATGGTCTGCACCAGATAGCTGAAAAAAAGCCAGAAACCGAGAACCGCGCCTTCTTTCAGCGTGCTTTTCTGTAAGCCTTTCAGCTTCCTGTGGCAAATCACTGCCAGCAAAAGGGCCGCGATGGTAAATCGGAAAGCCAGCATATACGTGGGCGGAACCACATCCAGGGAATTTTTCACCACCACAAAGGCGAATCCCCAGATGGCCGCCGCCGAAAGCAGCCCGAAGCCTGCCAGAAGCCCTGTTCTATTCTCTCTCATCGCCGCAAATACTCCAAAAGCTTCTCATAGCTTTCCTCCATTAAATCGTAACCGTGCTGGTAAAACGCCGTCAGCGCCTCGTGATTCTGCTCTGTTCTGGATACGGTTTTCGTCCTTGGGCGGATCACAAACACCTTGCCCTGTGCTTCCCATTTCTCGATGTAGGACAGAGTTTTGTTGTAAATATAGGATCTGCGCAGGATGGCCTTTACAAAATTCGGGTATTCTTTGTATTTGGCCATGTAAAGCGCCCTGCTTTTTTTCAGAGGCCGCTTGCGGTACCCGGCCTCCCGGGTGAGCACAAGCACGTTTTTCTTATTTCCCAGCTTTAAAGAGCGTATGATCGGGATGGAGTCCGCAATGCCTCCGTCCATGTAAGGCGTCCCGTCCACCCGCACCATCGGAGTGGCCACCGGCACGCTGCTGGACGCCCTGCAGATGTCCATCAGCCTTTGTTTGTCCGTGCGCTCATCCAGATATTCCGCCCGGCCGGTCAGACAGTTGGTCACAACCATCTCGCAGCGCAGCGGCGAATGGAAATACGTCTCGTAGTCAAAAGGGTAAATCTCATTGGGATACCGGTCAAACACCATATCCATATTGAACAAATGTCTTGTTTTCAATGTATGTTTCAAACTGATATATTTGTATTCTTTTTCTTTCTGTATCATGCAGTCCCTGGTGCGCCCGATCTGCCGGGATACATAGTCCACCGCATTGCAGGCCCCGGCGGACACGCCCGCCACATACGGCAGGTACAATCCCCGTTCCATCAGATAATCCAGAACCCCGGAGGTAAATACGCCCCGGGTGGCCCCGCCTTCCAGCACCAGGCCTGTGCCATGCACGTCTATATCTGTCATGCTCCACACTCCCTAACGCTCTGATAACATACAATATTCCACAGAGTCCTGTACGTTCTTATACGCCGGCCGGATAATCTTATCGGTATTAATCAGCTCTTCCATACGGTGGGCGCTCCAGCCCACAATACGGGCAATGGCGAACATCGGCGTATACAGCTCCATGGGAAGATCCAGCATACTGTACACAAATCCGCTGTAAAAGTCCACGTTGGCGCTGACGCCTTTATAGATATGCCGCTCCTCTCCGATGATTTTCGGGGCCAGACGCTCCACCATACTGTACAGCTCGTATTCCTCATGCCGGCCTTTTTCCTGGGCCAGCTTCTCCACAAATCCTTTAAATATCTGGGCACGGGGGTCGGATATGGAGTAGATGGCATGACCGATGCCGTAAATCAGTCCCCGTTTGTCAAAAGTCTCCTTGTGCAGAAGCTTGCGCAGATAATCAGACACCTGCTCTTCGTCCGTATAGTCCGTCAGATGCTCTTCCATATGTTTGAACATCTTCACCACTTTGATGTTGGCGCCGCCGTGCTTCGGCCCTTTTAACGAGCCCAGCGCAGCCGCAATGGCCGAATACGTGTCCGTCCCGGAAGAAGACACCACATGGGTGGTAAAAGTAGAGTTATTGCCGCCGCCATGCTCCATATGCAGGATCAGCGCCAGATCCAGAATGGTCGCCTCCAGCTCCGTATATTTTTTATCCGGTCTTAACAAACGCAAAATATTTTCCGCTGTGGACAATTCGCGGGAAGGGTGATGAATGTACAAGCTCTTCCCCTTGATATAATGATTGTAAGCCTGGTACCCATATACGGACAGCATAGGAAAAACGCTGATTAAATTCAGACACTGGCGCAAAACATTCTGCAGAGAAATATCTTCCGGATTGCTGTCGTAGGAATACAGCGTCAGCACACTCCTGGACAGGGTGTTCATCATATCCTTGCTTGGCGCTTTCATAATAACGTCACGGACAAAATTCCGCGGCAGCGAGCGCTGGGAAGCCAGAAGCTGCTTGAAATTATCCAGCTCCGTCGTATCCGGCAGCCGTCCGAACAGCAGCAGATACGTAACTTCCTCAAAACCCAGCCGCCCATCCTGGATGAATCCCTGGGTCAAATCCTCCACATTGATCCCCCGATAGTACAATTCGCCTTCGCAGGGAATCTTTTTCCCATCCTCTTCACGGTAGGCCTGCACATTGGAAATTTTCGTAAGTCCTGCCAGAACGCCTTGTCCGTTCAGATCCCTCAAGCCTCTTTTTACGTCATACTTCCCATACAGTTCCACGGGGATCCGACTGTTTTCAAAGCAGATATCCGTCAAACGTGCAATCTCCGGCGTTACCTTCATATTGAATCCTGACATTCAAACACTCCTTTCCGCTTATCCACTCCTTTACAGACTGCCCATACTGCTGGATAAGGCTGCCGTAATCGCGGCTCCAAACAGCATAGAAAATACCAGGCTCAGCACAGTCAGTATGACAAACCAGATCAGATAAGCTTTACAGTAATTCGCCCTTGTCTGGTTTCCCCCTCCGAAGCCCCACACAAAAAGCATCACAATATTCACGCATGGAATAGACATAACCAGCAGGGTAACCAGCCACTGCCCAATGCCCATCACCGGCTCCATTTCCTGGGCCGGATAATACCCCTGCGGGTTTTGCATGTTTTTCTCGTCCATCTTTTATCCTCCTCAAAATTTATCGACAGTACAGTATCAGTTTAGCATATTTGGCGTAATTGCGCAACTAATTGCGTCAGAAACGATAACGCGTTGCCCTTAAAATAGACCATCGGCTCCCGATCGGGAAAATATAGGGCCATGCGCCGGCCATAAAACGCGATGGCCAGCGTAAGCGCGGCAGGCGCGAAAAAACGCATCCCCGGCGCCGGACGGCCCAGCGCATAGCGGTAAAATGCCGCCAGCAAAAGCAAAATAAGCAGCGCGTAGAAAAACGGATGCATCCGCCATGCGCCCAGCCAGTCGCCTTTTAGAAAAAGCGCGGCCGCCCGCGTCATGCCGCAGCCCGGACAGGGCAGGCCCGTCATAAGAACCATCGGACAGACCGGAACGCCAAATGCTCCCACGGATACGTAGAGGACGGCCAGCAGCGCGCCCCGCCCGTAATTTCGGACGTCTTCTAAGACGCGCCTTCTGACCTCTCTCATTTCTGCCAATAGCCGTGCAGGAAATCCCGCAGCCGGCCCACCGCTTTTTCCAGATCCTCCAGACACGGAAGATACACAATCCGGAAATGATCCGGCTTCTTCCAGTTGAAGCCGCCGCCGCTGACCAAAAGCACCCGCTTGGATTTCAGGAAATCCAGGGCAAACTGCTCGTCGTTGGTGATGTTGAACTTCTTCACGTCTATTTTCGGGAAAATATAAAAAGCCGCCTGGGGCTTCACCGCCGTAATCCCCGGTATGTCCGTCAAAGCCTTATAAATAAACTCCCGCTGCTCATAAATCCGTCCGCCGGGGCGCACATATTCCCGCACGCTCTGGTATCCGCCCAAGCAGGTCTGGATGATGGACTGGGCCGGCACGTTGGAGCAGAGCCGCATATTGGAAAGCATCCGTATGCCCTCCATATAGCCCTGGGCCTGCTCTTTCGGCCCGCTCAAAACCATCCATCCGGCGCGAAAGCCCGCCACCATATGGGACTTGGACAGTCCGTTAAACGTGACGCAGAACCGGTCCGGCGCAAGAGACGCCAGCGAGATATGCTCCTGTCCGTCGAACACCAGACGGTCATAGATTTCATCGGAAAACAAAATCAGGTCGTGCTCTCTGGCCAAATCCACAATCTGCTCCAGGACGGCCCTGGGATACAGCGCGCCTGTAGGATTGTTGGGGTTGATGATTACAATGGCCTTGGTGCGGTCCGTAATCTTCTTCTTCATATCCCCAATATCCGGGTACCAGCACGCCTGCTCGTCGCAGATATAATGCACCGCTTTTCCCCCCGCCAGGTTCGTCGTCCCCGTCCACAGCGGGTAATCCGGCGCCGGAATCAGCACCTCATCCCCATCGTTTAACAGCGCCTGCATACACAGATTAATCAGCTCGCTTACTCCATTTCCGGTGTAAATATCGTTCATGGTCACGCCCCGAATGCCTTTTAGCTGACAATACTGCATAATCGCCTTCCGGGCGGAAAAAATCCCCCTGGAATCCGAATAGCCCTGGCTGGCGCGCACGGAACTCATCATGTCCAGAATCACTTCCTCCGGCGCCGAAAACCCAAAAGGCGCCGGATTGCCGATATTCAGCTTCATAATCTCCATGCCGTTTTCTTCCATCCGGCTGGCTTCCTCCACCACCGGCCCACGCACATCGTACAATACATTGTCTAATTTTGACGACTTCTCAAAATATCTCATCCCCTTTTGTCCCTCCTTTTTGCGCAGTTATGACCTCTATAATCTCATATTCTTTCCAATGTGGCAACCCTCATCTTCCAGATTTTTTTCATAAAAAACTTTTCTTTTTAGGATTTTTCATATATAATAACCTAGAAAAAAATTTAAACAACCAAGATAAGGGGGTAAATTCATGTCCTATACCGAAGAAGTCTACGCAAGAGTTGTTGAGAAAAATCCCGGCGAACCGGAATTTCATCAGGCAGTGAAAGAGGTTCTGGAAAGCCTTAAGAAAGTTATCGACGCCAACGAAGCCGAGTACCGCAAAATGGCCGTTCTGGAACGTCTCACCGAGCCGGAACGCATCATTTCCTTCCGCGTGCCCTGGGTGGACGACGCCGGCCAGGTGCAGGTAAATAAAGGCTATCGTGTACAGTTCAACAGCGCCATCGGCCCCTACAAAGGGGGCCTGCGCTTCCATCCATCTGTAAACCAGGGCGTTTTAAAATTCCTTGGGTTTGAACAGATTTTCAAAAATTCCCTGACCGGACTGCCCATCGGCGGCGGCAAGGGCGGTTCCGACTTTGATCCCAAAGGCAAATCCGACGGCGAAGTAATGCGCTTCTGCCAGAGCTTCATGACCGAACTGAATAAACATATCGGCGCGGACCAGGACGTGCCCGCCGGAGACATCGGCGTGGGCGCCAGGGAAATCGGCTTCCTCTATGGCCAGTACAAACGCATCACCGGCCTGTATGAAGGCGTGCTCACCGGCAAAGGCCTCACCTTCGGCGGTTCTTTAATCCGCACCCAGGCCACCGGATACGGCTTGATCTACCTGCTGGATGAGATGCTCAAGCACCATAAGAACACCATCGAGGGCAAAACTGTCCTGGTGTCCGGCTCCGGCAACGTGGCCATCTACGCCACCGAGAAAGTGCAGCAACTGGGCGGCAAAGTAGTTGCCATGAGCGATTCCAACGGCTACATCCACGATCCCGACGGCATCAAGCTGGACATTGTGAAAAACATCAAGGAAGTGCGCCGCGGCCGCATCAAAGAATATGCGGACAAGGTTCCGGGAGCCACTTACACAGAAGGAAAGGGCATCTGGTCCATCCCCTGCGACATCGCCCTTCCCTGCGCGACGCAGAACGAGCTGAACTTGGACGACATTAAGAAGCTGAAAGCCAACAACTGCTTCTGCGTGGCCGAAGGCGCCAACATGCCCACCACCTTGGAAGCGACGGATTTCATCCTGGAAAACGGCATCCTGTTCCTGCCCGGCAAGGCGGCCAACGCAGGCGGCGTAGCCACCTCCGCGCTGGAAATGAGCCAGAACTCTCTGCGCTTAAGCTGGACCGAGGAAGAAGTGGACCAGAGACTGCAACAGATTATGAAAGACATTTTCGCGAAATGCGAAGACGCGGCCAGACGCTACGGCATGGAAGGCAACTACGTGGCAGGCGCCAATATCGCCGGCTTCGAGAAAGTGATAAACGCCATGCTGGCGCAGGGCATCGTGTAAATCACCCGCCCACAGACAAAAAGCCGGAGGCGCTCCCCTTAAGGAGCGGCCCCCGGCCTTTTATTCAAGAAAATCATTCACGCCATTGTTCCATCTTTTCATTGGCCCATACGACTCTGTTGCGCCCATATCTTTTGGCGTCATACAGCATGGTGTCCGCAATCTTTAAGAAAGCGTCGTAGGAGCTTCCGTTCTGCGGAAGCGCAGTGACGCCCCCGATGCTGATGGTCACCCACTCGGCAGTCGCCGGATCGTGCGGTATATGAAGGTCCTCCACCGCCTGGCGGATTCTCTTCAAATACGCAAACGCCTTCTGAGGGCTGTCCCCCATAAGAAACGCCACAAATTCCTCGCCTCCATAACGGGCCACGAAATCTGTGGTGCGCTGCAGATAGGAAGCCAGCGTCTTTGCCACGCCGGCGATCACTTTATCCCCCGCCGGATGCCCATAGGTGTCATTATACGCTTTAAAATGGTCAATATCAAACATACAGATGCTAAAGAAAACCTGCAGGCGGGAAGCTTCCTTCCATCTTCTCGCGCTGTGATAATCATACTGCCGCCTGTTGGCCAGTCCGGTCAGCTGATCGGTCATAGACTGGCGCTCAATCTGCTTTCGATACTGATACAGTTTGATATGCGTATTCACTCTCGCTTTTACAATCATCGGATGGAACGGCTTCGTAATGTAGTCAACCGCCCCTAACATAAGCCCTTTATGCTCATTTTCAATGTCTGAAAGGCTTGTAATCAAAATCACCGGAACGCTCTGTGTGATGATTTTCTCCTGCAATTTCTTCAGCAGCGTAAAACCATCCATTCCAGGCATGACCACATCCAAAAGAATCAGAGAATATCCGCCTGCGCTCGCGTATGAAAGACCATCTTCCGGCGTTTGCGCAATGGTAATATCATAATCTTCATCTAAAATAACCTTTAACTGAGCGGCCTGCAGACAACTGTCATCAACAATCAATATTTTTTCCACATCTACACACTCCTCACTTACGTTTCACATTCTGCAAATAGACCTAATTGTTTCATTAACTGCTTGCAGCTCTTTGAAATCGCTGCGCTAAATACAAGTAATATAAAGCATTATACTTTATATTGCCAAATATTAGCAAGGCCTTTTCAAGCCTTTGGGATATAAATATGCTTCTTATCGCATTTTGCGACGATCTCCATGGGACATATAATAGCGCCTCTTATCTTCATACATCCTTTTTTCCGCCGCCTTTACGACAGCCGCCACCGCAGTCGTTTTCTCCCCAGAGGCCGCTCCCACCGAGACGTGATAGCCGGCCTTTGAGACTTTCTCCTTCGCCTCGTCCGCCTTTCTTATGGCCGTGTCCTCATCTACCTCCGCAAACGCCAGAAACTCATCGCCGCCAATGCGGTAGACCCTTCCCGGGCCAAAGGCTTCTGACAGCGCGTCCGCCACGCACTGCAGCATCTTATCCCCCGCCTGATGTCCCTGACTATTGTTTAATTCATGAAGGCCATTTGCATCTGCATAAACACAGGTAAGGCATTCTGGACGGTTCTGCGCATACCGCCCCAACGCCTGCTCATAGGCGTTTCTGTTTTTCAGATTCGTAAGCAGATCTGTAGTCGCCATCTTTTCCTTCGCCTGCACTTCCCTGCGCGTGTGGACGATATCCCACCATATGTACGCAAGCAGCATCACCGCCTCATAAATCCCCAGCCAGAACAGGACTTTCTTTGCATAAAGCGCCTCTTTTAAAACAACGCTTTCCGGAACCGTCAGAAGGACAAACCAGTCGTGAATTCCCGCCGGCTCGTAAGTCGTATACAGATATTCCCCAACGCTATTGGAAAAATAGGCCGTCACCCCTCCTTTGCCCTGGTCAAAATCCTGCCTGAGCTGTTTTTCACTGTATCCTTTCTTAATCCGCCGGCCACGCATCTCCTCAGAAGTTTGCACGTCGCTGTGGAGCGTGTCCATAATAAAATTCATATTCTGCACATCCACAATAAAGAGGTTAGCGCTGCCGCCAAAAGTATCTATCTCCATAAAATCAGAGCTGTCTTTTAAATCGATCACGCCGAAGAGGATGCCCTCTGTCTTCCCCTTTGTCACAATGGGAACATTGCAGAATAAGACCGAATCATCCGGGTTCCGATTATCCGGCTCCACATTGGTGATAAAAGACCCCTTCTCTTTTAACGCGTCAAAAGTAATCCCGTTCATGGGCTCCGCCAGGGTTTTGTCCTGCTGCAAAATCCGGTCGTCGGGAAGAAGAATGCCCAGCCGGGACGCTATGTCTGTATCTTCACAGGCGCTCAAAACCATCTTCGCATGCGCGTAATCGTCGGACAGCCCCTCCTGGCCGATGATGTCCGCCAGCATCTCCAGATTCTTCTGAACCGAGGAAATTCGCTGGTAAATATTGTTTTTCGCCTCCTGCGTTTCCTGCTCCAGCGTCCCCAGACACATGTCCACCGAATAGGAGCGAAGCAGTCCAAACGCGACAAAAATCCCGATCGCAATGAGCAGCTTTAAGCCCACCGCCGCGAAAAAATTCCTGATTCCCTGCCGGGATATTTTCTTAATCTCCATCCCCCATACCCCTTTCAAAATATATAAAAGCCCATCTGCCGACTGACAGGGCATCTCAACGCGAAATACATCGCCGTTTTTTTGACAGTATTTATATCATAACATAAATCCGCACAGACTCGAACATTTTTACTGATATGCTATAATTATTACTGTTTCCGTCCATTTAACAACAGTGACGCACAGAAGACCTGCCCTTCGTATTCAAATCTTGACACGCCGTGATATTTCTCCGTGATATTCAAAACCGACGAGACTCCAATCCCTTTGCGCCCTTTTTCCTTCGCGGAAAAAAACGTGCCGTCCGGCGCCCGCCGCACCAGCCCTTCGTAACTGTTCCTGACCAGAATCACCAGAAGGGATTCGCTCTGCATCGCCATCTCCAAATCCATAAACCGCTCTGACGATTTCATGCGCCTGCACGCCTCCACCGCATTTTCCAGAAGGTTCCCCAGCACGATGCACAGCTCCGTATCCATGACAGGGATTTTTTCAAAAACGCTAATACGCATCGTCACCCGAATCCGCTCCTTTTTCGCCAGGTCCTTATAATACCCCAGCAAAGCGTTCACCGCCATGTTTTCGCAAAAAACCTCCGTGGGCCGCGACGCGGAAAATACGCCGGCTTTTTCAAGATACCGCTCCACGCCGTCCAGATCCCTGTTTTTCGCAAGATTTCCCAGAACCAGAAAGTGCTGGCGTATGTCGTGCCGGGCGCGGCGCGTCTCCTGGATATGCGCCTGCAAAAGTTCCAGCTGTTTTTGCTGGGCGGCGATCTGCATTTCGGTCAAAGAGAGCTTTTCCCGAAACCGGGCGTTTTGGCTGACGGCGATGATTGTCCGCAGAAGAACGCCGTAAGTGGCGAAAGTCAGCAGGCTCCACAACAACGGCAGGGCCAGAAACTCGCCCCCTGGAAAACGGGTGTAATTGCATACATCCGGCGCCACCGCCAGCGTATAGATAAGCGTGTTGCAGATTGGGATTACCCAGATAACCCTCCATATGACCAGAAATCGCGTGTAGTCCAGAGCCGGGCGCACAAGCTTTTTATAAAGCAGGCACAGCAGCGGAAACAGGCACAGCGAAAGGACGAGCATAATATATGAAATTGCGGCCACCGGCTCCTTGGGCAGTCTGCCTGTGGCCATAAAATAAATCTGATAGGAAAAAAGCCGCACATTTTCAGAATAGTTTTTCACCACAGTTATGATAAACAGGCTCTGGCCAAACGTATAATTGCTGGCCGCGCTGAAAATAAAGACGCCCGCAAGCTGGGAAGCCGCCGAGATTACAGTCTTCTCCACGGATGTGTCCGTCTTCAGATAAATGCCGCCCGCGATTAAAGTAATAAAAAGATACAAAACGGCCGCGGCTGCAACCACTGGCAGACGCGGCCGTTTTATCTGATCCCGAAAAGCCAAGTACAGAAGCAGAAGGCAGGGGCCTACAAAAAGCAGATTGTTGACTAAATATATGTCTGTCATCCCACGCTCCCTCTCCTCTGGCGCGCGTGGCTGTCGAATATGTAATCCCCATAGGTCTGCAGAATCTCCCGTTTGCGGGCAGCCGTGATGGGGAGGCATTCCCCGTTTTTCAGGATGAAGTCCCTGTCTGCGTAGGATTCAATATAATCCATGTTCACCAGACAGTTCCGGTAACACCACAGAAAGTTCGGATAGGCGGACAGCATCGGATAGAAATCATTAAACGACATATGGGTGCGTATGACGCAGGAGCCGGTGTGAATCTGAATATAGTGGTTGGAATAATCCGTGTAAATAATATCCGCAACCAGCACGCGGGTGCGTTCCCTGCCCTCTTTCAGCTCAATATAATGGGCCAGCCTGGCCCCCGACGCTCCATAATGATCCAGCGCGTCTTTCAGCTGCTCGTACCCAAAAGGTTTCACCAGATAATCCAGGACGTGAAGCCGGAATGCCATGGTCGCGTATTCCTCACTGACCGTGGTGAAGATAATCTGACACCGGGGATCTTTTTTCTGTAGCCGCTTCGCAAGCTGGATGCCGGTCATCCGTTCCATGTAAATGTCAAGAAACGCAAGCTGGTACGCCGTGACCCGCGCCGCCTCCAAAAACGCCTCCGCATCGGTAAACTTCTCCACATACATATGCACTTTGTGTTCCTGGCCGTACCGCGACAGGTACCCGCTCAAAAGCTCAATATCCTCCACGGTATCGTCTACAATCGCCGCATTCATATCTCTCCCTCCATCTGAAAAACACGCGCCCGTCCCCTCTCTGACGCTTTAAAGCATATACCGCTGGAACCGCAGCGCCGCCTCGGCGTCCCTGTCCAAAGCCTCTTCGGAAGTGTCCTCCACCATATCTCTCCAGATGCGAATATCCTGACCCACAGTTCCCCCGGGAATCACAAACGGCTCCATCACCGCCGCCCCATTATACTGCACATCCTGAAGCGCGTCGTGGATTTCCCGCCAGGGCGTTCTTCCCTGTCCCGGAACCATCCGGTTGCATTCGCCTGTGTGGAAATGCCCCAGCAAATCCCCCGCCGTCCTTATGGCGTTTCCAATGCTCTGCTCCTCAATGTTCATATGGAAGGCGTCCAGCATCACCTTCACGTTGACCGCTTTCGGCTCCAGCGCATGCACCGACTCCACGAACGCTCTGCCTTCCTTGGCCGTATTGAGCACATGGTTCTCAAACCGGTTTAAAACTTCCATGCCGATGGTCTCAATGCCATAGTCACGCCCGATCCGGCCAAGCTTCGCCATGCCTTCCACGCCCCGCTGCCAGTCACCTTTTTTGTCCACCGGCTTGCTGTAATCAATGGGCCAGCAGGAATAGATGGCGCCGCCAATCAGATTGGCATGAATTTTCTCCATCCTCTGGAACAAATCCTTGTAAAATTCCAGCGCGTGCGCCCGGACTTTCTCGTCGGCGGAGGCGATGTTGTTCTCCGGCGCGGGCCCATAGCCCACGGTCAGGCGAATCCCGCTGTCCTCGGCGCATTTTCTAAGCTCCGAAAGCTTATCGTCCGTATACTCCGGCAGCGGCCCCGCAGCGATCTCCAGAATGTCAAATCCCAGCCGTGCCGCCTTTTTCACATAATACAGATAATCCCCGCTCCATTCCCGCTCCCAGTATGCATAATAAATCCCGTGCTGTATCATATTCATTCCCCTTCCTTTATTCCATCAATCATTTCCGGTTTCAAAACATCCGTCTTCAGCCTCCCGGCGTTCGGCCAAAACAGATTTGCGCCAACGAGGCATAAAAATTGGGCAAAACAGACCTCGTTTCGTCTATTTTACCCAAACTCGTAACTTTTTGCAACTGTTTCACAACCGATAACTCAAGGAAGCCGCAAGCAGGCTCCTGGTATACGGATGCCGCGGCTCTTCAAAAATCCGCTCCACATCCCCCTCTTCCACCACCTGGCCTTTCTGCATGACCATCACCCGGTCGCACATCTGGTAAATCACATCCAGGTCGTGGGAGATAAATAAATACGACAGCCCCAACTCCTCCTGCAAGGCAAGCATCAGCTCCATAATCTGCCGCTGAATGGTCACGTCCAGCGCCGACACCGGCTCGTCCGCCAGGATTAACCGGGAACCCTGAATCAGCGAAATGGCGATGCTGACCCGCTGCCTCTGACCGCCGCTTAGATCCCCGGGCCGCCGATTCAGAAAACTTTTATCCAGCCCCACTTTCGCGAGCATGGCCTCCGCCTTCTCCCGCCGGGCGGCGGCGGGTATTTTCTGCATCCGCAGCGGCTCCTCCAGAATCCAGCCCACCTTTTTTCCCGGATTCAGGGAACTAAAAGGGTCCTGGAAAACCATCTGGGGACGGCTGGTATGGTGAATCACCTGTCCGCTTTCCACGGGCACAAAGCCTAAAATGGTCTTGCTCAAAGTGGATTTTCCGCAGCCGCTCTCCCCCACCAGGCCCAGGATTTCCCCCTTGTACAGACAGAAATCCACGTCGGTGAGAATCCGGCGGTATTTGCGGCCTCTGCCGTACCCGGCGCACACACGCCGCACTTCCAATACAGGTTCTCTCTCCTGCGCTATTTTCACCGCCCCCTTTTCTTTCGCAGACGGTTTCCCCTGTGAGGGATGGCCGCCAGCAGTTTTTTGGTGTATTCCGCCTTTGGCGCGGACAGCACATCCGCAACCAGCCCGGCCTCCACCGTCTGCCCCTGTTTCATCACCGCGACCCGGCTGCAGATGGACTGAATCACCCGCAGGTCGTGGGAGATGAACAAAATAGCGGTTTTGTATTCCCGGTTCATCTCCTTTAGCAAATCCAGAATCTGCGCCTGGATGGTCACGTCCAGCGCCGTGGTGGGCTCATCGGCCACCATCAGGCTTGGATTTCCCACCAGCGCCGCCCCAATCATCACCCGCTGGCGCATGCCCCCGGACAACTGATGGGGATAGCAGCCGTAGAGTTTCTCCGGCTGGGAGAGGCCCACCTGCTCCATCATGGCCAAAGCCCGCGCCTTTCTCGACTTCCCGTCCAGGTTCGTGTGCAGCCGCAGGCTCTCTTCCATCTGCCTGCCGATGGTCAGAACCGGATTTAAAGAAGTCATCGGCTCCTGAAAGATCATGCTGATTTCCTTTCCCCGCACGTCCTGCCACTGCCTGGGCGTCAGCGAAAGCAAATCCTTTCCCTTAAAAACCATAGTCCCCGCCGTGATTTTCGCGTGCCGCTTCAAAAGCCCCAGAAGGGCCAGCGCCGTCATGGTCTTTCCAGACCCCGACTCCCCCACCACGCCCACGATTTCCCCCGGCTCCATGGACAGGGAAAAATCCTCCACCGCGCGCAGGGGCGGCTTCACATCCTGAAATTCAATGGTCAGCCCACTTATTTCCAACATCTCTGTCACCTCTTAACCGCTTATGCCTTACGTATTTTCCGTCTTATCTGTTTTGACGCAAAATCATAATCAGGCGCTCCAGCCGTCGCTTAAAAGCCCGAATCCCAACACCATCAGAATCATTGCCAGTCCCGGGAACAGCACGCTCCACGGGGCCGTGAACATATACGCCTGGGTTTCCGACATCATCCGGCCAATGCTGGCGTCCGGCGGCTGCACGCCGATGCCCAGATAGCTCATGCCCGCCTCGGAAAGCGCCGCGTTGTTAAATCCAATGGCCAGCGCCGAAAACAGCGTCCGGCGGATATTGGGCAGGATGTGCACGAACAGAATCCGCAGATGTCCCACGCCCATGAGACGGGCGCTTTTCACATAATCCATGTCTTTATGCACAATCACCTGGCTTCGCACAATCCGGGCGAAGCTGGGGATGAACACAATGCCCAGCGCCAGAATCACGTTGTATTTGCCCGGGCCCAGCAGACTGATGAAGATAAGCGCCAGCAAAATACTGGGAAACGCCACGATCAAATCATTGAACCGCATAATCATCTCATCGGGCCAGCCGCCGAAATATCCGGTAAAAAGCCCCAGAAGCGTCCCAAGGCCGCCGCCAATGCACAAAGTCCCCGCCGCCACCAGAAAAGTGACGCCGCTTCCCTGCAGCGCCCGGCTTAGCACATCCCTGCCAAACTGATCGCAGCCAAACGGGTGGGCAAGGCTGGCAGGCGCAAATTTCATGGACAGGTCCATGGCCTCCGGGTCATAGGGCGTGTAAAAAAGGCCCACCAGCATAAAAACCGTGACCGCCGCCGCCAGAATCCCGCCAACAATCATATTTCTCTTTTCCACCATCTATATTCCTTCACACCCCACACTCTAACGCAAATTCACGCGGGGATCAATCACTCCATACAACACATCCACCAGAAAATTTATCGCCACCGTCAGTCCGGCCACCAGGACAATCACCGCCTGCACCACCGGATAATCCCGGTTGGAGATGGACTGCACCAGAAGGGTTCCCAGCCCCGGAATGGTGAAAACCTGTTCCAAAATCACGCTGGACGCCACAATGTCCGCGATGGCCAGCGCCCAGAAAGTCAGAACCGGCAGCAGGGAATTCTTCAGCACATGGCCGAACAACGCCTGCGTCTGGCTGTTTCCCCGGCTGTAAGCCGTCCGCACGTAATCCTGGTTCAGCTCGCCAATGACCGAACTGCGCAGAAGCTTCACCCCCATGGCGCATTTGGGCAGCGCAATGGAGACAGACGGGAAAAAAAGATACCCCAGAAAAGGCCTCCAGCCCTCCTGATAGGAGACGTAGCCGCCCGGCGTGAACCAGTGAAGCGCCAGGCCGAACAGACATGTAATCAAAATTCCCATAAAAAACCCCGGCACAGACATCACCAGCTGGTTTAAAACCGTCAGAATCCGGTCCGGCAGCCGCCCGGCGAATTTCCCGGCCAAAAGCCCCAGCGGAATGGACACGGCCAGCATCCACACAAAAGCCATGCCCGTAATCGCCAGGGTAATCGGCAGTTTTTCCCGAATCAGCCCGGATACAGGGACGGAATATGTGTACGATTCACCCATGTCTCCTTTAAGAAAACCCTTTAACCAACTGCCATACCGCTCCAGCATCGGGCGGTCCAGGCCCATTTCCCGGCGCAGACTTTCACGTTTTTGCTCCGTGGCCCCCGTGCCCAGACGGGAGAGGGCCGCGTCGCCGGGAATCACCTGGAAGGCCAGGAACGACAACAGCGAGATAACCAACAATGTTATAATGAGAGTGCATATTTTCTTAATTAAGTATTTCAATGCTGTGTCCTCCTGGCTATCATTTTACTCTTCTGCCGGATGCACTTTGGACATATCCAGCGCGTACAGCGGATAAAATTCGTAGCCGTCGAACTTCGGGTTCATGGCCACACAGTCCGCCATGTCCTGAATATACACATTGGCGGCGTCCTCGTTTAAAATCTCCTCCATCCGCTGGTAAAATTTCACCTGCTCAGCGTCATCCGCCGTGCCCAGGGCTTTTTCAAACATTTCATCGTATTCCTGGTTGTTGAAATTAATAAAGTTGCTCTCGTCGTCGGACACAAACCGGTCCAGCATAGCCCGCGCCGTCAGCGTAGAAGCGTCCACGCCCACCACGGTGGACTGGAATTTCCGGTCCATGTACACGTCGCTGAGCCAGCTGTCCCACTCGATCAGCTCGATCTTCGCGTCCACGGAGATGGCCTTCAGCTGCTCCGCCAGAATCTGCGCCGCGTCCACATGCTGCTGGTAATTGGACGGCACAGTGATGGTCATCTCAAACCCATCCTCGTAACCGGCCTCCTTTAACAGCGCCTTGGCTTTCTCCACGTCCTGGGCGTAAACGTCCGCCAGCTCGGGCATATAATACTTGCCGAAAGCCGGGAACATGCTGGTTCCTATGACCGTGCCCTTTCCGTCCGCCACCATATCCAGCACCTGCTGGCGGTCCACCGCGTAGCAGAGGGCCTGGCGCACGCGCGCGTCGTCAAAGGGCTTCTCCTTGTTGTTTAAGTACAGCGCCTGCACCAGATTCATGGTTCCCTCGAAAATGCGGAAATCGTCGCCAAGCCCCGCGATCTGCGTGGCGTTTAAATGGAAGCACATGTCCACAGAGCCGCCTTTTAAGTTGGTCACAACGGCGTTGGCGTCGGTGAGCACTTTAAAGGTGATTTTGTCCAGTTTGGCCGGCTCCCCCCAGTAGTCCGGATTTTTTTCCATAACGATGTTGTCCTGGGGCGTGCGGGATACGTACTTAAAAGGCCCAGTGCCCACCGGCTGCGTATCCTGCTGGTCGTAATCTTTGGGGATGATGGCTGTGGTCAGATAGGCCAGAAATTCCGTGTCCGGATTCTTCAGCACAATCTCCACCGTCTGATCGTCCGGCGTATTCACCTTATCCACAGCAGAAAACGCCGGCACCAGAGGTTCCCCCTCCGAAGCGTCGGCGCATCGTTCGATCGAATATTTCACGTCATCCACCGTAACCGGCGCCCCATTGTGGAACTTTACGCCCTCACGCAGCGTGAACGCATAAGTCTTATGATCCTCCGAAATGGTATGGGAACTGGCCACGGCATCGACAAAATTGCCTTCTGTGTCCGGCTTTACCAAGCCTTCAAAAACATTAAAAAAGATTTCTCTAGTTCCTGCCATCTCTGCTTTGTGAGGGTCAAGACTATCCTCAAGATCCTGCGGGATCCCTACTACAATCGAACTCCCTTCTTCCTGGGGAGACTTTGTAGAACTGCTCTGAGAACTACTTTCTGTCTGAGAATCATCCCCTGCAGTCTTCTCGCCTGCGCAGCCGCCCAGTGCAAGAGCCAAGGTCAACACAAGAGCGCCGACCAATCGTGCCTGAAATTTCTTCATGATTTCCTCCTTTTTGCCGCCGCATCACAAAAAAGCCGGCGGCGCATACAGATTCATTCTCTCATTATATAATTGTCCTACCCATTGTACATGCAATGGCGGATTTTCGCAAGCATTATTTCGTCCGCTTTTCTGCCGTTTGTCCTCACCGGCCCGTTCGGGCTGTCTGCGGTATGCGCCGCCGGCCACGCACAATTTCTTCTGTCTTATATGGTTGCTAATGCTTTATTTTTTTGATATAATCAGTAACATAAAAATTTGAACGCCGTTTTTTCCAGGCAGCGTCTTGAAAATACTTTAACAGACAAGTTGCAAAACCAAGGAAAGAGGTATCTTGTATGATCGGAAAAACAAAGAAATTTCTATTTGCCAGTCTGATCGGTCTGGTTATCTTATGCATTATTATTTTCTCCTGGACCGCCAATGCCATCGGAAAAAAAAGTAAAAACACGATCAATGAAATCGGCACTTTATATATGTCAGAAATGAGTAAGCAACTTCAGGAAAAATTCGAGGCTCTGATCAATCTCAGGCTTTCCCAGATTGAAGGCATTGCACGGCGCACGCCGCCGGAAGAATGCACTTATGGGAAAGAAATGCTGGACGACCTCGCCCTTGGCGCCAGCGTCCGCCAGCTCTCTTATCTTGCGCTTTACACAGAAGACTGCGAATCCGAGATCGTTTACGGGGATCCGGTGGAGATTCCCAACCGGGAGGAACTGCTGGCCACCATCGCCAACAACGACATTATGGTCACCAGCGCACTGGATAAAGACGGCAAAAAACTGCTGCTTTTGTCCGCCCAGGCCAAATACCCGATGAGGAACGGCAAAACCAGCGCCGCGCTTATCGGCGGCATCCCCATGGACTACATCAATGACGCGATGGTTCTGGACGACGAAGGCGCCCTGATGCACTCCCACATCGTGCACAAAGACGGCAGCTACGTCATCCGCAACGGAAAGGCGTTTCGCGACAACTATTTTGAGCGCATCCGGGCCATTGTGGACAAGAATAACGAGAAGGAACCGGAAGAGTATGTCCAGGAGATCCAAGCCGCGCTGGACGGCAACAAGGACTACTCCACCCTGATCCTGGACGGGGATTCGTATCGTCACCTGTACTGCTCCAGCCTGCCCCACTCCGACTGGTACCTGATCAGCGTCATGCCCTACGGCACCCTGGACAACGCGCTGGACAATCTGGGCAATCAGCGGATGTTCACGATGCTGAAGGCCTGTGGCGTCATTCTTTTGGGCGTGCTCATCGTCTTCTACATATATTACCAGATGTCCCAGCATCAGATGATCGAGCTGGAAAAGGCCCGCGCCGCCGCCGACCGCGCCAATAAAGCGAAGAGCGAATTCCTTTCCAACATGAGCCACGACATCCGCACACCCATGAACGGCATTCTTGGGATGACCGCCATCGCTATGACCAACGTCCAGGACCCAGCGAAAGTCCAGGACTGCCTAAAAAAAATCACCATGTCCGGCAAGCACCTGCTGGGACTTATCAACGACGTGCTGGATATGTCCAAGATCGAGAACGGGAAGATGACTCTGAACATGGAGCAGCTTTCTCTGCGGGAAGCCATGGACAGCATCGTCAACATTATCCAGCCCCAGGTCAAGGCCAAGGAGCAGCATTTTGACATTTTTATACAGAAGATCATTACGGAAAACATCATCTGCGACAGCGTGCGTCTCAACCAGGTATTGATCAACCTGCTGTCCAACGCGGTAAAATTCACGCCTGTCGGCGGCGCCATCAACGTCTATCTGACCCAGGAGCCCTCACCCCAAGGGGATGCTTACGTGCGCTGCCATTTCCGGGTAAAAGACTCCGGCATCGGCATGTCCCCGGAATTTCAGCAGAAGATTTTCGACACGTTCACCCGTGAAAAGACCACCCAGGTAAACAAGACCGAGGGCACCGGCTTAGGGATGGCCATCACCAAATGCATCGTGGAAGCCATGCACGGCTCCATTGAGCTTACCAGCGTCCCCGGCCAGGGCAGCGAATTCCACATAACCGTGGACATGGAGAAATCCGAAGAGTCCGCGGAAGACATGACTCTTCCGCCCTGGAGAATGCTGGTGGTGGACAACAACGAGGACCTGTGCCGCAGCGCCGTGGGAGCCTTGGCGGAGATCGGCGTGACCGCCGAATGGGCGCTGGACGGCAAGACGGCCATTCAGATGGTGGAAAAATGCCACAACACGCCAAACGCCTACCAGATCATCCTTCTTGACTGGAAAATGCCGGATATGGACGGCCTGCACACCACCCGCGAGATCCGCAAGCGCGTGGGCGACGACCTGCCGATCCTTATCGTCTCCGCCTACGACTGGAGCGACATCGAAGAGGACGCCCGGGCCGCCGGGGCCAACGGCTTCATACCCAAGCCGCTGTTTAAATCCAACCTGTACCTGGGGCTGCGCCGCTTTACCGGGGAAAACATCGTCGAGGCCGAGCAGATCGACAAGCCGCTGGAAGAAAAGTTCCGGGGAAAACGCATTCTCCTGGCGGAAGACAACGACCTCAACTGGGAAATCGCCGAAGACATCCTGGCCGACGCGGGATTTGAGCTGGAACGGGCGGAAAACGGCCAGATCTGCGTGGACAAATTCAGCCAGGCCCCGTCCGGCTCCTACGACGTGATCCTTATGGACATCCGCATGCCTGTGATGAGCGGCTACGAAGCCGCCCAGGCCATCCGCGCGCTGAAGCATCCAGACGCCGGGCTGCCCATCATCGCCATGACGGCGGACGCCTTCTCGGAGGACATCCAGCGGTGCCTGGACTGCGGCATGGACGCGCATATCTCCAAGCCCATCGACGTGAATAAACTTATGGTGCAGTTAAAAAAATATCTGAAATAAAAAGACAGCCGTCCGGAGCGCTAAATCCCCCGACGGCTGTCTTTTCCTAACCCAAAATATGCAAAGCCCATTCCAGCGTCTTTTCCGCAAACGCTCCATCCCCCGGCATCCCCACCACATGCCCGGGCAGGGCAAACGCCTTTTTCAGCGCCTGCGGAGCCGCGGCGCAGTCCGCCGCCTCCAGCATGGTAACGTCAAATTCACTGTCCCCCGCGGCCAAAACCCGCCCGGCGCCTTTATATTCCCGGAAACGCTCCACGGCTTTTCCCTTTCGCAAGCTTTTGGGAACCACATAGACTTTCGTGCCGTTGCACAGCACATCCACCGTCCGAACGTCCAGGCTTTTTCGCAGCGCTTCCGCCGCCTGCAGCGGATTTTTGCACTTGGTAAAAACAAACATTTCTTCTATGAACCGAACCTCCAGCTCCCGGTCCGGCGCCTTCTCCAAAAGAGCGGCAGCGTCCTTAAGCTGCCGGCCGCATGCCTTTGCCAGCTGCCGGGAGCGGGCATGCCATTTCTCATCCCTCCTGCCGTTTTCCAGGAGGACGCCCCCATTGCACACCAGCGCAAAGGGCAGCTCTCCGACGCCCAGACGGACGCGCTCATACTGCTCCCGCGTTCTGGTGGTGGTGGGCACAAGCAGCGCTTTTTCCCTGACCTTTTGCAGCAATTCGTAAGTCCTTTCCGTAATGAACGAGATTTCCCTTCCCTGGTAAATCTCCACACACCGCTTTTTCGGACCGATGTTATGCTTATAGGAATAAATCAGGGTGTTGTCCAAATCCACATGAAACACAGCCATGGCCGGAAAATCACTTTCCCTGGCCCGTAACCAGCTTCCGGACCATATCCACGGGAATCATCGTCACGGCAAGCAGCACAACCGCAATCCATCCCGCAATGCCGAAAGGCACGCAGCTGAACATATTTCCAATCCAGGTGAATGCCGTGAAAGGAATCAACGCCGCATTGACAATCAGCGCCTGCACAAGGATGATGGTGAAAAACACCTTCAAAAATCCGGTGTTCTCATCCAGCCCTCTGAAAATCCCAAACCCGTCATCGCGCACGTTAAAGCCATTAAACAAAGCGCTTACGATAAACAGCACGAAATACCCGGTCAAATGCTGCTCATCCGTCTCAAAGAGATTCCGGAAAAAAGGCGCCTTCAGATACACAAAGCTTACAACGGTCAGCCACAGCCCCATGACCAGAATCTGCGTCATCATCTTCTTGCTGACAATGCTCTCGTCCCTTCTTCTTGGCTTCTCATCCATATAGATGGCCAGGGCCGGCTCGTTGCCCAGCATAATCGCGCCCAGACCGTCCATAACCAAGTTCACGAACAGCAGATGGGTGACCTTCAGCGGCTCTTCCACGCCGAAAAACGGCGCGATGGCGCTGACGATAACCGCCGTCACGTTGATAACCAGCTGGAATTTGCAGAACTTAAGAATGTTGTGGTAAATGGTCCGGCCGTATAAAATCGCGTCCTTAATGGACTTAAAGTTGTCGTCCAGGATAACGATTTCCCCGGCTTCCTTGGCCGCCTCCGTGCCGCTTCCCATGGCGAATCCCACGTCCGCCCGCTTAAGAGCCGGGGAGTCGTTCACGCCGTCGCCGGTCATGCCCACAACCAGGTTCATCTCCTGGCACAGCCGCACCATACGGGATTTATCCGTGGGCAGCGCCCGGGCGATGACGCGGATATCCGGGATGATTTTTTTCACTTCCTCGTCGGACATTTCGTTTAGCTGGGCGGAGGTTAAGGCCCGGTCCGTGCCGCCCTTTAAAAGCCCCGCGTCTTTGGCGATGGCCACGGCCGTCTCCAGCCGATCCCCGGTAATCATAACTACCTGGATGCCGGCGCCCTGCACTTCCTTGATGGCCTCCCTGGCCTCCGGACGCACATCGTCGCGAATGCCCGCCAGGCCGATAATCACAATGTCGTCCTGGATTTCATTTTCCGCCATAGGCTTCTCGGAGTAACCAAACGCCAGCACACGCATGGCCTTCTCGGCCAGCGCGTCGATCTTCTGATTCAGCGCCTTTTGATCCATCTCTTTTACGTTTCCGTCCCGGTCCAGATAGCGGGTTGCCCGCGCCAGCAGTTTCTCCGGCGCCCCTTTATAGAAAGTCCTGCCCAGACTCTCAAGATACGCCTGGCTGAACTTATTAGCGGAATTAAATCCCTGCTGCTGGGTGACCTGCCATTGCTGGTTGGCTTGCAGCGACTGGAACACATCCTCGCCGATAAACTTCATCAGCGCCTGGTCCGTGGCGTTGCCGCCGATAACCTTATGGGACGCGTCAAAAAGCGACTGGGTGTTCTTTCCGATGGACAAATCCAGCAGTTCTTTCACCTTCGGATGATCGCCCAGCCGGGAAATCTCAATGGAGTTTCCGTCGCCAAGGAAAAAGTCAACCACCGACAGAGAGCCTTTGGTGATGGTTCCAGTCTTGTCGCTGAACAAAATATTTAAGGATCCGGCTGTCTCGATTCCCTCGGCTTTGCGCACCAGCACATTGTGGTCCAGCATTTTGCTGGTATTCTGCATCAGCACCAGGGAAATCATCAGCGGCAGTCCCTCCGGCACCGCACAGACGATAATCACCACCGCCAGAGACACGGCTTCCACCACGTCCTGAATCACATTCTGGATGCCCATGGCGAAATATTCGGAAAATCCGCCGGCGTTTACGATAAAGTACGCAAAATACATAACGGCGATAACGACCGCGCCGATGTAGCCGAAGGTGGAAATCTGGTTGGCCAGCTTGGAAAGCTTCACCTTCAGCGGAGAATCCGGCTCGTCTTCCTGCATCTCCTCGGCCATCTTGCCCATCATGGTCTTCAGGCCCACCTTGCGCACATCCAGCACGCCCTCGCCGTCGAAGACCACCGCTCCCCGAAACAGAGAATGTGCGTCCACGAAAGTGTCGCCGGTAATGTCGTCCGAAAGCTGCACGCTCTCATCCGCCGCCGTCTTCTTACATTCTTCCGCCTCGCCGTTTAACGCGGAATTGTCCACCCGCAGGGCGCCATCCACTAAGATGCCGTCCGCCGGTATCTTATCCCCCGACTGCAACAGAACCTTATCCCCGGTCACTGCGTCGTCCACGTCAATGACCATGACCTGGCCGTCCCGGTAGACCTTACACTTGTCCTTCTCCGTATTGTCTTTAAGCTCCCGGTATTTCGTGTCACTGGCCACGCCCGTCTTCGCCGACACCACCGCCACAATCAAAATGGCGATGATGGTCCCCATAGGTTCATAGATTTCCGCATAGCCGAAGAAAAACATCACAATCATCAAAACGGCGATGGCCAGCAGAATCTTTATCATCGGGTCGCCGAACGTCTCCTTAAACTCCTGCCAGAACGTGGTGGGCTCCGAATCGGGAATCTCGTTGGAACCGTGTTTCTTCCTGGATTCCTCCACTTCCTGGCCGGTCAAGCCTTTGTATTTCATAACATCCCTTCTCTCCTAATTTTGAACAATTACGAAAACCCGCTCCATAGCCGGATTTGGCGTATGAAATATCCGGTTCGCAATCATCCACAATTCATTTTATGAAAAGGAGGAACCATTTTACCGTCCCTCCCTTTTTCTTCCATGTATTTCTAAAAATATCTGGCCGCCAGCTCTCCCAGTCCCGGGTCGTCGGTCCCCTGGCCGATGGCGTTGAATTTCCACTCGCCATTGTGCCGGTAGATCTCGCCGAAGACCATGGCCGTCATGCCCGGATAGCTGTCCGTCAGACTGTATTTACACATCTCCTGATTATTCCTGCCGTCCACAAGACGGATAAACGCATTTTCAATCAGACCAAAATGCTGTTTTCTCTTAACCGCGTGGTAGATGTTCACCACCACCACCAGCCGGTCGTATTCCGCCGGAACCCGGGACAGGTCAATGACAATCTGCTCGTCGTCCCCTTCTCCGGCGCCCGTCAGGTTATCGCCCAGATGCTGCACGGTCCCGGACTTATGCTGAAGATTCCCGTAGTACACCAGGTCCGTATTATCCCGCAGTTTGCCGCCCTGCAGCAAAATCACCGACGCGTCACAGTCAATGGGTTCCGGTTTCTTGGAGAAAAATCCGCCCTTTTGCTTCACCTCGTCCCAGCCAAGCCCCACCAACACCTTCGACAGACCGGCGTTATCCTTGGATAAACTGACCTTCTGCCCTTTCTGCAAACTTACTGACATTTTTTCATCCCCCTTTATGCCGCGTCAATCCCGAAGTGACCGCAAAGCGCCGCCAGGCCGCCCTGGAAGCCGCTGCCAATAGCGTTAAACTTCCATTCGCCGTTGTTTCTGTATAACTCGCCCACCACAATGGCCGTCTCAATGGAGAAATCTTCCCCCAGATCGTAACGGATCATCTCCTCGCCGGTGGCGCTGTTCACAATGCGGATAAAGGCGTTGGAAACCTGGCCGAAGTTCTGCCGTCTGGCCTCCGCATCGTAGATGGTCACGGTAAAGGCAATTTTCTCAATATCGGCGGGAACCTGGGACAAGTCAATCTCGATCTGCTCGTCGTCCCCTTCCCCCTCGCCGGTGAGGTTATCGCCCAGATGCTTCACCGCCTGGCTGGCGTGAACCAGGTTGCCGTAGAAAATAAACTCTTTGTCCGAAGGGCATTTCCCGTCCGCGCCCAGCATAAACGCCGCCGCGTCCAGGTCGAAGTCTCCGCCGGAATCAAAGGCGTTCACGTCCCAGCCCAACCCGGCCATGATGTTTTTCAGACCCGGATTGCCTTTTGTCAGGTCCACTTTCTGTCCTTTTGATAAATTAATTGGCATAGCGTCCTCCTCTAAATAAATTTAATATAACCAGAAAATAAGAAGAATATCCTCCCTTTTTCCGCCCTCAAATCACTCCTTGATAAAATTACGCGATTACTGGATAATTATACCATAGTTGCTTGGCAAACACAAGCTGCGTCCAGGCGGAAACGCGCCGTTTACCTCCACTTGCATCCCTTCTTCAAATATATTATATTTATTATATACAATCCGATCGCAAACAATCAAAGGCGGTGATTCTATGGCAGAAAAAGAATTGCTGAAAATGACAGTCGAAGAGTTTTCCAGGGTGCAGAATTACATGCTGCTGTCCAAAAAAGGCTCGGAAGCTTACAAACTTATGCGTGAAAGATACATTGAGTTAAAAGTGATCCTGACCATATCCGGCGTGAATCTCACGGAACTGGACAGAATAAAAGAATAAGCCTTCCCGCCAAAATCGCCCAGCCCCTTCCAAAACAGAAGGACCTGGGCGTTGGCGCGCTTTTTTAGCTTTTAGCAGGCATATGGTATTTCTCGTTGAATTCCCGTTTGATGTTCTCCAGACGCGCCTGATCCTCGGCGCGCTTCTTGCGGGCGTCGTCCTGGATTCGCTTCGTTTCGTCGATGCCGTCCACGATGGTCCGCCAGGTGGTTTCCAGCGTCTCGATCTTAATGGAGCTGCCGGACGCCATCTGCGCCGTCATCTTAGACTGCTCCACAGTATTTCTGGCATTTTTAATCAGCATTTCGTTGGTCTTTTCATCCAGCGCGGACATGGCCTCCGCCTGAATCCGCTGCCGCTTCAGCATAATCGCCTGGGCCAGCGCCTGCTTGAACACCGGCAGGGTGATGATAAACGCGGAATTGATTTTCCGCACCAGATTCATGTTGGAAAATTCCATGGTTTTAATCATAGGGATGGACTGCATGGCCACGCTTTCCGCCGTCCGAAGATCCTGGGTCCGCTGCTCCAGCATCAGCAGCGCTTGGTTTAAGCTCTGCAGCTCGAACTGGATGGAATTGTCCCCGGAACTTTCCATATCCGCCTGCCGCTTGGCGATGTAATCCTCCAGTTCCCGGCAGCCCTGCTCCCCGGCCAGGATGTATTTGACCAGCTCATGATAATAATTCACATTCGCGTCAAACATCTGATCCATCTTCCGGTTGGCCTGCTTGATCTCCGCCTCGTACTGCTTTAACTGCACATAGATTTTATCAATCTCATCCCCCATGGTATGATATTTATTCAAAATCTTATCCAGCTGCTTCTTCATATTCCCGAAGATTTTCTGGAAAAAGTTCGGGTTCTCCTTAATCTCCTCAATATCGAATTTGTCCATAATCTTCGCCAGCGTATTCAGCATCTCGCTGGAATCGTCCAGCTGGGACATGTTCACGTTATTTAACACCACGTCCGACGCCTTGGAGATTTCCTCCGCCGCCTGGGCGCCAAAGGACACAATGCTCTCCAGGTTGAATACCTCGATCGTGCTGGCGATGTCGTCCACTTCCTTGGAATTTGTCAGCGTCGCGTTCATCTGCTGCCGATCCGCCACTATGTCATACTGCTCCACTGGTTCCAATTCGTTCTTCGCTTCTGGGACAGCCGCCGGCTGGGCCGCCCTGGTAAAATCTAATCCCATTTATCTACCTCTCTTAAATATTTTATCCATCCACTTCGTGCGCGTCTTCGCGGAAAATCCCTCCAGATTCGGCGCGCGCAAATCGTAGACGTATTCACCGATCTGGTGTTCTTCCATGATCTTCCCGTTGAAATGCCGCTCGATGGTCTCATAGCCTGTTGGTATGAAAAATACAATGTCAAAGCCAATCAGATTCAAAAAAACCGTCACGATGGAATCCTCCAGGGAGATCACCGTCTCCCCGGTGTGTATATACAAAAGTTTCGGGTTCTTTTTGGTGAAATCGAACTTCTGAATCATCCGCACAAGCTCCACGGGCAGATTCAATATGACGGAAACCGCCGTGTATTCCGCGCCGTTTTCAAACATCCCCCGGATGGCCTTCCGGTTTATGAGCGTCTGCAGCTTTTCCAGGATGTAATCCTGGGATTCCTCCCGCAGATAGCCGTAGGGGTATTTGGGATGGCTTTTGATTTTGCTCTTCTGGATCTTGCCGTTTCTCAGAAATTCCGCCGCGTGCGCCTTCATGGGATTTTCCGCGAAAGCGTCTATGAGCGGCGGATTTTTCACCACGTACGCGTCTTCCGTGACCAGCTCCCGGATGGACTGCCAGTAGGCGGAAACCTGCCCGTCTTTTACCCCGGAGACTTTGGCGAAAATCACCGGGATGTTTACCGTGCCTTCCACGACGCTGAAGTTGGGCCGGTATTTCACCTCTTCGTCCCACAAAAGCTTGATTTCCTCGTACATGGTCCGCAAAACCACCGCATTGGCCTTTTCGTACTGCCGCTCCCGATAAACGCCAGAGTCCTGGTACATCAGACTGTCCAGCTCCCGCTCCGCGTGATAAGCCGCCGTGCCCATATGAACGCCCGCGTCCTCCCGGGGAAATTCCTGGACGGCCAGGGTCTGTTCATAATGGATTTCGTACAGCAGATCGTCCTTCAGGCAGCATTTCCGACCGAGATCCGGCGCAAGGATCAGCACATCTGCCGGAAGCCGCGCCAGGAATTTGAGGAACAGCGCCTCTTTTCCGTCCGCGCAGCCGCCCATGTGGATGAAGCAGCCTACGTCCGGCGCCTTCCAGCCGCCCAGAAGCGCGCCCTGGTACCGTTTGAGCCAGCACAGCAGATACACCGCCTTATTCATCAGCTGATTCAGATTTTCGCCGGAAGCTTTTGCCTCCGCCCGCATTACGTCCAAAAACGCCTGTGCCATCAGCCGCTGCAGCTCTGCATTGGCCGGGCAGGAAATGTTCTGGGACAAATCTAGGAGCATCTGCGGCAGATCCGCATAGTTTTTCCGGCGGACGCCGCTGATCTCTTCCATGGAAGGCGGCGGGACGCTGCCGTTTACAATCACCGGGTTTCGGCCGGAATTTTTCAACTCCAACTGAAACTGGTATAATTGATTTAAGTAGGTCAGCTTATCTTCCACGCCGCTGACGCGGCAGTAGCAGTTGTAGAAGAACCGGGAATCTTCCCCCCGCGCCGCTGGAGGCGTCTGTATGTCCTTAAGGATTTTTCCCGAAATCCACGCGTTGGTGCAGGCGGCAATCTGGGGCCGCTGGCCGTAAAGCCGCTCCATCTGCATCTCCCTCATGATCTCCTCCCGGACTTTTTTCAGGCTGTACCCCTCCGGGAAGCCGGCCATGCCGGGAAGCTTTAATTCATCCGACAGTTCCGACGCCGGATCCAGCTTTAAGTATTCGCCGTCCCCCGAAGGCAAAAGCAAAACAATGTCGCAGCCGGCGCGGGAGAGGACGGACAAAAGCAGCAGCGCATATTGGCTGACCGGGCCCTGGCAGAGAATCTTGGGCGCATCCTCCTCCCCCAGACGGTTTGCGATGCGCTCGAACTTATAGTACAGCCAGCACATGAATTTGATGTACGCGTTTTTTAACATATTTTCGTTTTTTCCGGCCCGGCGCAGACCGGAAAGCGTCGCATACATGGCGGCCGCCACATTTTGCCGCTGAAAGTCATTCATCCGGGGCAGCCATTTTGCCAAGCTGGCCTGCATAAACGCCTCCTCGAACCGGAATTCCTGGCCCATGATCTCCTGGTAGTAGGCCAGGTTTTTCTCATCGGGATTGGGAATCTTCCCCTCCAGAACGACGCCCGCGCGCGCCGCCGCCTGGTAATACCTGTGGATAAACCGGCCGACTTCCTCCGAATAGCCGCCGATCCGGTAAAAATACACGCCCCGCCCTGGCCTGCTGCCCAGTTTTTGAAAAAAATCATCCAAACTCTGGATTTTCTTATGCTCAAACATTTGCCCGTCACCTTCAATATCTATTCATTTTCTTCTTGTTCATCACATACCCCAGGCCCGCGCCCACGATCCCGCCGAAAATATGGGTCAGATTGGCCACGTTGTCCTGCAGGAAAATCCCTTCGTAAATCTGCTGGCCCATGTAAATCACCGCCACCAGAATGAACGTAAGGGGAATGCTGCCGCTTTTGATGCTTGTAAGGGACGCCAGCAAAATAAAGGCGAATACAACGCCGCTGGCCCCCAAAAGCCGCACGCCGGGAAACAAAACACAGTGCGCCACGCCCGTGACCACGGCCGTGATCAGGATCACAAACAGGATATTCGGGGAGCCGTATTTTTCTTCCAAAAGAGGCCCCACCACCAAAAGCAGCATGATATTCCCGATGAAATGGTCCCATCCGGCGTGGCCGAACACATGGCCCACCAACCGGATATACGTTAGGGGGCTTAGAAACGGCGATCGGTATACGCTGAAAAGCAAATTCGTCGTCGCGTTCCTCGTAAGATACCCCAACAGCAATGTGACAAAACATATGGCCGTAAAGCTTAAGATAACCGGGGAGTTGAACGACACCCCTGGCTTTTTCCCTTTACTCATCTACTCCTTTTCCTCTCCCACAAAACTTTTGTCCATGGTAATCAGACACTGGAATCTGGAATCCTTTTCCTGCATGCGCTCCAACACCTCAAGCCGCAGCTCATCCTGCTTTTCCTCCCCGTACTCGTAGGGAATCAGCAAGTCGAAGATCAGGTTGATGCACTCTTCCTCCTCTCCGTCCCGCACCAGATGAAAATCATGGAATTCCAGACGACTGTCGATCTGTCCGATTACCTCTCTTACTTGTTCTTTCACGCCCAGCACCCATGCGTCATGCACTTCCACCGGGTCCATATGTATCACCAGGTATATGCCCAGCTCCTCCAATACCTTCTTCTCCGCCCGGTCAATGACCGCGTGGGCCTGCTCAATGTCCATGTCTCTGGGCACCTCCGCGTGGATGGAAGCCATGCTCTTACTGGGGCCGTAATTGTGCACGAGCAGATCGTGGGTTCCCACGATGCCGTCAAAGCTCTCCACCATCTGGGAAATCTCCTTGTACAGCTGGGGCTTGATAGGCTCGCCGATCAGCGGCTCCAGCGTCTCCTTGGCAATCCCGATTCCCGCCCATATGACCAGCAGCGAAACCACCAGGCCCGCGTACGCGTCTATATTCCAGCCGAATACGCCGTACACCAGCGTGGCCGCAATCGTCACCGAAGTGGTGGCCACGTCGCCCATGGAGTCCGCCGAGGTGGCCAGCATCACTTTGGAGTCGATCCTTTTTCCCAGCTTCCGGTTAAACGCCGCCATCCATATCTTCATCAGAACGGACAGCACAAGGATCAGAAACGGAACCAGCTCAAAGGAAATCACCTCCGGATGAATAATTTTTTCAAAACTGGATTTCAGGAAAGTGAATCCCACCTCGATAACCAGAAAGGCCACGATAAAGGCGGCAATATACTCCATGCGCCCGTGGCCGAAAGGATGTTCCCGATCCGCCGGCTTGCTGGCCATCTTCACGCCCACAAAGCTGATGACGGAAGAGGCCGCGTCCGTTAAGTTATTGAACGCGTCCGCCATAATCGCAATACTGTGCATGACCATGCCAATCAAAAGCTTGGCTATAAACAGCAGAACATTGCAGAAGATCCCCACACAGCTGGAAAGCACCCCGTACCGGGTCCGCACCTCCTCCTTGTGCACCTGTTCGTAATCTTTTACAAACTTCCTCACCAAAAAATCTGTCACTCAAAAAAACCTCCTTTGTGCTTTCTTTTCATTGTGTATATAGAAGAAAACCTGCAAATCCTCCGTTTCAAGAATCCACAGGCCTCTTTATATTTATGGTATAATATTAATTTTATTATATCCTATTTTTCAGGAAAAAACAAGAAAATTCTGAAACTCTATTGAATATGCCAGACGGGAATGGTATCATATCTACAATAGAATGGAAGGAGTCTGCTATGCAAGCCAATAACCTTACCTTACTGACGGATTTATATGAACTGACCATGATGCAGGGGTATTTTAAGAACCCTGTAAGCCAGACTGTTATTTTTGACGTGTTCTACCGGGACAACCCTTTTTCGGGAAGTTATGCGATTATGGCCGGGCTGGAACAAGTGATTGATTATATCAAAAACCTTACTTTCACCGACGAGGACATCCGCTACCTGGATTCCCTGCATCTGTTTCAGGCGGATTTCCTGGAATATCTGCGGAATTTCCGCTTCAGCGGCGACATCTGGGCCATACCGGAGGGCTCGGTTATTTTCCCCAGAGAGCCTATGATCAAAGTGATCGCTCCGGTGATGGAGGCGCAGCTCATTGAGACGGCCCTGTTAAACATCATCAACCACCAGAGCCTGATCGCCACCAAAGCTTCCCGGGTGGTCTATGCGGCGGGCGGCGACGGCGTGATGGAGTTCGGCCTTCGGCGGGCGCAGGGGCCGGACGCGGGCACATACGGGGCCAGGGCCGCTGTCATCGGCGGCTGCATCGGCACCTCCAACGTGCTGGCCGGGCAGATGTTCGGCGTGCCGGTTCTGGGCACCCACGCCCACAGCTGGATCATGAGCTTCCCCGACGAGTATGCCGCTTTTAAAACCTACGCCCGGATGTACCCGGACGCCTGCATCCTGCTGGTGGACACCTACGACACCTTAAAGTCCGGCGTTCCAAACGCCATCCGGGTTTTCAAGGAGATGCGCGAAGAGGGAATTCCTCTGAAAAAATACGGCATCCGCCTGGACAGCGGCGATCTGGCTTACCTCTCCAAACAGGCGCACCAGATGCTCTGCGACGCCGGCTTTCCCGACGCGGGCATTTCCGCCTCCAGCGACCTGGACGAAAACCTGATCTACAGCCTGAAAACCCAGGGCGCGCGGATCAATTCCTGGGGCGTGGGCACCAACCTGATTACCGCCAAGGGAAATCCCGCTTTCGGCGGCGTGTACAAGCTGGCCGCCATCCAAGACGAGTCCACCGGCGCCTTTATGCCAAAGATCAAGCTGTCCGAGAACACCGAAAAGGTCACGAACCCCGGAAACAAAACCATTTTCCGCATCTACAATAAAGACAACGGCAAGATTAAAGCGGACCTAATCTGCCTGGCAAACGAAACCTTTGACGAGTCCAAAGACCTGGTCATCTTCGACCCCATCGACACCTGGAAAAGAACCCGCATCCCCGGCGGCAGCTACGCCTTGCGGGAGCTTTTGGTTCCGGTGTTTAAAAAAGGCGCCTGCGTCTATGAATCGCCCTCCGTCATGGAGCTACGGGAGATCTGCCAAAAAGA
This sequence comes from uncultured Lachnospiraceae bacterium, assembly GCA_948444865.1. Taxonomy (GTDB): domain Bacteria; phylum Bacillota; class Clostridia; order Lachnospirales; family Lachnospiraceae; genus MGBC164599. The sequence continues at coordinate 65,131 of CAOJVE010000001.1, forward strand.
GCTTTCCACACTGTGGGACGAATCCCGCCGCCTGGTAAATCCCCAGGAAGTCTACGTGGACCTGTCGCAGAAGCTCTACGACATGAAAAAGAAACTGCTGGACGAAATCGCCGCGGAGCGGGAAAACGAATTGTAGTCCCCTCATAAAACCTTTTGCCCGGCCATAGGATAGATTAAGAAATATCACGGCAGGAGGTTTTTCCCATGCCATCCTATACCCGGCTGGTCAACAAAAGCCATCCCCTAGACCCCGATTACATTCCCTGCGACCTCACCGAAGCCCAGATCCCTTTTCAGGCGGCGCCCGGAGACCCCAAAAGGCTTTTGCGCGCCCGCGCCGCTCAGGCCGCCCAGGAATTGTTTCAGCGGGCGCGGCATATGCGCCTGCAGCTTAGCGGCGTTTCCGGATACCGCTCCTATAAACGCCAGGAGGAGATTTACCGGCAAAGCGACAGCGGCCTGGTGGCCCCGCCCGGGTGCAGCGAGCACCAGACCGGGCTGGCCCTGGACGTCTCCTGCGCCGCCGTCAATTACGAACTGGAAGAGTCCTTCGCGCTGACCCGCGAGGGCAAATTTCTGGCCGACTACGGCCCTATGTACGGCTTCATCCTCCGCTACCCCAAAGGGAAAGAAAAAATAACCGGATACGCCTGGGAGCCCTGGCATATCCGGTATGTCACAAAAACGTTATCTCTGTATCTGTCTTTGATAAATCTCACATTAGAAGAATATTATCAGCTATAGCATTCACTGTTCCATCTGCCTCCCCAGAAAACCGGCCGCCGTCTGCACCAGCTTCTGTTCCGCTTCGCCCATGGCCTGGCCCGCTTCGCCCACCAGAATCACCGAGCCGATGGTGTCGCCGGCGCATATGATGGGCCAGATCACCTGCAGATTGGGCAAATCCCGCTGGCCTTCCGTCAGCGGAATGGATTTTTCCTTGCCGTCGCCGCTTCTGTGAACCGCCCGGTTGCTGATCAGCTCCTCCAGATCCCGGCTGATGGCCCTGCCCGCGTATTCCTTGTGGGCGGGACCGGCCGCCGACACCACCTGATCGTGGTCCGTAATACAAGCCAGACACCCGGTGGTCTGGCTTAAGGCCTCCGCATATTCTTTTGCAAAAATACTCAACTCTCCAATCGGAGAATATTTTTTCAATATAATTTCTCCCTCTCTGTCTGTGAAAATCTCAAGAGGCGTACCTTCCTTGATGCGCAATGTCCTGCGAATTTCCTTCGGGATGACTACGCGCCCCAAATCGTCAATTCTGCGGACAATTCCCGTTGCCTTCATC
>CAOJVE010000002.1 GCA_948444865.1 uncultured Lachnospiraceae bacterium
TAATGAAGCGGACAGCTGGCGCAGACAGGGATTGCGCGGCGGCAAAAAGATTATGTTGTTAAAGACAACCCGCCGCGGGCGCAAAATTCCATGCGGCGGGTTGTTTTTATGCAGTTAAAGCATGCACAATTTTCTCAAACTGCATGAAATGGGACGCTTTTACCAGAACGGAGCCGCCTTTTTCGGCCACGTCGGGCAAGAGCGGCAGCAGATCTTCCAGGGTTTCCATATGAAGCGTTTCCATCTGGGGATTTTGCTGGCGGGCCGCTTCGGCCATGCAGAGGGAGAGTTTTCCTACGCAGATGCATAAGTCCAGGCAGCAGTCCGCCGCGAAAAGGCCGACTTCCCGGTGCAGGCGCAGTTCGTCTTCGCCCAGCTCGCCCATGTCGCCTAAGATGGCGGTTTTTCTTCCGGGGGTGTTCTTCAGCACGTCCAGGGACGCTTTCATGGAAACGGGGTTGGCGTTGTAGCAGTCGTCGATGACGGTAAGGCCGCCTTTTCTGATCATGCGCATGCGGCCGCTTATGGCTTCCAGGCGCTGGATGCCCCGCTGGATTTCTTCCACAGACAGGCCGTAATGTCTGCCCACGGCGGCGGCGGCCAGGGCGTTGTAGACCATGTGCCGTCCGGGGATGGGGATCTGCGCCGGGAAGGAGACATCCCGGAAATGGATGCGGCACTGGATTCCGTGCAGGCCGTTGTCCTGGATGCAGTTCGCCCATACGTCCAGGTCCGGGTTTAGGCCGAAGAAAATGGGTTTTTTGCCGTGGACTTCTTTTACGGTGATGAGCTTATCGTCGTCGCCGTTTAAGATGGCCGGACCGCCGGGGTTCATGTACTGGAAGATTTCGGTTTTCGCCCTGAAAACGCCGTCCCGGTCCCCTAAGTATTCCAGGTGGCAGGGGCCTATGTTGGTGATGACGCAGGCGTTTGGCCGGGCGATTTTGGCCAAGCGGGTCATTTCGCCGAACTGGTTAATGCCCATCTCTAAGACGGCAATTTCGTGTTCCGGGCGCAGCCGGAATATGGTCAGAGGCAGGCCCAGTTCGTTGTTGAAGTTGCCCTGGGTTTTCAGCGTGCAGTATTTCTGGGACAGGACGGAGGCGATTACTTCCTTCGTGCTGGTTTTGCCTACGCTTCCGGTTATGCCCACCACGGGAATGTCCAGGCCTTTTAAGTAAAATTCCGCGATGTCTTTGACGGCGGCAAGAGAGGATTTTACGCGGATATAAGGATAGGGGCGCGCTCCCAGGTCCCGTTCGGACAGGACGCATGCGGCGCCTTTGGCGATGACGTCCTCGATAAATTTATGGCCGTCTACCCGCTCGCCGGGGATGGCTACGAACAGGGAGCCGGGCTCGGCCTGCCGGCTGTCGGATACGATGCTTTTTACTTCTATGCCCCGGTTTTCGGGGCTGCCGAAATAGGAGCCGTGGCAGACGCGGGCCAGATTTTCCAATGTGAGATTTTTCATGAATTTTCCCCTGTCTTTGTCTGATATTTTTTCATGGATGTCTGTATGAGCTTTTCGCACAGTTCGGGAAAAGACATACCGATGGCGGCGGCTTCCTGGGGCATCAGGCTGGTGGGCGTCATGCCCGGGAGGGTGTTGGCCTCCAGGCAGTAGATCCGTCCGTCTTCGTGCATGATGAAATCCAGGCGGCTGTAGGCTTCCAGGGCCAGCAGGCGATGGCCTTTTTTCGCGTATTCCTGCATTTCACGGGTTTTTTCGGCGGGCAGATCCGCTGGGCAGGTCTCCACCGTGGCGCCTGGCTCGTATTTGTTTTTGTAGTCGTAGAAGCCTTTGAGCGGCGCGATTTCGATGATGGGAAGCGCTTCGTTTTCGATTACGCCCACGGAAAATTCCCGGCCTTGGATGTAGTCCTCAACCACCACTTCGTCTTCCCAGGTGAAGGCTTCCGCCAGGGCTTTTTCATAGTCGGACTGGCGCTGGGCGATGGATACGCCGACGCTGGAGCCGCCGCAGCAGGGCTTCACGACCACGGGGAAATCCATGCCATAGTCCGCCAGCTTGCAGGAGCTTTCCCCGCGCCAGAGCATAATGCCCTGGGGCATGGGTATTCCGCCGGAGGAAAATATCTGTTTGGTGATGCCTTTATTCATGGCCATGGCGCTGCCCATGGCGCCGGTCCCGGTGTAGCGCACGCCGAACAGGTCGAAGGCGGCCTGGATCTTCCCGTCTTCGCCGTTCGCGCCGTGCAGAGCCAGAAAGACGATGTCCGCCCTTTTGCAGAGTTCCAGAATATGCGGGCCTAAGAACTCTCTGCGGCTTTTGCTTAAGTTTTCGATTTTATCGTTCCAGCTCTCTATGTACGCGACGGCTTCTTCCAGTTTGTAATCGGAGGGAAAGGGGTTTTCCCAGTCAGGTTCTTCCACGCCTGCAAACACATCCGCCAGCACGGCCATATGGCCTTTTTTCCGCAAAGCTTCGCATACTTTTGTGCCGGTGACGATGGATATGGCGCGCTCGGAACTGGTTCCTCCTGCCAATACTACGATATTCATATCGGATCTCCTTTCGAGTCCATTTTATTCGTATACGATAATGGGCACGCCCACTTCGATATTGTTATAGATTTTCTCTGCCATGTCGTAAGGTGTATTTACGCAGCCGTGGGACCCGTTTTTCTTATAGATTTCCCCGCCGAATTCGGAACGCCAGGAGGCGTCGTGAATGCCCACGTCTTTGTTAAAAGGCATCCAGTAGGTGACGGGCGACGCGTAGTCCTCGCCTTTTAGCACGGCGGGAGATTTCTTGTTGTCCAGGGCGTATACGCCGGGAGGCGTGGCGAATTTCTTCGAGGGCGTGCCGGTGACTACAGGCGTATCCACGATCAATGTGCCGTTTAAGTAAAAGCACATGCGCTGTTTGGTCAGATCCACTTCTACGTAGGTGTCGCCGATGTCGTTTTCCTCCCGGTTGTATCCCCGGTAGAGGTATTCCGGCTCCCGGATTACTTCCTCGCCGGCCTCGATGTTGGCCTTTAAGGCTTCGACTTCCTTTTCCTCGTAAATGACCCAGCCGTAATCACCGCCTTTGACTTTGATCATTTTGCCTTCCGCGGTCCGAAAGTCCCGCTCACTGCCGTAGGTGTCGTATTTCACGGCCAGCTGATGAACGTATTCTTTTATTTTGGCGTCGTCCAGCTGGTAGTTGCCCTCTTCGTCCTGCACAAGCCAGCTCCTTAGCGTCTCGGAATCCACCACTTCGTTGCGGTCCTGGAAATCATAGGTGATTTTGGCGGTGGCCAGGCGGTTTAACTGCTCCTTTTGTTTGGCCAGCAGCTCGTCGTCCCGGTACACCTCCGGGAATATGTAGCATTTTTTCTTTACCAGATCCACGGACGGCTGGCCGTTTTCGATGGCCTTTCGCACTTGCTTTAGGACTTTTTTGGGGTCCAGCGTGTTGCCTTCCGTTTCCGGCACGATTTCGTAGCCGGATTCGGTTTCTTCGATGCGGGCGTCCACAGGCGCCTGCATATTTTCAAAGCAGTGCAGGCTGTTGACCGTTTCTTTCAGCTTCTTTTTATCGTATGTGGTCATGGCTTCTGTGACATATTTTTTTTCATTATTCAGAGACAAAAACCAGGTCCACCGCTTCTGCCCCTTCACCAGATGGGAGATGTCTTCGTTCTCTTCGTATTCGATGCCCACCTGCTCCGCCACGATTTTTTCCTGTTCGCCGTCGATTTCGTTGATGATGAGGGTGTAGGCGGCGATTTCATCCGCCATGTGTTCCTGTACGCTGTCGGCCGTTTTGTAGGAGACGTCCAGCCCATTCACCGAGGAATTGGGAAGAAATCGGCTGGAGAAAAAATAAACGCCTACGCCGTATAGCCCTCCGGCGGCCAATAAGAAAAACACGATCATGCCTATTACAATTTTCTTCCCTGTCCCCATATATGATCACTCCTAATCGTTTTATCTTTTATTTGTTCTCTAATATTTTATCTATGCTTATTAATTTTACGCAGAGGATGAATAATCGCCCTGCCAGCGCCAGCTCATCCACAGACGGGTAGGTGGGCGCGATGCGGATGTTGCTGTCCTTGGGATCTTTTCCATATGGATAAGTCGCGCCTGCCGGAGTCACGGTCAGTCCGGCTTCCTTTGCCTTGGCCACGATCGCCTTGGCGCAGCCCTCCAGAGAGTCGAAGGATATGAAGTAGCCGCCTCTGGGGTAGGTCCATTTGCCGATTTCCAGTCCGTCCAGCTCTTCTTCCAGCGCGTCCCAGACTACTTTGAATTTGACAAGGGTCAAGGCTCCCTGTTTGTTCATATGCTCCCGCAGGACATCCATGTTTTTTAGGAAACGGATGTGACGCAGCTGATTGATTTTGTCGTGTCCGATGGTCTGGATGCGCATGTGATTTAAGATGTCTTTGCGGTTTCCCTCCGATGCGGCCATCATGCTGAGGCCGGAGCCGGGGAATGTCACTTTTGAGGTGGAAACAAATTCGTAGACCAGATCGGGATTTCCCGCCTCTTTGCAGAGGGAGAGGATATCCGGCAGTGTGTCCTGCCGTTCTTTTTCTTCATATAGATGGTGCACGGCGTACGCATTGTCCCAGAAAATCCGAAAATCGTTGGCTTTAGGCTTTAACCGGGCGAACCGCTCGACGGTCTCGGCGGAATAGGTGTACCCCTGGGGGTTGGAATATTTGGGCACGCACCAGATGCCTTTGATGGCTGCGTCTTCCTGTACGAGCTTTTCCACGACATCCATATCCGGGCCGTCTTCGGACATTTCTACCGGGATCATCTCAATGCCAAAATATTCGCAGATGCTGAAGTGGCGGTCGTATCCGGGCGCCGGACAGAGGAATTTCACTTCATCCAGCTTGCACCAGGGCGTTCCTCCCATTACGCCGTGGGTCATGGAACGGGATATTGTATCGAACATGATGCTTAAGCTGGCGTTGCCGAAAACAATCGCGTTTTCAGGCTCTGTGCCCACCATATCCGCCAACAGCTTCTTCGCTTCCGGCAGGCCGTCTACCAGACCGTAATTTCTGGCGTCCACGCCCGCGTCGTCCTTCATGTCAGAACTACTGTTTAAGACATCCAGCATTCCCATGGACAATGCCAGCTGGTCCGCGCCGGGTTTTCCCCGCGACATATCCAGAGAAAGCTTTCGGCTCTTCACATCTTCAAATTGGGCTTCCAGCTCTTTTTTTAATGTCAATAGTTCCTCTTTTGTCATATGCTGATACGCTTTCATAATAACCTCCTCTTGATTTGGCGTACACTTTTCGCTGTGTTGCTGGCCAATCACCTAATTTTAGTATGTCTATTTATGGATTGTCAAGCATTAGTTTGTGTGATGATTGCAAACGGGCAGGCATATGTGGTATAATCCCATAACTGATGGTATACAATGACTGGAAAGGAATTTAAAAATATGTGGACGGCGAACAATTGGAAAGATTATCAGTTATTAGACGCTTCTGCCGGTGAGAGGTTGGAACGGTGGGGGGATTATATTTTAGTGCGGCCGGACCCCCAGGTCATCTGGGACACGCCCAAAAAGGCCGCGGAGTGGAAAAAGAAAAACGGGCATTACCACAGGAGCAGCAAAGGCGGCGGCCAGTGGGAATTTTTCCATCTGCCCCAGCAGTGGTCCATTAGATACGGTGACCTGACCTTCCATCTGAAGCCTTTTCATTTTAAGCACACGGGGCTTTTTCCAGAGCAGGCGGTGAACTGGGACTGGATCTCCGGGAAAATCCGAGGCGCCGAACGGAAGATCCGGGCGCTGAATCTGTTTGCCTATACAGGCGGCGCCACGCTGGCGGCTGCGGCGGCCGGCGCATCGGTCACCCATGTGGACGCGTCCAAAGGCATGGTTTCCTGGGCGCGGGAAAACGCGGCATCCTCCGGGCTGTCCCAGGCGCCGGTCCGCTGGCTGGTGGACGACTGCCTGAAGTTCGTGGAGCGGGAGATCCGCCGTGGAAATACTTACGACGCTATTATCATGGACCCGCCCTCCTATGGACGAGGCCCCAAGGGCGAGATCTGGAAGCTGGAAGAATCCATCTATCATTTGCTGACGAGATGCGCGCTTTTGCTGAGTGAGAAGCCTCTGTTCTTTCTGCTCAATTCCTACACCACAGGGCTTGCGCCGTCCGTGCTGACCTATCTGCTGTCTGTTGCGCTGAAAAAACACGGGGGAGCCGTGGAGTCCCAGGAAATCGGCCTGCCGGTGCGCACTACTGGACTGGTTTTGCCCTGCGGCGCGTCGGGACGCTGGGAAGCGGCTCCCTGATTTCTATGAAATCCGCCTTCGGACAGGCGGGCGCATATAGAGAAGCCAAGTGCGCCCGCGCAGACTTCATTTGGGATGGAGCTGCCTTGCGGGCGCATGTTGGTTTAGGGGTCAGCTTACCACATTTCCTACAATCAGGTAAGAAAACACATACATAATCACGGTGGCCATGGCGATTCCAATCAAAATTGCGATCGATGACTTCCTGACGTCAATGCCCAGCAGGGAGGCAATCAGGGCGCCGGTCCATGCGCCGGTTCCTGGCAGGGGAATGCCCACGAAGGCCACCAGCCCCCAAAATTCGTATTTTTGTATCTGGTCGCTTCTGCCCATGGCCTTGTCTTCCAGCTTCTGGATCAAAGGCGCAAAAAAACGGATTTTTTTCAGCCATATGAAAATCTGCCGGATGAACAGTAAAATAAACGGTATGGGCAGGATGTTCCCTACCACGCAGATGGGGATCGCCTGGATGGGGGGGATTTTCAGCAGGCTGGCGGCCAGCAGTCCCCCCCTAAGCTCCAGGATGGGCATCATAGAGATCAGAAATACTGACATATGCTCGGAAATATAGGGGGAAAGGTTTGCGGTAAACCATTGTACCAGTGATTCCATAAGACCTCCTAACGGCGTATATATTGAGCGTCAGATAAATCTGCCGCTCGGTATAACAAAAAAATGCACACAGCCGCGTAAGGAAATTTGCCGCTTCGCGGCCGCGGCTGGCGCAATACGCGCGGCAAAATTCATCGGCCGTGCGTATAATTTTTCAGAAACCGGATGAGCGCGTCCATCTCCTCCTGGGAGCCGACGGTGATGCGCAGGTAATCGCGGATGCGGTCTTTGTCAAAGTATCGCACGAAAATGTCCGCTTCCCGCAAAGCTTCAAAGATTTCCCGGGCCGGATAGTCTGGATGTCGGGCGAAAAGAAAGTTCGTCTTGGAATCGGTAAAAATAAATCCCAGCTTTTTCAATTCTTCCTTCGCCCATTCCCTTGTATTTACAATCTTACGCAGCGTCTCCTGAAAGTATGCCTCATCCTCCATAGCCCTGGACCCTAAGTACAGGGAGGGCTGGTTCATGGTGTAGGAGTTAAAGGAGAACTTCACGTCGTTTAAATACTTGATCAGCAGCGGGTTCCCCATGGCGTATCCGACGCGCAGTCCGGCCAGGGAGCGGGACTTGGAGAAAGTCCGCACGACCAGAAGGTTGTCGTACCGGTCGATCAGGGCCAGGGCGGAGTCAGCCCCGAAGTCCACGTAGGCTTCGTCCACGATTGCCACACAGTCCCGGTTGTGCTCCAGGATGTCCTGTATGGCGGGAAGCTCCAGGGCGATTCCGGTGGGCGCGTTGGGATTGGGGAAAACGACGCCGCCGTTTTCGCGGTAATAGTCCTCCGGCGCGATGGTAAAGTCGGCCTTCAGTGCGGGCCGCTCATAGGGTATCCCGAATAAATCCGCCCACACGTCGTAAAAAGAGTAGGTGACGTCCGGGAATAAGATTGGCTTGGACGAGTGGAAAAAGGTTAAAAAAGCCATGGCCAGCACGTCGTCGGAGCCCACGCCCACAAAGACCTGTTCGGGCAAAAGCCCGTGGTAGTCCGCGATGGCGTTTACCAAAGAGCCGGCGTCGGGGTCAGGATAAAGCCGTAAATCGCCGCTTTGCATTTCTTCCAGTAATCGGGCGAACCGGGGGGAAGGCGGGTAGGGGTTTTCGTTGGTGTTTAATTTGATAACGCCTGCTTTTTGCGGCTGTTCGCCGGGGGTATAGGGCATGACCTTTCGGATATTATTTTCCCATTTTCTCATCTAGTTGTCCTCTGAATTCTTTTGCTGTAAGTAGATATCGATTTTGTCTCCGGGTTTTAATTCATCCTGGAAATAGCTTTCCCGGCCGTTCACCCGCAGCTGGATCAGTCCGTTGGGGTTTTTCAGGTCGATGCCGGAGTATTCCACCAAGTCCATCAGGTAATAGGGTGCGTTGTCTTCTTTTTTTACCAGAAGAAGCGGCTCGCCGTTTAAGGTGAACTGGCAGACCTGGGCGGGCTGCACCCGTTTGGCGGCCGGCGTTTCTTTTGGCTTGGCGGCGGCCGGCGCGGGCTGTTCGGCTTTGGGGGCTTCCTTTGGGGCGGCTGGCGTTTCCTTTTCCGGCTGGGGCGCGGGCGCTTTTTCTGGAGCTTTGGCCTCCGTCTGGGCGCAGTTCTCCGGGATTTGGGGTTCCATGCCGGTAATCACAACGTCCCCGGTCTTCAAAACCGTGTCCAAAGGGACGATTTTTCCGTTGACGGATGTGCGGCTCTCGAAGCCGGGCTCCACGATGTCGGCCAGGGTCACTTTGGCGTTCTCGCCGTCGACGGCGGGCGTGAAGTGAATCTGGTCCCCGGCGTGCACGATATAAGAAACCTTCGTGTCCTGGCCGTTCACCTGCAGCTGTGAGGGGACGCCAGGCGATCCGTGAAATATTTTCCGCTTGCCGTCCAGCTGGATAACTATGTTGCGGCCGGAGCGGGCCAGCAGGTCCTGGGAGCGGTAGCCGTTCATCATCAGGATATCCAGCACGGTTAAGCTGCCGCTGCGGAAAAGCTTGGAGCGCTTGCCGTTTAGCATTACGTGGCAGCTGTCGTTGATCATGTTCAGGCCCGCGGACACGGCGATGCCCAGGGGCGTGGCGTATTCGGGGTTATTTAAGTCGTATTCGTCGGAAACCGCGTTGACGGAGAAATTGTTTCCGGCGATGGCCACCCGGTTTAAGTCCATTTCCAGATATTTGGCCACGCATTCCCGCATATCCGCCAGCTTGCTGCCGCCGCCCGCCAGGAAAACGGCCGATGGCGCGTTGCCGTTGACGGCTAAAATCTTTTCGGCGATCTCTTTGCACAAAGTCTTGAAAGAGCCGTCGATGCTGGCGCGCGCTTCCTCGTTGGCCACAGTGTGGGGCAGGCCTAAAATATCGGTGAATTCAATATTTTCCTGGGACTGGATATCTATTTTCATGCGCTCCGCCGTCTGGAAGTCCACCAGATAGCTTTTCATCAGCGCTTCGGTGATCTCGTCCCCGGCCACGGTGGCCATGGTGTAGCCCACGATGCTGCCGTCCCTGGAAATGGCGATATCCGACGTGCCCGCGCCGATGTCCACCAGCGCCAGGTTCAAAAGCCGGATGTTTTCGGGGATCGCGGCGTTGATGGCCGCAATGGGCTCCAGCGTCAGGCTGGCCACTTCCAGGCCTACCTTGCCCATGGTGGTGTACAGGCTTTCCACCACTTCGCTGGGCAGAAAAGTGGCGATCACGTCGGCGCTGACCCGCTGTCCCTGGTGGTCCAGCAGGTCGGAGATGGGATAATTGTCCAGCAGATACTGGGTCACGGTGTATCCCACCAGGAAAAACTGCCGTCCCTCCTGCTCCATTTCCTGGGCGAAAGCCTCTTCCGCCTTCTCGATGGCGCCCGCCTCTAAGCGTCCGATGATCTCCTCGTCTATGCGCTGGGGTTTTTCAAATTCCATCTCACAGAAAGCTTTCTGCGTCTTTAAGGCCCTTCCGGCGGCGGCCACGCACACGTTGGTTAAAGAGCATTCCAGTTTGTTTTCCAGGCGCTCCTTCACATGGCGCGCCACCTTCGCCACCTGTTCAATGTCTTCAATTTGTCCGTCGATCATTGCCCGCCGGGCATGTTCTTCCTTATCTATGGCCAGCACCTGCAGCTTCTCATCCTGCACGGTCCCCACCAGGCCAATGATGCTGCGGGTTCCGATGTCCAGCGCGAAAATCAGATTGTTCTGCGTGCGGGACGTCTGTCTGCCGGCCTTTCCTTCATTTATCTTCACGGCGCCTTTCCTCCATGTTCTTATAAGAATCTGTTTGCATCCCATTCTATACTCATGGCCGATGAAATCTGCCGTGAGTATCGCGCCAGCCGCAGCCGCAAAGCGGCATATTTCCTTATGCGGCTGTGCGCATTGCGTTATACTGGGCGGCAGATTTATCTGACGCTCAGTATAACACAATCTGAAAGCGGCGCCAAGCCCGCCCGGCGGACTCTTGGATTTTTCATGAAAAGTTCTTGATTTTTTAATTCTTCTCATGTATTATTAATAAACAGTAATGATAAGGAGAGTTATCGAAGTGGTCATAACGAGCTGCACTCGAAATGCAGTTGTCCTTTATTGGGCACGTGGGTTCGAATCCCACACTCTCCGTTTTATAAATCTTAAAAATGGCCGGAATCCATGGAAGCTTGAAGGTCCAATGGGTTGCGGCCTTTTTAAAAGATATATATTTATGAAGATTGGAGATGTCTTTGGAAAGGAATGCCGGTGCGCATGCGCATCATGTGCACCGGCGTATGAAAAAGAATTTGTTTGAAAAGGGTTTATCCTTAACGCTCCTTTACTATAACCAGAAAATGTGTAGAAATTGTGAATGGAACGTGAAAGAAATGTGAAAAGTTATGTGACGGCAAAAAATTTGGGGTATTCATAGAATGTTCATAACTGTTTGGTAAAATAGGCGTAGTTTTAGATTGACAGATTGTGCGCGCCGCTGGACGCAGTGCAGCGACAGGAGATTTTTGTATGGGTGACCGGAAAAAAATTTCAGAGTCCGTGGACAGTCCTTCTGAGATGCATACAGAGGAATATAATTTCATCAAAGAAACCATCAAGAACCGGCCGATGAACAGAAAGCAAATATTTCTGCGGGCGGCGTTTGTCGTGGGCGCGGCGGCGCTTTTCGGCGTTGTGGCCGCTGTGGCCTTTTTTATGACCTTTTCCGCCATGGGAGAATACGAGGAGAGTCGGCAGGAGGAGCATGAAGTGGAGATTCCCAAAGACGACCCGAAGGAGACGCAGCAGCCAAAGAGCGCGGATACGCCCGCGCCCCGGATCGTGGAGGTTCCCCGCAGCATTACGCTGGCGGACTATGAGAAAGTGTACAATGAGATCTTAAGCGTTTCGGAGAGTCCCAGAAAGGCCCTGGTCCATGTTTCGGGCGTGCAGAAAAAAGAAGACCTGCTGGATAACACGTTTTTGTCCTCCGGCGAGTCGGAGGGCATTATAATAGAAAACAACGGGAGCGAGCTGTTCATTCTCACCGAACTGGCGGCTCTGTCGGAGGCGGAGGACGTGGAGGTGGAGTTCACAGACGGCGCCGTGGCGAAAGCCTTGCAGGTGAAAGGGGACGCGGCCACGGGGCTTGCGGTGGTCCGGGTGGCCGTCGCCTCTGTGAAAAAGGAGACGATGGACCGCATTGCGGTGGCCAAGCTGGGGAATTCCTACAGTTTGGTGCAGGGAAAAGCGGTGATCGCCATCGGAAAGCCCACCGGTTACAACGACTCCGTGGTTTATGGAAATGTGACCTCTGTGACTAATAAAGTCCCGGTGACGGACATGGAATATAATCTTCTGACCACCAATATTTTGGGGAGCGGCCAGGGAAGCGGCATGCTTCTGGACGCCTCCGGCAGCATCATCGGGGTGATCGCCATGGCCTACGGCCCGGAGGACACGCAGACCATGGTAAAAGCGCTGTCCGTGTCGCAGTTAAAGCCGCTGATCGAGAGTTTGTCCAACGGGAAGGACATTGTGTACATGGGCGTGCGGGGGCAGGAGGTGTCTGAGGAAACGGCGAAAAAGCTGAAGATACCCCGAGGGATTTTTGTGGACAAAGTGGAGGCCGATTCGCCGGCCATGGAGGCGGGCGTTCAAAGAGGCGACATAATCACCACATTCAATAAGAAGAATGTGCACGCCATGCAGCGTTTTTATACAGAACTGCAGAAATGTGAAAAGGGACAGAAAGCAGAGCTTACGGTCATGCGCAAAGGGGCGGAGGATTACGGCCAGACGAAAATAAACGTCACGCTGGACGTCCAATAGAGAGGGAGGAGAAATGAAATTTATTAACGATTTGCACGAAGGAGAGAGGGTAAGCGAGATCTATTTGTGTAAGCAGAAGCAGTCGGCGGTGACGAAGAATGGAAAACCTTATGAGAGCGTGATCCTGCAGGATAAAACCGGCACGGTGGACGGGAAGATCTGGGACCCCAACTCCCAGGGGATCGACGATTTCGGCGCAATGGATTACATTGCCATTGTGGGCGACGTCAACAGCTTTGCCGGTGCTTTGCAGATCAGCATCAAAAGGGTGCGCAGGGCCAAGGAAGGGGAATATAAAGCGGCCGATTATCTGCCGGTCAGCGAGAACAGCGTGGACGAGATGACGGCCAGGCTGCGGGAATATATCCAATCGGTGAAGAATCCCTATTTATCCCAGCTGTTAAATCGTCTTTTCATAGAAGACACGGAGTTTTACGAGGCGTTCAAGAAACATTCCGCGGCGAAAACCGTGCACCACGGCTTCGTAGGCGGCCTTTTAGAGCACACCATCGGCGTGGCCAGGCTGTGTGATTTTTATGCGCAAGCCTATCCGGTGCTGAACCGGGACTTGCTGATGACGGCGGCGCTTTGCCATGACATCGGAAAGACCCGGGAGCTTTCGGCCTTTCCGATGAATGACTACACCGACGACGGGCAGCTGCTGGGGCATATTGTGATCGGGACGGAGATCGTGCACGACTTGATCCGGGAGATTCCGGGATTCCCGCCGACGCTGGCCAGCGAACTGAAGCACTGCATATTGTCCCACCACGGGGAACTGGAATACGGGTCGCCGAAGAAGCCGGCGCTGGCGGAGGCGGTTGCGCTGAATCTGGCGGACAATACAGACGCCCGCATGGAGACGCTGACGGAAGTCTTTGCCTCGGCGGGAGCGAAGAAGGACTGGCTGGGATATAACCGGCTGTTCGAGTCGAATTTAAGGAAGACCGGGGATGTGTAAGACCCTGGTTTTCCTGCGTTTTGAAGCGCGTTACTTTTTGCCGTCGTCGTTTTTCGACTTTTTCTTCTCCCGCGTCTCCTGTATGTCGTCCAGGATTTTTTCCAGAAGCATTTTTTTCACATAAACGTCAAAGCTGAGCAGGCAGAGGAAAGAAAACATCTGCAGGAACTCCCGGTCTTCCTCGGGCGCCTCCTGGAAAGTCTCGCTGGCCACGTTGTACCGTTTCACCAGGTCTTTTTGCAGGTATTCGATCTGCCCCTTCTCCATGCTGAAAACTTCCCTGTAGATATCCTCCAGATTCCAGCCTTTTTCACTTTTGAAATACTTGTCCGTGATGGGGTTTAGCAGGGACTGAATGTCGTTGATGGACAGAATGTTCTTAAAATAGTAGATGAAAATCAGCAAAAGCAGATGTTCCTTGCTGTATTTTTTCTTTTCCGGCGGGGGCAGCAGGCGGTTCTTGGCGTAGTTGTTGATCATGGTCTTCGTCAGGATCTTGTCCTCGGGACGCCGCTTGGTGGACTCCAGCTGCGCGTCCATGAAAGTCGTCACCTGGTCCATGTACAGATGGATGTTGGGCAAATCCTCCGGCTTGATGTAGTCAATCCTGGAAACGCTGGATAAAATGCTGTTCATCATGTCTTTTATGTCTATTTTCATAATTATTCACCTTGCTTATACGAATGATCAGATGGGTTATAGGTAACATTATATGGTTTTTAAAACTGCAAGGCAAGGTTTTTTGATGAATTTTCCAGTATAATTTAAGAAAAATGATTGACATAAAGTCCGCATATGTGGTATATTCAAAAATACACTACTATGGAAAGATATGCCTACTTTTAAAACGAGGCAGGCGGCGCCAAAACAGACTTGCGTGGATGCGGGGCGCGGCCGCAAATAAGAGTGGAACGTTGTAATTATTATAAGAAAACAGGGGTGAAGCGTCAATGGAAAAAAACAGGATACGTTCTGTAGTTACTGGCAAAAGTATGCGGATGAGTTACCAGAGACAAAAAGAAGTTCTGGAAATGCCGAACTTGATCGAAGTACAGAAGAATTCTTACCAATGGTTTCTGAAGGAAGGGCTGAAAGAGGTATTTAACGACATATCTCCCATTGCGGATTACGGCGGTAAGCTGAGCCTGGAATTTATTGATTTTACTTTATGTGAAGACGACGTAAAATATTCCATCGAGGAATGTAAAGAACGGGACGTAACCTACGCAGCCCCTTTAAAGGTGCGTGTCCGCCTGATCAACAGGGAGAACGAGGAAATCAACGAACACGAGATTTTCATGGGCGACCTGCCGTTGATGACGGAGACCGGCACGTTTGTGATCAACGGCGCCGAGCGCGTAATCGTAAGTCAGCTCGTGCGCTCACCGGGCATTTACTACTCGATTGCCCATGACAAAGTGGGAAAAACCCTGTATTCCTCCACCGTAATCCCCAACCGGGGGGCGTGGCTGGAATACGAGACAGATTCCAATGACGTGTTTTACGTGCGTGTAGACAGGACCCGCAAGGTGCCCATCACTGTGCTGATTCGGGCGCTGGGCGTCGGGACCAACGAAGAGATTGTACAGCTCTTTGGGGAAGAGCCGAAGATTCTGGCCAGTTTTGGCAAGGACACATCGGAGAGCTACCAGGAAGGGCTTTTGGAATTATATAAGAAGATTCGTCCAGGCGAGCCTCTGGCGGTGGAAAGCGCGGAAAGCTTGATTATGTCCATGTTTTTCGATCCCAGAAGATACGACTTGGCGAAAGTGGGCAGATATAAATTTAATAAGAAGCTGGCGCTTAGGAACCGCATCGCCGGCCACCCGCTGGCGGAAGACGCGGTGGATATGACCACCGGGGAGATTCTGGCGGAGGAAGGAACGGTTGTGGACCGGGAGCTGGCCGACCGGATTCAGAACGCTGCCATTCCTTATGTGTGGGTCTATGCGGAGGAACGAAAAGTCAAAGTCCTGTCTAACATGATGGTGGACATCACCAGCTTTGTGGACGTGGACCCCAAAGAAGTGGGCGTAAAAGAAGATGTGTATTATCCCTGCTTGGAGAAGATTTTAGAGGAAAACAAAACGCCGGAGGACATCAAGGCAGCCATTAAGCGGGATATCCACGACCTGATTCCAAAGCATATCACCAAGGAGGACATTCTGGCTTCCATCAATTACAATATGCATCTGGAGTACGGTCTGGGAAACGACGACGACATCGACCATCTGGGCAACCGGCGTATCCGCGCCGTGGGCGAGCTTTTGCAGAACCAGTACCGAATCGGACTTTCCAGGCTGGAGAGGGTGGTGCGGGAACGCATGACAACCCAGGACATCGAGGGCATTTCCCCCCAGTCGCTGATCAACATCAAGCCGGTGACCGCGTCGGTCAAAGAGTTCTTCGGCTCCTCCCAGCTGTCCCAGTTCATGGACCAGAACAATCCGCTGGGCGAGCTGACCCACAAGCGGCGTCTGTCCGCGCTGGGACCGGGCGGTCTGTCCAGAGACCGGGCCGGGTTCGAGGTGCGTGACGTGCATTACTCCCATTACGGAAGAATGTGCCCCATTGAGACGCCTGAAGGCCCCAACATCGGGCTTATCAACTCCCTGGCGTCTTATGCGCAGATCAACGAGTACGGCTTCGTGGAAGCGCCATACAGAACCATCGACAAATCCGACCCGAAGAATCCGCGGGTGACGGATCATGTGATTTATATGACCGCGGACGAGGAAGACAACTATCACGTGGCCCAGGCCAATGAGCCGCTGGACGCGGAAGGCCATTTTGTCCGCAAAAACGTGTCCGGTCGTTATAAAGACGAGACGCAGGAATACGAAAAGCACATGTTCGACTACATGGACGTGTCCCCGAAGATGGTGTTCTCCGTGGCGACGGCGCTGATTCCTTTTCTGCAGAACGACGACGCAAACCGTGCGCTGATGGGCTCCAACATGCAGCGCCAGGCCGTGCCCCTTCTGATTACGGAAGCCCCCGCCGTGGGAACTGGCATGGAGACGAAGGTGGCTGTGGACTCCGGCGTGTGCGTGGTGGCCCGTCATTCCGGCGTGGTGGAAAGATCCACCTCCAAGCAGATTGTGGTCAGGGCCGACGACGGAACCAGGGACGAGTACCGCCTCACCAAGTTCATGCGAAGCAACCAGAGCAACTGCTATAACCAGAAACCCATTGTGTTCCAGGGCGAGCGGGTGGAGGAAGGCCAGGTCATCGCGGACGGCCCGTCCACGTCCAACGGCGAGCTGGCGCTGGGCAAGAACCCGCTGATCGGATTTATGACCTGGGAAGGCTATAACTACGAGGACGCGGTGCTCTTAAGCGAGCGTCTGGTGCAGGAAGACGTGTACACGTCTGTCCACATTGAGGAGTACGAGGCCGAGTCCAGAGACACCAAGTTAGGACCGGAGGAAATCACCCGGGACGTGCCCGGCGTAGGCGACGACGCGCTAAAAGACCTGGATGAGCGGGGAATCATCCGTATCGGCGCGGAAGTGCGGGCCGGAGACATTCTGGTGGGAAAAGTGACCCCGAAAGGGGAGACGGAGCTGACGGCGGAAGAACGCCTTCTGCGGGCGATTTTCGGGGAAAAGGCCCGTGAAGTGCGGGATACCTCTCTGAAAGTGCCCCACGGGGAATACGGCATCGTGGTGGACGCGAAAGTCTTTACCAGGGAAAACGGCGACGAGCTGTCTCCGGGCGTAAACCAGTCGGTGCGCATCTACATCGCCCAGAAGCGGAAGATTTCTGTGGGAGATAAGATGGCGGGCCGACACGGCAACAAGGGTGTGGTTTCCCGCGTGCTGCCCGTGGAAGATATGCCATTTCTGCCCAATGGCCGTCCGCTGGACATTGTATTAAATCCGCTGGGCGTGCCGTCCCGTATGAACATCGGTCAGGTTTTGGAGATTCACCTGTCCCTGGCGGCGAAAGCTCTGGGCTTTAACATCGCCACGCCTGTGTTCGACGGCGCCAACGAAGACGACATCATGGACACGCTGGAAATCGCCAACGACTACGTGAACATGGAGGATTTTGAAGATTTCCGAGATAAATACAAAGACGAGCTGCTGCCGGAGGTCATGGACTACCTGGATAAAAACCGGGATCACCGCAAGGTCTGGAAAGGGGTGCCCCTGTCCAGAGACGGAAAAGTGCGTTTAAGAGACGGGCGCACCGGAGAATATTTCGACAGCCCGGTCACCATCGGTCACATGCACTATCTGAAGCTGCACCATCTGGTAGACGATAAGATTCACGCCCGTTCCACTGGCCCTTACTCACTGGTGACCCAGCAGCCATTGGGCGGAAAAGCCCAGTTCGGCGGCCAGCGATTCGGGGAAATGGAAGTGTGGGCGCTGGAAGCTTACGGCGCGTCCTATACTTTGCAGGAAATCTTAACCGTCAAATCCGACGACGTGGTGGGCCGTGTGAAGACCTACGAGGCCATCATCAAGGGCGACAACATTCCGGAGCCGGGCGTGCCTGAGTCCTTCAAAGTGCTGTTAAAAGAGCTGCAGTCACTGGGCCTGGACGTGAAAGTCTTAAAAGACGACAATACAGAAGTGGAAATCATGGAAACCATCGACTACGGGGAAACGGATCTGCACGCCATCATTGAAGGGGACCGCCGCAGGGATATGGAGGAATCCTATGACCATATGGGCTACACCCGTCAGGAATTCAACGGCGGCGGCGAGCTGGTGGACATTGGCGCCGACGAGCCGGAGGAGCCGGACGGCTTCGACGACGAGCAGGAGCCGGAAGCTCCCGACGATTTTGAAGATACGGAGGAAGGGCTTGTAGAAGAGATCGAGAGAGATATGCAGATGACTTTGGATGAAGAAGAGTAGGAAGGGGTATATTTGATGACGGAGACGATGAATAAACAAGAGGTCTATCAGCCAATGACCTTTGACGCGATTAAGATTGGACTGGCATCTCCTGAGAAAATCATGGAATGGTCCAGAGGCGAAGTTCTAAAACCGGAAACGATCAATTATAGAACCTTAAAACCGGAGAAAGACGGGCTTTTCTGTGAAAAAATATTTGGCCCCAGCAAAGACTGGGAATGCCACTGCGGAAAATATAAAAAAATCCGCTACAAAGGCGTTGTCTGCGACCGCTGTGGCGTGGAAGTAACCAAGTCAGCCGTCCGCAGGGAGCGGATGGGGCATATTCAGCTGGCGGCGCCAGTGTCCCACATCTGGTATTTCAAGGGCATACCTTCCCGGATGGGCCTGGTGCTGGATCTAAGCCCCCGGACCCTGGAAAAAGTGCTGTATTTTGCGAATTATATCGTGCTGGACCCCGCGGACTCCGGCCTGCAGTATAAGCAGGTGCTCACAGAGAAAGAATACCAGGAGGCGCGGGAGACCTACGGATACGACTTCCGGGTAGGGATGGGCGCCGAAGCCATCCAGGAGCTTTTGCAGAGCATCGATCTGGATAAAGAGACGGAGGAGCTGAAAAAAGGCCTGCGGGAATCGACCGGCCAGAAACGTGCCAGGATCATCAAGCGGCTGGAAGTGGTGGAGTCTTTCCGCGGTTCCGGCAACCGCCCGGAGTGGATGATCATGTCCGTAATCCCCGTGATTCCGCCGGATTTGCGTCCCATGGTGCAGCTGGACGGCGGACGATTCGCCACATCCGACTTAAACGACCTGTACCGGAGGATCATCAACCGCAACAACCGTCTGAAACGCCTGCTGGAGCTGGGCGCGCCGGACATTATCGTGAGAAATGAAAAACGTATGCTCCAGGAAGCGGTGGACGCGCTGATTGACAATGGCCGCCGGGGCCGTCCGGTCACCGGGCCGGGAAACCGCGCGCTGAAATCCCTGTCCGACATGCTCAAGGGAAAATCTGGCCGCTTCCGCCAGAACCTGCTGGGCAAGCGCGTGGACTATTCCGGCCGCTCCGTAATCGTGGTAGGGCCAGAGCTGAAGATTTACCAGTGCGGTCTGCCCAAAGAGATGGCCATTGAGCTGTTCAAACCCTTTGTTATGAAGGAACTGGTGGCCAACGGCACCTCCCACAACATCAAGAACGCCAAGAAAATGGTGGAGAAATTGCAGCCGGAAGTCTGGGATATTCTGGAAGAAGTCATTAAGGAGCATCCGGTTATGTTAAACCGCGCGCCTACCCTGCACCGTCTGGGCATCCAGGCTTTCGAGCCGATTCTGGTGGAAGGCAAGGCCATTAAGCTGCATCCTTTGGTGTGTACCGCGTTCAACGCCGACTTCGACGGGGATCAGATGGCGGTGCATCTGCCCCTGTCCGTGGAGGCGCAGGCGGAATGCCGATTCCTTCTGCTGTCGCCCAACAACCTGTTAAAACCTTCTGACGGCGGTCCGGTGGCCGTGCCCTCCCAGGATATGGTGCTGGGCATCTACTATCTGACCCAGGAGCGGCCAGGCAGCAAGGGCGAGGGAAAAGCGTTCCGCAACGTGAACGAGGCGATTCTTGCCTACGAGAACGGCGCCATTACCCTGCAGTCCAAGATCGTGGTGCGCTGCCAGAAGAAGCGTCCCGACGGCACAAAAGCCTGCGGCCAGGTGGAATCCACCCTGGGACGGTTTTTGTTCAACGAGATTTTGCCTCAGGATCTGGGTTTTGTGGACAGAAGCGACCCGGAAAACGAGCTGAAGCTGGAAGTGGATTTCCATGTGGGCAAGAAGAGCCTGAAACAGATTCTGGAAAAGGTCATCAACACCCACGGCGCCACCAAGACAGCGGAGGTGCTGGACGACATCAAAGCCATGGGCTACAAATACTCCACCCGCGCGGCCATGACCGTATCCATCTCCGATATGACGGTGCCGCCGGAGAAGCCGGAGCTGATTCAGAAAGCCCAGGACACCGTGGATCTGATCACCAAGAACTACAAGCGCGGTCTGATTACCGAGGAAGAGCGCTACAAAGAAGTGGTGGAGACCTGGAAAAAAACCGACGACACGCTGACCCACGCGCTGCTGACCGGATTGGATAAATACAACAACATCTATATGATGGCGGATTCCGGAGCCCGTGGTTCTGACAAGCAGATTAAACAGCTGGCGGGCATGCGCGGGCTGATGGCGGACACCACCGGCCACACCATCGAGCTGCCCATCAAGTCCAATTTCCGTGAGGGCCTGGACGTTTTGGAATACTTCATGTCTGCCCACGGCGCCAGAAAAGGTCTGTCGGATACGGCGCTCCGCACCGCGGACTCCGGGTATCTGACCAGGCGTCTGGTGGACGTGTCCCAGGAGCTGATTGTGCGTGAAGTGGACTGCTGCGAAGGAAAAGACGAGATTCCGGGCATGTACGTAAAAGAATTTGCGGACGGAAAAGAAGAGATCGAGAGCCTGCAGGAGCGCATCACCGGAAGATTTTCCTGCGAAACCATCAAAGACAGAGAAGGCAACGTGCTGGTGAAGGCCAACCACATGATTACGCCTGGACGCGCGGCGAAGATCATGGCCCAGGGCGTGGATGAAAAGGGAGAGTCACTGGAACGCGTGAAGATCCGCACCATTTTAACATGCAAGTGCCATGTGGGCATCTGCGCGAAATGTTACGGCGCCAACATGGCCACCGGCGAGCCGGTGCAGGTAGGTGAATCCGTAGGAATCATCGCGGCCCAGTCCATCGGCGAGCCGGGTACCCAGCTGACCATGCGTACCTTCCATACCGGAGGCGTGGCCGGCGGCGACATCACCCAGGGTCTTCCCCGTGTGGAGGAGCTTTTCGAGGCCAGGAAGCCCAAAGGCCTTGCGATCATTACGGAGATTCCGGGAAGGGCCACCATCAGCGACACCAAGAAGAAACGCGAGATCACCATTACAAACGATGAAAACGGCGATTCCAAGACTTACCTGATCCCCTACGGTTCCCGGATCAAGATCATGGACGGCGACGTGCTGGAAGCCGGCGACGAGCTGACAGAAGGAAGCGTCAACCCTCACGACATCCTGAAGATTAAGGGCGTGCGGGCCGTGCAGGATTATATGATTCAGGAAGTGCAGCGGGTATACAGGCTCCAGGGCGTGGAAATCAACGACAAGCACATCGAAGTCATTGTGCGCCAGATGTTGAAAAAAGTGCGCATCGAGAGTAACGGAGACACGGAATTTTTGCCGGGCACGCTGGTGGATGTGCTGGAATACGAAGACGAAAACCTCCGCATGGAAGAAGAAGGGCTGGAGCCGGCCGCCGGAAGCCAGGTTATGCTGGGCATCACAAAAGCCTCCCTGGCCACCAATTCCTTCCTGTCGGCGGCGTCCTTCCAGGAGACCACGAAAGTTCTGACCGAAGCGGCCATCAAGGGCAAAGCCGACCCGCTGATCGGCCTGAAGGAAAACGTAATTATCGGAAAACTGATTCCCGCCGGAACCGGGCTGAAGCGCTACAGCGACATCAAGCTGGATTCGGAAAAAGAAGATGACGACTTCGTGGACTTTGGCGAAGACTTTGGTCTGGACGACGAGGAAGAAGGAGACGTCTCCCTGGTGGAAAACGAACTCCTTATGTCGGAAATAGATGACGACCTGGAAGGGGACGAGGAAGCCGCAGAACTGGGCGGCATAGAAGAAACAGCCGTGGGCGCCGAAGAGCCGGAGATGCTGGAAGACATCGAAGATGTCGAAGAAATTCAGGATATTTTGGAAGAACCGGAGTCCGAAGACGCCGCAGAAAGCGCAGAAACCGAAGAATTGTCACAACTGCGCACACTTACCCCTTGACAGACAATTTTCAAAAGGCTATAATACAGGACAGCGTGTGTAAATATTGAGAAATATTTCCCGCTGGAATGAAAAAAATAGCAGCCGCAAAAAAGCAAAGCAGAGAAAATGCCTTTCGGGGGCCGCGCGCTCCCGGGGCATGTAAAATAATTTTGGGAGGTGAAATGGAATGCCAACATTTAATCAGTTAGTCCGTAAAGGAAGAAAGACAGCCGTTAAGAAATCAACAGCTCCGGCGCTGCAGAAGAACTTCAATTCTCTGAAAAAGAAAAGCACAGATCTGTCATCTCCTCAGAAGAGGGGCGTGTGCACAGCCGTAAAGACTGCTACACCGAAGAAGCCGAACTCAGCTCTTAGAAAGATCGCCAGGGTTCGTCTTTCAAACGGCATTGAAGTTACCAGTTATATTCCCGGTGAAGGACATAACCTGCAGGAGCACAGCGTTGTTCTGATCCGTGGCGGAAGGGTAAAAGACCTTCCCGGTACCAGATACCACATCATCAGAGGCACGCTGGATACAGCAGGCGTAGCCAACAGAAAACAGGCCCGTTCCAAATACGGGGCAAAAAGACCGAAGAAATAATTAACGACGTAATCATTAGAGATATTCCACAGACGAATAAGATTTGTACGGTTATTCCATATACCCTCAGGGCTGCGGGTTAAATATAGAGATTTACCAGTGCGAACATACGATTCTTGTGTGAGTACCTATGATTTAATCAAAATCATGATTAAGGAGGGAAGTAACGTGCCGCGGAAAGGACATACCCAAAAGAGAGACGTGCTGGCAGATCCGTTATACAATAACAAAGTAGTGACCAAGCTGATCAACAATATCATGCTGGACGGCAAAAAAGGCGTTGCGCAGAAAATTGTATACGGAGCGTTTAACAGAATTGAAGAGAAGGCCGGGAAGCCTGCTCTGGAAGTATTTGAAGAGGCCATGAACAACATCATGCCTGTGCTGGAAGTAAAGGCCAGACGTATTGGCGGCGCCACCTATCAGGTGCCCATTGAAGTGCGCCCCGAGAGACGGCAGGCGCTGGCGCTTCGCTGGCTGACCATGTTTTCCCGTAAGAGAGGGGAAAAGACCATGGAGGAGAGACTGGCAAACGAGCTGCTCGACGCCATGAACAACACGGGAGCGTCCGTGAAGAGAAAAGAAGATATGCATAAGATGGCAGAAGCCAATAGGGCGTTTGCGCATTACAGATTCTAGGAGGAGGAAGCATTGGCTGGAAGAGAATATCCATTAGAGAGGACCAGAAACATTGGTATCATGGCCCACATCGATGCGGGCAAGACGACTCTGACAGAGCGTATTTTATATTATACCGGTGTTAATTACAAAATTGGAGATACACATGAAGGAACTGCCACCATGGACTGGATGGAGCAGGAACAGGAAAGGGGTATCACAATTACTTCCGCCGCTACTACCTGCCACTGGACTTTGCAGGAGAACTGCAAGGCAAAACCAGGAGCCTTGGAACACCGTATCAACATCATTGATACGCCAGGGCACGTAGACTTTACTGTGGAAGTTGAGCGTTCCCTTCGCGTATTGGATGGAGCCGTAGGCGTCTTCTGTGCAAAGGGCGGCGTGGAACCCCAGTCTGAGAACGTGTGGCGCCAGGCCGATACCTACAACGTGCCCCGTATGGCATTCATTAACAAAATGGATATCCTGGGCGCAGACTTCTATAATGCGGTTGACCAGATTAAAAACCGGTTGGGCAAGAACGCGATCTGTCTTCAGCTGCCCATCGGAAGAGAAGACGATTTCAAGGGAATTATCGACTTGTTCGAGATGAAAGCCTATATCTATAACGACGAAAAAGGCGAAGACATCTCCATCGTCGATATCCCGGAAGATATGAAAGATGACGCAGAGCTTTATCATACAGAATTGGTAGAGAAAATCTGCGAATTAGACGACGACCTGATGCTGGAGTACCTGGAAGGGGAAGAGCCTTCCGTAGACGCGCTGAAAGCGGCGCTTCGTAAAGGCACCTGTGAGTGCACAGCCGTTCCGGTATGCTGCGGAACCGCTTACAGAAACAAAGGCGTGCAGAAACTGCTGGATGCGGTTCTGGAATTCATGCCGGCGCCCACAGACATCCCGGCTATTCAGGGCGAAGACATGGATGGCAACCCAATCGAAAGACATTCTTCCGATGATGAGCCATTCTCCGCTCTTGCATTTAAGATTATGACAGACCCATTCGTGGGTAAACTGGCATATTTCCGCGTGTACTCCGGCACCATGAACTCCGGTTCCTACGTGCTGAACGCCACCAAGGGCAAAAAAGAGCGTGTAGGCCGTATCCTGCAGATGCACGCCAACAAGCGTGAAGAGCTGGATAAAGTGTATGCCGGCGACATTGCCGCTGCCATCGGATTCAAACTTACAACCACCGGTGACACCATCTGTGACGAGCAGCATCCGGTTATTCTGGAATCCATGGAATTCCCGGAACCGGTTATCGAGCTGGCCATCGAGCCCAAGACCAAAGCGGGCCAGGGCAAGCTGGGCGAGTCCCTTGCGAAACTGGCGGAGGAAGACCCCACATTCCGCGCACACACCAACGTGGAGACGGGACAGACCATCATCGCCGGTATGGGCGAGCTGCATCTGGAAATCATCGTAGACCGTCTGCTGCGTGAATTTAAGGTGGAAGCCAACGTAGGCGCGCCGCAGGTTGCCTATAAAGAGACCATCACCAAACCCGTGGACGTGGAGAGCAAATACGCGAAACAGTCCGGTGGACGTGGACAGTACGGACACTGCAAAGTCAAATTCGAGCCTATGGACGCCAACGGAGACGAACTGTACAAGTTCGAGTCAACCGTTGTGGGCGGCGCCATCCCCAAGGAATACATTCCTGCTGTGGGCGAGGGCATCGAAGAGGCTATGAAAGCCGGCCTGCTGGGCGGATTCCCCGTTGTGGGCGTATACGCCAACGTATACGACGGCTCCTACCATGAAGTCGATTCATCCGAGATGGCGTTCCACATCGCCGGATCTCTGGCGTTCAAAGAAGCCATGCAGAAATCCTCTCCGATCTTATTGGAGCCGATCATGCGTGTGGAAGTGACCACGCCGGAAGATTACATGGGAGACGTAATCGGAGACATTAACTCCCGCCGCGGCCGTATCGAAGGTATGGACGATATCGGAGGGGGCAAGATGATTCGCGGATTCGTGCCGCTGTCAGAAATGTTCGGGTATTCCACAGACCTGCGTTCCAGAACCCAGGGACGAGGCAACTACTCCATGTTCTTTGAGAAATACGAGCCGGTTCCCAAGTCTGTGCAGGAGAAAATTTTGTCCAAAAAAGGAGAATAAAAATTTTCTTGCAAATACCTTTGAATTGCAATATAATGAATAAATAGTAGTTACTGGAATATAAAACAAACCAGATTTTGCCCAGAGGGCGTATGTAATTAAGGAGGACATTTTAAAAATGGCTAAAGCTAAATTTGAGAGGACGAAACCACATTGTAATATTGGTACCATCGGTCACGTAGACCATGGTAAAACAACGCTGACAGCCGCCATCACAAAGACCCTGAACGAGAGACTGGGGACTGGTGAGGTTGTAGCATTTGAAAACATTGATAAAGCTCCCGAAGAGAGAGAGCGTGGAATCACAATTTCCACCGCGCACGTAGAGTACGAGACAGAGAATCGTCATTATGCACACGTTGACTGCCCAGGACATGCCGACTACGTTAAGAACATGATCACTGGAGCCGCTCAGATGGACGGCGCAATCCTTGTTGTTGCCGCTACAGACGGTGTAATGGCTCAGACAAAAGAGCACATCCTTCTGTCCCGTCAGGTAGGCGTTCCCTATATCGTAGTATTCATGAACAAATGCGATATGGTAGACGACGAAGAGCTTCTGGAACTGGTAGACATGGAAATCCGTGAACTCCTGAACGAATATGAATTCCCGGGCGACGACACTCCGATCATCCAGGGTTCCGCACTGAAAGCTCTGGAAGATCCGCAGAGCGAGTGGGGCGATAAGATTATCGAGCTGATGAAGGCAGTAGACGAGTGGGTTCCGGATCCGCAGAGAGATACAGACAAGCCATTCATCATGCCTGTAGAGGACGTATTCTCCATCACAGGCCGTGGTACAGTTGCTACAGGTAGAGTAGAAGCCGGTACACTGCATGTAGGCGAAGAAGTTGAGATCGTTGGTATCAAAGAAGAGACAATGAAGACCGTTGTAACCGGTATCGAAATGTTCCGTAAACTGTTGGATGAGGCGCAGGCTGGTGACAACATCGGCGCTCTGCTTCGTGGTATCCAGAGAACAGAGATCGAAAGAGGACAGGTACTGGCACAGCCAGGCACCATCACCTGCCATACAAAATTCACAGCGCAGGTATACGTGCTGACAAAAGACGAGGGTGGCCGTCATACACCTTTCTTCAACAACTACAGACCACAGTTCTATTTCAGAACAACAGACGTAACAGGCGTCTGCAATCTGCCTGAGAACGTAGAAATGTGCATGCCTGGCGATAACGTAGAGATGACAATCGAACTGATTCACCCAATCGCTATGGACCAGGGTCTTACATTCGCTATCCGCGAAGGTGGACGTACAGTAGGTTCAGGCCGTGTTGCCAGCATTATCGAGTAATTTTCGGTTATAGAATAAAATAAAAAATTAAGCCCCATAATTCCTTTGACAGTGAAGGAGTTGTGGGGCTTTTTTAAGAAAACAAAAACATCCCTTTTTTGGACAAAAAAATACGGAAACAACGCAGGCGCCGTCTCCGCGGAAAAAACGAAAGTTTTTTTGTTCATCTATACTATTATATGCAAATATATAAAAAAATGCAAGAATTATTTACGATATTTATTACAAAAATAATTGACAACCTTAGAAGTAAATCTGTAACTTTCTGTTATAGAAGCGTTTTTAATAAAAAAATCTTTGTGTTTTAGCATTCTTTCATTGAAAAGCCAATTTAGATTTTCAATGCCTTTTTGTTTTATGCCGGCGCTTTTGGTGAGTCTAACAAATACAAAAACAAGAACGACAAAATCATGAATGACAGGGTTTTCCATCCATTTCATTCTTACATTTTTAGAAATACTTTTAATTTTAGAAATTTCATGCTGAATTTCTTTCGTTTTATGTATAGTGACGCGACACGGAGCCTTTAGGTTATTCAATAAACGGTTGTTATGCGCCGCTGCATTGCGTAAAAATTTAATGGACCATAAATAGCTGCTAAAATCGTTGGATTTAGAAGGATAAATCGAATAGTAAAGACAATACAAGTCAATAAATTCTCCGAATGATATGACCTCCACGATTTCCCATAAGGCATAATGGTCTTTAAGTTCTCGTTTCTTTTCGATTAGGTTGCTGGAGGCGGATTTTCCGATTTTGTCATGCAGGGATTTTATGCGTGTATAGTCTGTGTCAAAGTATTGTTTTACAATATGGTAACCGTCCTCTTCGCTATTTTCGCTTAAATCGTGTAATAATTGAACCTTTAATGCGTGTTCAATATCCAAAGTGATGAAAAGTATAGTTTTCCTCAAATACATGTCCAAGGTGGAAAGTTCTTGAAGATAGGCGAAGTCAAGGTGGATATATTGTCCCTGTTTTGCAGCGTTTGTATATCTGTCATAGTTTTTCCCATAGGATTTCAATTTAAAATAATAGTTGTTGTATTTCAAAAAATTGCAAATATCCTGTTCAGAGGCATAATCAAAGGCAATGCCTTTACTGCGCATATCTTCAAGCTGTTCAGGAATGGTTAATTTCTTTTTCGGCATAAAAGCGCTCCTAGTTGAAGTGGGTGTATAATGACATTTAGCTAAAAAGCAACAAAGCTTTTATGCATATTATAATTCAAATAAATTCAAAAATCAATGTGCAGATTAAAACATGATCTATGGATAGAAGACAGGTAAAATATCTTTGGAGAAATCAGAATATAAAGAAACCGGGACGCTAAAGTTAAGCGTCCCGGCAGCATAAAATCTAACCGGCATACTGCACTTCCGCAAACATTCCAGTCGATGATGGCCGTGAAGAGTCTTCGGTCCATCCTTTTACCCAGCCGGACTTTCCACCCTTGATTTTCACATGCAGATAGATTTTATTGTGCTTGGCGTTCAGGTAAATCCGGTCGATTTTCGCTTTCTGGCCTTTTTTCAGAGTGGCGACGCGTTTTCCGCCGGGAGATTTCAGCGCCGTCATGGCATAATTGGCGGTCCAGTAGGCTTTCTTTATGTACTTCAGGCGAAAATCCGTAAGTTTGGGCTTTGTGGTCGCCTGCACCAGTTTTCCGTTTTTATACTGGTAATCCAGGCGGAAACTGATTAATCCCAGAGCATAGGACATAACGCTGTGTTCCACGGTGATTTTGTTGCCGGTTACCTTAAGGATTTTAGCGTTATTGTGGTAGCCGATTTTAAACATATCGTTCAGGTCTACGACTCTGTTGAATTTGCCGCCGTTATATTGGTAGATGGCGGCGCCCAAAATATCGCCATTATCCGTGACGGGAATAATGGCCAGATAAATCTTTTTATTATTCAGTTCCAGCCGTCTTATTTCAAAACTGTAAAAATTACCGTTTATTTCGGGTAATGCCTTTTTTCCGTTTAAGGAAACCTGATAACTCTTAAATGCATAGGCGTTGTAGGAGGCAGTGGAAAATCGGAATTTATCCGGCTTTTGGTCCCCGGTGAAATCGTATTGTTTATAAGTTCGGTTCACATCCAGTTTGATATTGGACGCCTTCGCCTGGGCGGTGACCGGCGCGGCCAAAAACATTGCGGCGATCAGCAGGACCAGCGCAGCCAGCGCGTTTTTTAAAAAAGTTTTCATGTGAATACCCTTTCCAAAAAATAAATAATGATTCTCTTAAAATTATAACATGAAAGAGATGGGGAAAATATTAAATTAAAATAAATTTTTGCGCCATAGGCGATACAGTGGTAATATGGAAGCAAAAAAATTTTGCAGAGCGCAGGGATTCGGAAGGGAGAAGATTATGAACGGCGTTGAAATCAGAGCGGCGCGTGTGGACGACGCGCGGGAAATCTTGGAAATATATGGATATTATGTGAGCAGGACGGCTGTTTCGTTCGAGTATGATGTGCCCACGGTGGAGGAATTTCGGCAGCGGATGGCGAAGACATTAGAGAAATATCCTTACTTTGCGGCGGTTCGGGGAAATCATATTGCAGGCTATGCCTACGCGGGGCCTTTTATCGAACGGGCGGCTTACCAGTATGCGGCTGAGGTGACGATCTATCTGGCGGCAGACGAGAGGCGCCAGGGCATTGGAAAGGCGCTTTACGGCGCGTTGGAGGCCGCGCTTGGGGAAATGGGCATTCGGAACCTGTACGCCTGCATCGGCTGGCCTGCGGCGGAGGACGAATACCTGACCTGGGACAGCGCGCGGTTTCATGAGCGCATGGGCTACGTCAAATGCGGAAAGTTTCATAAGTGCGGTTATAAATTCGAGCGGCAGTATGATATGATCTGGATGGAGAAAATCATCGGATGTGTACAAAATGACCATGGTTTATGGTGAATGTGGATAAAGTATAAAAAAAGACTATAAACCTTTTGACATATCTGCTTGATAGTGATAATATGGTTTCATAGGCAAAATGCTGTTGCTAGACGACTGGACAAAAATCAATGATGAGACAGAAATGCCGCTTTAGTTTACCAGACCATGGGCGGCTGTTTTGGCGTTTGGATCGTCAGACGATAGCTCCTATGAGCAGATTATAACAATTCATGCATTCAGATGTAACCCCTAAAATCTTTGTGGAAGGTTCATTCCAGATTTGCCATTCGTTGGAAACCCTTATAAACAGCGGAATAGTGCAACTCAGAGATTTGAAATTTTCTTTACAAAAGGCTAAAGTTTTGTTATAATTATGCCGAAAAACATATTATAATATTAGCATGTATATCTTTGAGGCTGCTTTGGGGCCGGATTCCGGCTTTGTCGAGACTGCGCTGATGTGTAATGTAACACGGGGCGGTTAGCTTTTATCCCATGGCAATGTCTGGGTGAGCAGGCAGGTCCTTTCCGTTGAGGAGATGTTGGGAGAACAGCAGACCGACTATATCTTACGAGGGGAGGGGAGTTCGCTGCGGGGTTAGAAGCGTAAGAGGTCTTGAGAGCTTTCTCTAAAGGATAGCAATGCAAAAGGAGGAAATGGTTTTTATGAGGAAAAAAAGATTTACAGCTTTTCTTCTCTCACTGGCAATGGCAGGCACATCGCTTTATACATGTAGTGTTATAGATGTGCAGGCTGCGGCCGTGGAGCAAGAAGCGGAAAATCCAAATTTAGAGCAGCTGGCCGAGATTCAGGAGCAGGCTGCTGTAGTTGAACAGGTGATCGAGCCGGAAGTGCAGGCACAGGCTGTTGAAGAAGAGGCTGCGCCGGAAGAGCAGGCTGGAGACATTACCAGTCCGATCAGTCTTAAGGGCGTTACCCAGAATGGGGATGTCCTTGAAACAAACTGGAAAACAAAAGTTGAGATAACAGATGACAAGCAAAACTATCAGTACGACTTTCAAGTGCTGAAAGATGGTAACACAATAAGTTCAGGCAGTAATGTTACCGCGATACAGTTAAGGAAAGAGGATTTTGGCGGCGTATTGACGGTTAATAAGGTCGGCGCTGAATCGACATCTGTAGACATCCAGATTAAGTCTGTGGCTCCAACAGCTTCTTTGTTGAGCTTTGAAGATGCAACTGTGTCAACGAACGGGGTGTCTTATAATTCAAAATTCCAGGAACCTGTAATCATAGTAAGTGATGGGGAAAAATTTGAACAGGGAGTTGCGTATAATATCACATATCGGGACAATAAAGAGGTAGGAACTGCAACTGCCGTACTGGAATTTGATAATTCTAAGTGTCCATATCAGGGGACGATAACAAAGACCTTCCAGATTAAGACAAATGAAATCAAAGGTGTATCCGTAAATGTGCCGGGGAAAGGTTTCCATCGTTATACTGGACAAAAACAAGATCCTGCAAAAGATACACTTACAGTTACGGAGTCAGGAAATAGCGAAGTAGTGCTGCAGCCAGAAGATTATAACATCACCTGGGATAACACTGAAAATGTAGGCAGTGCAAGTGCAAACGTGACACTTACAGGCTATGGAAAGCGTTTTCCTGCAAATACAGTTTTTAAATTGAACAATGTGTTTGAAATTTCAGCAAATAACACCGCAGTGTTCACGCCATCTTTCAAAGGTGACAAAGCTACATATGAGATTGGCACATCAGTGAATGAGATCAGTGAGAATGTCATTGTAAAAGTTGGGGATTCCATTGTCAGCACAGATGATTACGAAGTGGTATCGGTTGATGGCAAAACTGTTTCTGGCGGGCATAAATTTGATGAGTCTGGCGAACATAAGCTGCAGATCGTAGGCACACGCAATTACGATGGAGCGAAAGTTAAGGCGGAACTTCCTTTCACAATCATCGGAATTAAGGTTTCGGAGGATGCGATTAAGGTAAGTTATAACAATAATATTGTTTATGACGGAACTGAGAAAGAGTTGCCACAGTTAACGGTAAGTGTTGACGGAACTGTTTCTGGTCTGCCAGTAAGCCAGGATGGT
This sequence comes from uncultured Lachnospiraceae bacterium, assembly GCA_948444865.1. Lineage (GTDB taxonomy): Bacteria > Bacillota > Clostridia > Lachnospirales > Lachnospiraceae > MGBC164599. The sequence continues at coordinate 31,519 of CAOJVE010000002.1, forward strand.
ATGAAGGAAGGCCAAGATTTTAGGGTTGACTATAAAAATAATGTCAATGCTGGAAGCATAAGCGATAAGCAGGCTCCTACAGCGGTTATCACTTTGATTAGTGGAAATTATGCTGGAAGCACCAAAACAGTTTCATTTAATATCGCTCAGGCAGACCTTAATACAAATATATCTGCGAAACCAAAAGAAACGAAGTTCACCTACGACGGCGGTTCACATGTGCCGGAGGTTGATCTGACGAAGAAAAGTTCCACTGCCCATTACGAGATCACCAAGGATGACTATAAGGTTGTCATCAGCAAAAATGGCACTGGAAATGGAACAGTTTCTGGTGATTACTGGTGTATGGTTTCAGCGAATGTCAGTGGAAACTATAAAGGTAAAATAGAGCATATCAAATGTGAGATCCTGCGGAAGAGCATATCAGACAATGATATTACAGGTTTTGATGTTGATGGCAAAACCTATGGTTATACCGGCAGTGCGGTTATTCCTGAGCTTAGCCTCAAATATGAGAATTCACAGTCGGCAAACAAATTCCTTACGAAGGACACAGATTACATCGTTAAGGGCAATAACAATGTAGATAAAGGCGACAATGCTACTATAGTAGTAACTGGAAAAGGTAATTACTGCGGCACTTTAAAAGCTACATTCTCCATTGGAGACAGCGGTTTTACAAGCGTCAGGGTCAGCACAAACAATCAGCTTAGCTATAGAGGCAAAGTATTGAGCGCAGCTGATCTGGCTCCGATGACGAAGGTTTATTCGGATGGCAAGGAAGTTTCAACGAATTACTATACTATTTCAGTTGGCGATGTGAAAGATGTTGGAACTTATACGATGACGATCGTTGGAAAAGGCTTTTACAGCAATGCAACTCCGTATACCCACAAATTCACGGTTGTGCCCAGAGCATTTAATGAAAATAATGTTACCGTGATTTCAACGGCGGCATACAGATATAAAGGTGGTCAGACTGCCGCTCCAACAGCAAAAATCTCTGATAATGACCTTTCAGGCGCTGAGGCGTTGTTGAAAGAAGGCATTGACTACAGAATTGAGAAAATTAATGACAAAAGTTGCAGAATTATTGGTATGGGGAACTATACAACAACGATCATTACAAAGCCGTATTCGACAGAGCCAACCAATTTGTCAGAAGTTGCTGAGGTATCATCAGATGCTGCATTTGTGTATAATACAAGAGAACAGAAGATAGATCCTGCAAAACTTAAAATTCGGGATGCTCTTCATAATGTAGATCTTGCTTACCGTGAAGATTTTATCACAGGCCCTATCCCGTCAACTACGCAGGCCGGGACTGTAGATATGCTTATCAAGGGATATGATAACTATACAGGAGAGACAACGATCAGCATTAATGTCGCGCCGATGGATATTGCATCAGACGAGGTTAAGCAGATCAGTGAAAATGGTTATGCTACAAGCGTGAATTACACAGGAGTATCAGTAGATTACGTAGCGCCAGCCTCCCTGACAAAGAATTGCCTCTCATTCAATGATGATATTCTTAATGGTAAGAATATGGATTATGATGTGAAACTGAGAATAGATGGCAAATTAACTGACAGCTACCAGAATGTTGGAGTTTATGACATCGTGGCTGTAGGTAAGGGCAATTATTCAGGCGTACGCGTACTGGGAACACTGACAGTAAACGCAATTCAGCTGAAACCAGAAAACTTCCGTCTTTCTGAGACAAGATTCGAATATAAAGAAGGAAGTGTGCCAAACGTTACTGTTATTCCGACGATAGCTAATCTTCTTCAGGATAGAGATTACACAGTAGAATACGCTGAGAATCCAGGAGAAAGAGGAACACATACGATTACAGTTACTGGTAAAGGTAACTATGCAGGCACAGTTGAACTGACTTATGTGGTTGGACCAATCACTCTGTCAGAAGGCAATACAGTAATATATTATGCAGGAACAGAGAGTGACAATGCATTAGTACAGGTGACAGCAGAAGGCAAAGCTCTTGTTCCTGACAAGGATTATGAAGTTGTAAGCGTTGTAGCTAAAGCTGGCACAGATCCAAAAGCATGGGATGTAACCATCAAGGGTATTGGCGCATACGAAGGCACATTTACACAGGAAGTTAAAGAAGGCGCAATCACGATCTTAGAAACAAACGTATCTGTAACTGGTAACTTCACTTACAATGGCCAGGCGCAGGCTCCAGCTGCATCTGATGTTAAGGTAACAGTAGCAGGCCGTGTACTTTCAGAAAATACAGATTATACAGTAGCTATTCCGAATGATTCTGTAGACGCTGGAAGCTATGCAGTAACAGTAGTTGGTACAGGAGCTTACACAGGCACAGTACAGGCTGCTTATGAGATTAAAGCGATTGCTTTCACAGAAGCTGACGTAAAAGTTGAATCAGAAGTTGAATATGCAGGCTCAACTGTAACGCCTCCAATTACAATCACTGTAGACGGCAAAGAACTTGTTTTAGGTACAGACTATATTGTAGAGTCCGATGATGACATGGAAAATGTCGGTAAGAAGACTGTGACAATCACTGGTATTGGTAACTATGCAAATACTGCACCGATTGAAAAAACTTTCACCATTGTAGCTGCATCTCTGGCAAATGCAAAGGTTAATGTTTATTCACCAGAATATACAGGAGCTGCACAGACAGCAAAAGTAACATCTGTTGTAATGAATAACAGAATTATCCTTAAAGCAGGTGTGGATTACACTGTAGAGACGAAGAAAGCAACAAACGCTGGAACTGTAAAAGTAACAGTAACCGGTAAAGGCAACTACAAGGGAACAGCAACAGGCAACTTTGTAATTAGGAAAAAAGATATTGCTAAGGCGTCAGTTACAAACATCCAGGATAAGACCTACACAGGTAAGGCTGTGGGACAGACAAGCGCTCTGAAGGTTGTTGTAAACAAGAAGAGACTGACGAAAGATAAAGAATATACAGTTTCCTACTCAAAGAATAAAGCAATTGGTAAGGCTACCTTTAGGATTAAAGGTAAAGGAAATTACACAGGTACAACAAGTGCATATTCCTTTAGGATTTTCCCGAAAAAGGCAACAATTGCGAAACTGACAGCTGGAAGCAAACGTTTTACTATCCAGACTAAGAAGCTGGGCGGTGGAGTGAAATACCAGATTCAGTACAGGGTGAAAGGTTCCAAGGCAGGATACACACGTGTTGAGACCAAGAATTATAAGAAAGTGATTAAAGGTCTGAGAAAAGGCAAGACTTACACAGTTAAAGTACGTGCATACAAGAAGATTAAAGAGGGTAATACCTGGAAGATGTACTACGGCGCATTCTCAAAAGCAAAGAATGTGAAAGTTAAATAAAAAGCCTTGAACAGATAACTTGATTATTTGTCAAAATCAAAAGAAGCGGGACGGATCGCAGATTCGTTCCCGCTTTTTTGTCATACAGCAAAAAGAGCAAATCTGCGAAATAAAACAGATTTGCTCTTTATTTAAGAAATAGAAAATGCGTATCTACAGATGAAAAATAATACAGGATGTTTGACGGATGCAATGAATTAGAAATTCAAAAAGGGTGGGCATAATTCCGGTGAAAAATCGTTTTCAAAAGATGAAAAAACTGATATAATTCATATAAGATTTAGGGAACCATTCACGGATCGCGAGGTTTACGGATTATGAATGCGATTTTAGGATATATCAGCCGGCATATGCTGCCGTTGTTTTTGTTGCTGGCGGCGTCTGTCTTCGCTGTGTTCTGTTTGGGGCTTTACCTGCGGGAGAAAAAGAGGGCGCGGCAGACAGAAGGCACGGTGTCGGGGGAGCGGGCGTTTTACCAGGCTTTTGCCGTGCATGAGCAGGAATTTTTTCTTTTGATCCAAAAGAGTGATCTGCGGATCTTATATATCAGCCCCAATTTTCAGGCGATCACAGGAATGGACGATGCGCTGGTCCGCTCCGATCTTGAGACGCTGAAAAAGCTGGTCACGCCCAAGACGGCCAGGCATATCGTCCAGCAGCTAAAGGAGTGGGACGGGGCGCAGGAGCTGAAGATGGAGTTTGATTACCAGGCGGCAGGGCGGGAGGCGTTTTCCCATGGATGCGCATCCATTCAGATTGACGAAAGCGGCGTCTATTATCTGGCGGTGTTTAGGGATATCACGGAGGATCATGAGACGCGGGTGGCCATGCAGGCGGAGCTTGCGCAGGCGTACCAGGAGAGCCAGGCGAAGACGGATTTCCTCTCGAAGATGTCCCATGAGATCCGCACGCCTATGAACGGGATCCTGGGGATGCTCAGTCTGGCCAAGGTGCATGTGGAGGACCCGCAGCAGACGGATTATTATCTGGATCGGGCGGAGAGCCTGTCCCAGTTTTTGCTCACGCTGATCAATGATATTTTGGATATGTCCCGTATCGAGAGCGGGAAAATGGAGCTGGAGAAGGCGGCGTTCGATCTTTTTGAGGTGGCCGAAAAGCTGGATTCCATGTTCCGCAGCACCACGGAGGCGAAAAATCTTCAGTGGGATGTGCAGATGCAGGACTTTGACGTGCGCCGCGTGGTGGGGGATGAGCTGCGCATGACCCAGGTGATCATCAATTTCATTTCCAATGCGGTGAAATTCACGCCGCCAGGGGGAGCGGTCACGGTCACTTTCCGGCAGATGCATAAGATCGACGGAAATCTGCATCTGATGATCCGCGTGAGGGATACGGGAAAAGGGATCAAGTCGGATTTTATAAGCCGCATATTCCGGCCCTTTGAGCAGGAAGACGCGTCCACGGCCCATCATTATGGGGGCAGTGGTCTGGGAATGGCCATTGCCGATAACATTGTGAGATTGATGGGCGGGGAGATCATCGTGGAGAGCGAGGAAGGCAAGGGGACGGAATTTGTAGTTTACATCAACATGCCCATCGCCGAAGGCGACCAGAGTGTGCCCGCGTCCTGGAAAGACGCGCGGCCGGCGGATGAGGCCGGGGACCGCAAGAAGGCCATCGAGGACTTTACGCTGGAGGGCCTGCATATCCTTTTAGCAGAGGACAACGATATAAATGCGGAGATCGCTATCGAGATCATGGAAATGGAAGGAGCCGTGCTGGAGCGGGCCTGCGATGGCCTGGAGGCGGTGCGCATGTTCCAGGAAAGCCCGGAAAATGGCTACGACGCCATCCTCATGGATATCCAGATGCCGAACATGACGGGCTGGGAGGCGGCGGCCGAGATCCGCAAGCTGGACAGGAGCGACGCGGATATTCCGATTTTCGCCATGTCGGCCAATGCGTTTGTGGAAGACAAGCGGCATTCGGTGGAAGTGGGCATGAACGGACATATTTCCAAACCTGTGGATTACGACGAAGTGCGGCAGAGGCTGGGCGAGGCGCTTTTGAGATAGTCATGGAGGCGGTTTATGGATAAATGGAAAAAGATCAAGAAGAGCTGGCTGGTGGCGGCAGTTACCGGGGCAGTCATCGTGGGGGCTGGGATCGCAGTCCTGGTGGGAGCTTCGGGTCGTCATGCCGTGTTTGAACCCAGGGATTATGAGGACTTTGAAAATCAATATGAAAACAGCGGGGAATATGATTCTGCAGCCGGGGATGGGGAAGAGTCGGATCTGGCCAACGAGAATGAGGATGGCGAAGACAGCGCGGACGAGGACAGCCAGAAAGCTTTGAAAATGGCCCATGAAGAGCCGGAGGCCCAGGATGACGCCAACCATCTCGGCATGGCGGAGGATCAAGACCGCGGCGAGGAGTCCGGCCAGGAAGTCAATCCCGACGCATTTGAGCTGACGGATGACCGGGGCGCGGATGCCATCGACGTACGCCCCGTCGGCGGCCTTCCCAACGGAAATCCAGGCGGCGGCTTTTCGGGAAATGGCGCAGGCTCAGGAGGAGGCGCGGGAGTCACGCCCACGCCCGCCCCTCCACAGCAGCCAGGCACACAGGAACCCACACAGCCGCCCTCTCCGACGGGGATGCCTGGGTCCACGCCCACGCCGGATCCTACCAGCGGACCGGCGCACACGGAGACCCCGGGACCGGAACCCACCAACGAGCCGGAGGTCAGCCCCACGCCTACGCCCACGGAGAGGCCGCCCAGACCGACCGCCACGCCGTCAACCTGGGAGGATGAGCAGTTAAAGCCCAAGGACCCGGTGGAGACGAAAGACGGCGTGCTGGTGAGATTGACGGCGGTGATACACCGGAAATACTACCAGGGGGACGTTTTCCAGGCGGAGGATGCCCAGGTGACCGCCACATTCCGCCAGTCGGACGGCACGCGCAAAGACCGGACACTGGCCTACGGCGGAGCCGACGGCTACAGCGTGCACCTATCCACGAAGACCGTGGGAACCTATACGGCCACATTCACCTATCTGAAGGTCACGGCCCGGGCGCAGTACGAGGTGATCTCCAGCGGCGTGTCCGTCCGCTACCAGGGCGAGAAGGATGGGGAGATCTACGCCGTCAATTTCCCCGGCCCGCTGGGAGGTGACCCGGAGACCATGGATAAAATATCGGGACGGGAATTTCACGCCACCAGCGGAGGCCGGGTGGATCTGACGGACATTCACAGCCGGATGATCGCCTATCTGGGAGACAAAAAGATCCAGAAAAATTTTCTGGAAACCGTCACATACCAGAACACCACATTCCTGGAGGAGCAGGACGGCTATCTGAAAAATATGCTGTGCGGCTTTCGCTATTACCTCAACGGGAGCCTGGAGGAAAATGGTCCGTATCTGTATTACCCGGTCCACAACTGGGGCACCAACAATCTGCGAAACGTGGTTAATATGGTCGCGGATGTGCCGGAGGGCTATAAGATCCGCCGCACGGTCCAGAATGAAGCCGACCTGGAGAAATACCGGGCGGAGCAGGTATTGGAGCAGTACGAGGGAGAGGCGTCCGTCCTGACCGCGCCCATGGGCGTCACCAAGATCGCGTTAAAAGGCAGGCAGGGGAACGGAAACGTCACCTCCATGGTCTTGCCGGAGAGCGTCGGCCAGATCGACGTTGCGAGCGCAGCCCAATGTCTGCCAAAGCTGGAAAACTACGAGACATCCGGTCCGGGCGTTTACCAGGCGGCGGGCGGGCTTTTGTACAGCCGCGATGGAAAAAAACTCATCAGCGTTCCGGCTGGCCGGACCCAGGCAAAGCTTGCGGAGACGGTGGCAGTCATCGGAAAAAACGCCTTTAAAAACAGCCGCGTCCGCCGGGTGGATCTGCCGGAGTCGGTGGAGACTCTGGAAGAGGGTTGTTTTGAAGGACTCCAGGCGGATGCGATCCGCATAAAAGGGACCCGGATGCCGAAAAATATCGCCGACACCGGCTATACAGGCAAGGTCCTGTTCCAGGACTCCGACTATGACATCTGTCTGAAAAGAGGGATGTTTGCTTTTAAAGATACAGATATGACTTTCGGCGTCATGGATGAGAACGGCGCGGAGATCCCGGAGAAAACGGGACTCTGCCGCTATGACGAGGAGAGGCGCATACTGGTCTATGCGGACCAGCCGGAGAAATTGGCGGGTATACCGCTGGATACATATGGTCGGTACACTGTTTCGGAAGGGATCGCCGCCATTGGAGCGAACGCTTTCGCCGGGGCGGAGGGACTCCGGGAGGTGGAACTGCCCGCCACGGTGACGGAGCTGGGAGCGGGAAGCCTTGTCTTCTCGGAAAACGCCGTCGAAATCTTTCTGTCGGCGGAGCAGGTGAAGATCTCCTCCGAGGCCCTGGGCAGTCCGGCGGACGGGACGGCGCGGCCCCAGCTTAAGGTCTATGTGCCAAAAGAGGCTTACGGATCTTATCTGGAACAGTGGTCGAAGACGCTGGACCCGGTCTACGGCGAGGGAACGGCGGCGCGGCTTTTGCAGGCTGACGATGACGAGTATATTTACGAGGGGCAGGCCAGGTACCGCAGGGTCGTGGAAGGCCAGCGGCAGACCTACTGTCTTGTGAAAGTTTACGCCCAGGATCAGACGGTCTTCCAGGTGAAAGAGGGGACGACGGCTATTGAGGCAAAAGCCTTTGCGCTGTGCGGCTCTTTGGAGATCCTCTGGCTGCCGGACGGATTGGAGGAAGTGGCGGACGACGCTTTTGCGGGCTGTCAGGCATTGCGGACGGTGACGGCAAAGTCCGCGCAGATCTTCCCGGAAAAAGCTTTTGACGGAGCGGCCCAGGATGTGCAGATTTATGAAAAAGGCGGTGACTTCACGGAATTCATCTGCGCGGAGGGTCCGCTCTACGGGAAAATAGCTGACGGCAGTTATACGCTCTTGGACGCGCCCACGGACTGCGCCGGGGAGATCGTCCTTCGTGAAAACACAAGCCGTCTCTATAAAGAGGCGTTCCGGGACTGTGCGCGGCTGGAGAGTCTGCGCATACCCGATCCGGAAGCTTTGAGGGAAATAGGAGCCGGCTGCTTTGAGAACTGCGCGTCCCTGCGGCAGATGCATCTGGAAAAGGCGGCGCGCTTACAGACGGTGGGGGCGGAAGCCTTTCGCGGCTGCGAGAGCCTGACGGAATTGCGTCTGCCGGATGCCCTGAAAAAAGGGGAAAAGGGCCTGTGCTACGGCTGTATATCCCTGGAGACGGTGCAGGCGGGCGGGATCGGTCAGGTGGGCGAAGAGATGTTCTTCAACTGCCAGAGCCTTACATCCGACGGACTGACCCTGGACTGGCAGGCGCTGACGAAAGTGGACAGCCGGGCGTTTGCCCGCTGCAGTCTGCTGACAGCCTTCCCGGATATGCCGGCGCTTGTAAGCCTGGGGGAGCAGACATTCTTCGCCTGCCAGCGGCTGCGTCGGATGGTCCTGCCGGAGAGCCTTACGTCCATGGGCGAGGAGTGCTTCGGGGAATGCAGCGCGCTGGCCCAAGTGACCTTAAACGGAAAGCTGACCGGGATCAGCCGCTATTGCTTCTACGGCTGTCACGGGCTGGCGCGGGTGGAATTTGGCCCGCAGCAAAAAGCGGCCCTCCAGGTAGTGGGCGTGCAGGCGTTCAGTCAGTGCATCTCCCTGGAAAGCCTGGACTTGAGCGGATTTCCCGCGCTGCGGCAGATGGGCGAGCGGACCTTTGCCGGGTGTGATCTCCTCACATCCGTGCGCCTGCCCGAGAATTTATCGAAGATCCCGGACTATTGTTTTGAAAGTTGTCCGAACCTGTCGATCCTGGAATTATCTTCCAGACAGCCGCCAGCGTTTGGCGCGTCTGTCTTTGGGGAAAGCCTGTCGCCGTTTCTTCATCTGTGGGTGAAGGAGGAAAGTCTGCCCGCTTACAAAAAAACCTGCCAGAGCATTCTGGACCCGGTTTACGGGGCGGGGACGACGGAGGCTATCCTCGGAAAGATCGACGAAAAAACGGAGATCGTCCGCGGGATCGTCTTCGAGATCACAGAGGAAGGACGGGTTCTAAAGGAAGCGTCGGAGGCGTTCGAGGGCGATTACGTGGTTCCCATTGACACGGTGCGGATTGCGTCGGAAGCATTTTTAAACTGCGCGAAGCTGACGGGGATACATCTGCCCTGGGACAGCAGCATCTCTCTGGGGGACCGCTGTTTCAAAGGCTGCAGTGGACTGAAGACCGTGGAATTATATGGGGAGATCCCTCAGTGGGGAGAGGAGGCGTTCATGGACTGCGCCGCGCTGGAACGGGCGTCCATAGGCGGAAGCCGCTCGGTGGACATCCCAAAAGTGGGCGACCGGGCCTTTAAGAACTGCACAGGGCTTGTGGGGCGGGATTCCGTGACCATGCAGGCGTCCGTGACCGTTTTGGGAAAAGAATGTTTCGCCGGATGCGTAAATCTGGAAGCCATCCCCTCGTCCAGTTCGCTGCGCGCCAGTCTGGAGGCGGTGGAGGAGAGGGCTTTTGAAGGCTGCGCGAGCCTGACCCAATTCCTCACCAGCGCGTTTACCGGGCTGAAGAGCGTGGGCGCTTATGCGTTCTGCGACTGCGGCTCTCTGTCCAACCCCTCGATCCCGGCCAATGTGACGGCCATCGGGGAGGGTCTGTTCGCAGGATGCGGCGGGCTGAAGACGGTGAGCTTCTACTGCGTGCTGGAGGAATACCCTAAGGACTGCTTCAAGGACTGTCCCCAGCTTACAAGGACCGGCGGCGTGAGCGCGGCCCTAGCCGGGCTGAAGCGCATAGGCGAGGGGGCTTATGACGGCTGCGTTTCGCTGACCTCCAACAGTTCCTGGAACCTGGGAAGATATACAGGGCTGGAGGAGATCGGGGACCATGCGTTCAGAGGCTGCACAGATCTGGACGCGATCCGGCTGGGGCCCGCCGTCGGGAAAATAGGCGCGGATGCTTTTGACGGCTGCGTGAAAGTAAAACAGATGACCTTCGACGCGCCGCAGCCGCCCCAGATGGGCCGGTTTTCCCTGGATGGGTTTGCCTCAGACTTTCAGATCCGCGTGCCGGACAGCCAGACCCAGGAGGACGCGATCTATAAAGCGTATCTGCATGTATTTTCAGAAATGTTCGGGAGCGGCCGGGCCTATGAGATACTGGATTCCATATCCGACGGCGCAAAAGACCGGAACGATCCGGCGGCTTTGGCGAAAGACGCGCCTTCGGTCAGCTCCGGAGAAAAAGAAACCTCCCCGGCGAAAGAACATCTGAAAGAGGAGAAACGAAAAGAAGAGCCACAAAAAGAAGGACCGGAAGAAGAACAGTCCAAAGAAGAGCGACCAAAGGAGAAGCAGCCGCTGGAAGAGGAGAAGGATACCGACCCGGAAAATATGAAAGATATGGACGGCGAGGCGGAGCCGGAAGAACCCATTATAATGGAAGAAAATAAAACGCATGAGAGCGGAGGCGGCGAAGGAAGTGACGCGCAGACAGAGGAGGCAATACAATGATCATAGAACAGTCCGAGCAGGTGATGCAGGAGATCAAAAAGGTTTTCATCGGAAAAGATGAGGTTATCGAGAAGGTCCTGATGTGCATTTACGCAGGCGGGCATATTCTGCTGGAGGATGCGCCGGGGGTGGGCAAGACGACCCTGGCTCTGGGATTTTCCCGGGCGTTGGGGCTGTCCTATAAGCGGGTGCAGTTCACGCCGGACACGATGCCCTCCGACATCACGGGATTTAGCATTTACAATAAGGCCACGGGGGAGTTTGACTATAAGCCGGGGGCGGCGGACTGCCATCTGCTGCTGGGCGACGAGATCAACCGTACGTCGCCGAAGACCCAGGCGGCCCTTCTGGAAGTGATGGAGGAGGGCGGCGTGACCGTGGACGGCGTGACCCATATCTTGCCCAAACCATTTATCTGCATCGCCACCCAGAACCATTACGGCTCCGCCGGCACCCAGGCGCTGCCGGACTCCCAGCTGGACCGCTTTATGGTGCGCTTGAGCATCGGCTATCCGGGGCGGGACAGCCAGGTGGCTATCTTAAAGAGCCGCCGGGGCGTCAGCGACATCGACAACGTGCGGCCCATGATGACCCGGGATGACGTAAAAGAGATCCAGGATTATCTTTTTTCCATAAAGATCACCGAGGACATTTTGTATTACATCACGGATCTGTGCACGGAAACGCGGCGGGCGGCCATGGTGGAGCAGGGGGTCAGCCCCCGGGGCATCCACGCGCTGGCCCAGCTGGTCCGCGCCCGGGCGATCCTGCGGGAAAGGGATTTCGTCACGCCGGAGGACGTGCGTGCGGTGTTCGCCGATGTGTGCGCCCATCGTCTGGTGATGAAGCCCCAGGCGAAGATCGAGGGCGTGACGGCGGCTGACGTGCTGCAGGATATTTTGGCGAAAGTAAAAGCGCCTTCTTTGGGGAGAAAGTGAAAAGATCATGTGGAAACATCGGATCAGTTATCTGATATTTATGGCGGCTGCGCTGATCGCGTACATCCTGGCGGACCGGCCGGAGGCTCTTGCGTTTTTGTGCCTGCTGGTCCTCATGCCCCTTTTGGGAGGCGGGCTCCAGTGGGCGGCTATGGCCGGATCAGAGGTGCAGTGCCGCGCCCCGGCAACCTGCCGGATGGGGCAAAAAGTCGCCGTGCGCTTTACTTTACGCCGGAAGAGTCGGCTGCCCCTGGGGCCTGTGGGCATACGCGTTATTTTTGAAAATATCTTGTACGAGGAGAGCAGAGAGCTGAAGCTGCGGCTGCAGCCCGGCGAAGAGCGGGAGATGACGTTCGTGCATCTCATGGATGCGGAGGACTGCGGAAATCTGAAGATCCGCGGCGATCTTCTGGAATGCGCGGATCTGCTGGGGCTTTTCGCGTTTAAGCGGCCGGCGGCGATCTTCCAGGAGATCTTGATCTACCCGCCGGAGCTTAAGCTGCACGCGGAATTGGCGCAGAAGCCGGAGACGAAGAATTTTGGGGAAATGTACGACCCATATAAGAAAGGCCAGGACGTCAGCGAAGTGTCCGGCCTGCGGGATTATGTGCCCGGGGACTCCATGAACAGCATCCACTGGAAATTGTCGGGCAAGCTGGACCAACTGATCGTCCGGGAATTTGGCCGCCCGTCCCATTACAACACGCTGATCCTGTATGAGATGGTGAAGAGGTCCGGGGATCTGGAGATACCCAGGGCTTTTAATAATGCGGCTCTGGCTCTGACAGTATCTTTGAGTCTGAGTCTGCTGGAGCTGAACCTGGAGCACAACGTGGGCCGGGTGATAGGCGGAGAGCTTCAGGCGTTCCCGGTCAGCTCCATGGGGGCTCACGAGCAGATGCAGCTGAGCCTTCTGTGCACGCCTATCGCCGGGGAGGGGAATGGGGCGGACACGGCATACAGTCTGCGGAGAGGAAACATCCGGGGCGGCTATACGAAGATCATCTACATCACGCCTTTTTATGAGGAAAACACGGCCAGGCAGCTTTCCCAGGAGGCGGACCTGACGGTGATGCAGATCGTCCAGGGAAAGGGCATGGACTACACGGCCTCGGCCGGCTATGCCCTGATCTCCGTGGATGTGGACGCGTATCAGGACATTATGCACAGCATGACCATATAGAGGGGGCAAAACATGAGAGGGAAAAGCCAGACAGAATGTCTGCTCACAGCAAAAGGAAGAGATCAGAGTAAATGGACAGCGATGCTGCCGGAAATACTGCCGGCGTTTTTTCTGCTGGCCGGAATGCTGTTGGTCTGCCGGGATTTGATGGACGGGAGCGTCTGCCTGCCGGCGTCGGTCTTCGTCGGATGGCTGGCGATCCTTGCGCTTCGGGTATCGGAGATGTTCCCAAAAGCGGCCCGGATGGTCCGCGTAGGTCTTTATCTGGCCGGGGTCTTGTGCTTTTTGGGCTTCATCCTCTTTGTGTCACAGGGGTTTCTGGACGCGGTCAATCGGTTTCGGACTCTGTGGAACCTGCGGTTTCGGACGGAACTTGCGCTCTTTTCGGTGAACAGCCGCGCCGCGCTGGGTTCGCTGTTGTTCTGGGCGCTCCTTGCCGTGCCGCTGGCCGCCTTTTTGCGGATCCTGGTGAAAAAAAGATGTGTAAGCGTCGTCCTTATGGGGAGCGTCGCCGCGTTATGGCCGGGATTTGTTCTGGGGCGTTCGCAGATGTGGCTGGCGGCTCTCTGTCTGCTGGCGGGGATTTTCGGGACGCTCCTGTTTTCCGCGGCGCCAGGGCGGCGTTATGGATTTCGTAGCGCATTGCCGCTGGCGGTCCTGGGCGTATTGTTTTTGCTCTTATCATTGACCACGGGCGGCTACGACGGGCTGAGCCAGATCGCCAGGTGGCGTGCCGATGTGACCGCCTGGTTTGGGAAGCTCCGCTATGGGGAGGACACCCTTCCCAAAGGAGATCTAAGAAAGGCGCCGGGGCTTCTGGCGGAGCAGGAGGAGACGCTCAGGCTCACCATGGAGGAACCCCAGGAGTGGTATCTGCGGGGGTTCGTGGGCGGCGATTACGACGGGAGCCAGTGGCGGGAGCTTTCCCAGGAGGCGTATCAGGGAGAGTACGAGGGGCTTTTGCAGTGGCTGAAAACGAAAGATCTTTCCCCGCTGACCCAGTTCGCCGGCTACCAGAAACTGACCCGGGAGGCCGACGGCTCTGAGGCTGAGGGCGTGCGCGTGGAGGTGGAGAATACGGGCGCATACCGGAAGTATGTCTATCTGCCCTCCGCGGCGGAGAGCTGGGAAGGCGGCAAAGCCCAGGAAAAAAAGGACTGGCAGGTGCGCTCCGGGAAATTCTTCGGGGCAAAGGAATATGCGTTTCAGGCGGTGAGCGGCGCGCCGTCCGCCGATGAGATCTTGCTGGGCGCGTGGGTGCAGAAGCCTTCCAGAAAAGCGGAGAGAGATTATCTGGACGCGGAGTCGGTGTATCATTCTTTCACAGAAGAATATTATATGGACGTGGAGGAGGGGCTGCGCGCGCGTATAGAGGCGATGTTTTTCCCGGAAGAGGAGGAGCGGGATCTTAATGATGTGACCGCCAAGATCCGTCGGGTCCTGCGCCAGCAGACCAGTTACCAGGAAAAGCCTTCGGCTGCGCCTGCCGGGCAGGATCTCGCCGAATGGTTCCTGGAGGACGAAAAGCGGGGAAATGCGGTGCACTATGCCACGGCGGCCGCGCTGGCCTACCGGACCGCCGGCTATGCCGCCCGGTACGTGGAAGGCTATCATCTCACAGAAGAAGAGGCGCAGAAGCTTTCGGAGGAGGGAAAACGCACGGCGGTCCTCACCAACAAGAACGCCCATGCCTGGGCGGAGGTCTACATTCCCGGGGCCGGGTGGCTGCCGGTGGAGACGGTCCCGGGCATGTATACGGAGATGTACACCGACCAGATCCTGGAAGGCGCGCCTGCCTACCAGGTGAACTCCGATCCCGGCGAGGACGGGCTGGAGACGGAGGAGGGCCTGACCGGCGCGGGCGAGAGCGGCGCGGACGAGGCGGCGGCAGAGACATGGTCGCCGCGAAGGGTTTTCGCCCTGCTGCTCTTCTGTCTGTATCTGGCTTTTTTCCTGTACCTTCTGTTGGAGATACAGCGGGCGCTGCGTCTGGCCCGCGCCCGGCGCACGGTTTTCGGAGGCGGCGATCGGGCGTATATGGACGCGTACGTGGCGAGGCTTTGGCGGCTCCTCCTCATCGGAAAGGTGACCGGCGACTACGCCCATCCGATGGATTTGTCCGCGCAGGTGGAGGAAAAGCTTGCCGGCGTCAGCCGCGGCGAGTACGAACGGGTCATAGAGCTGATCCAGAAAGTCCGGTTCGGGGGCAAGGAGCTTTTGCCCTATGAGCTCCATACCCTGGACTGCTTTCAGAAACAGGTCGCGGCGGCCCTGGCGGGGCAAAAGGGCATATGGGGGAAAATGAAGATACGGTATTTATATGCCTTTGATATGCGCCCGGAGCGCGGAAGTGTCTAAAAATAAAAAAACGCTATTTTAGAGGGGGAAAGAGACATTTTTGCGGGCGATCCCAATATTGCGCAATTCCAAAATCTGTTGTATACTAGAGCGTGTTTAAAAATTCATTCACGCCATCCGCACGCCCCAATTTGCGTGATATTTGCCCAACTTTCGGTTTGCGTAGCCCGCTACGCCGCCTTCAACTTGGAACAAATCTTCCGCAGATTGTGACGCACGGCTGACATAAAGCAATTTTCAAACACACTCTAGAGCGTGTTTTACAAATTCATGCATAAATGGTTTCAAAGGAGGAAATGAAGATGGCAAAAGAAAAAGTTGTGTTGGCGTACTCAGGCGGTTTGGATACAACAGCCATTATTCCGTGGCTGAAGGAGCATTTTGATTACGAAGTAATCTGCTGCTGCATCGACTGCGGACAGGGCGAGGAGCTGGACGGGCTGGAGGAACGCGCCAAATTATCGGGCGCATCCAAGCTGTACATTGAGAATATCATAGATGAGTTTTGCGACGAATATATCATGCCCTGCGTGAAGGCAGGCGCCGTTTATGAAAATAAATACCTGCTGGGAACGTCCATGGCGCGTCCGGTTATCGCCAAGAGGCTGGTGGAAATCGCCCGCAAAGAAGGCGCGTCCGCTATTTGTCACGGAGCCACCGGAAAAGGAAACGACCAGATTCGTTTCGAGCTGGGCATCAAGGCTCTGGCGCCGGATCTGAAGATCATCGCGCCCTGGCGTATGACGGACGTGTGGACCATGCAGTCCCGCGAAGAAGAGATCGCCTACTGCAAGGAGCATGGCATTGACCTGCCGTTCTCCGCGGACTCCAGCTATAGCCGCGACCGGAACCTGTGGCACATCAGCCACGAAGGCCTGGAGCTGGAAGAGCCGGCCAACGAGCCCAATTACGAACATCTCCTTGTGCTGGGCGTAACGCCGGAAAAAGCGCCGGACGAACCAGAGTACGTGACCATGACCTTTGAAAAAGGCGTTCCCGTCACCCTCAATGGAAAAGCTATGAAGGTTTCGGAGATCATCACAGAGCTGAATGCCTTGGGCGGCAAACACGGCATCGGCATCGTGGACATTGTGGAAAACCGCGTGGTGGGCATGAAGTCCAGAGGTGTGTACGAAACACCCGGCGGAACGATTCTGATGGAAGCCCACGATCAGCTGGAAGAGCTGGTGCTGGACCGGGCCACTATGGATGTGAAAAAAGACATGGGCAATAAGATGGCGCAGATCGTCTACGAGGGCAAATGGTTTACGCCCCTGCGGGAAGCCGTGCAGGCATTCGTGGAATCCACCCAGGAATACGTGACCGGAGAAGTGAAGTTCAAGCTCTACAAGGGCAACATCATTAAGGCGGGCACAACGTCTCCCTACAGCTTATACAGTGAGAGCCTGGCGTCCTTCACCACCGGCGATCTGTACGATCACCACGACGCAGACGGATTCATTACTCTGTTCGTTCTGC
>CAOJVE010000003.1 GCA_948444865.1 uncultured Lachnospiraceae bacterium
ATATTCCTCTTCCTTAAGCGCCGCCACCCCCGCCGCCTGGGCCAGGGAGGACACGTTCCAGGGCTGCACCGCCGACTCCATCCGCTCTAACAGCTCTTCATTGGCCGACAGGCCGTAGCCCAGGCGAACGCCCGGTATGGCATAGCGCTTGGTGAACGCTTTCAGTATGAAAAGGGACGGATGGTCCGCCAGATAAGGCTTCATGGTGTACTGGTCACGGTCCTGGATGAAATCATTGAAACACTCATCCAGCGCCAGCAGCGCGCCTGTCTCCTCGCAGACTTTTAACGCCTCCCGCAGAAATTCTGCGGACGCAACCACGCCTGTGGGATTGTTGGGATTGCACAGAAAAACAATCTGCGGCCGCTCCCGGCGAATGGCCTGGATGAAACCGTCGCCCACGCAAAAACCCTCTTCGTCCTTCAGATACTCGTGAACCGCCTGACAGTCCACATTGGAGAGCGCCTGCTCGTATTCCGCAAACGTGGGGGCGGGTACCAGAGCCTTCTTCGGCTTTAAGGCCAGGCACAGCGCAAAAATCACTTCCGCCGCGCCGTTTCCAATAAACAGCGCCGAAGGGCTGACGTCTTCATACGCGGCCAGCGCGTCCCGCAGATCCTGACAGCGCACATCTGGATAATCCGACATTCTGGACGCGCTTTCTTTCACCGCCTCCACCACGCTTTGCGGCGTTCCCAGCGGATTGCAGTTGGATGAAAAATCGATGCATCCTTTATAGCGGTACACGTCCCCTCCGTGCTGGTGCTTTTTTATCTCTTTCATAGTAAAGCAATTACCCCCATCCTGATTAGTGTAAAAAAGATCGTCCCCAGAAACGCGGCGGCATACATCAGCCGGTTCATCCGCATAATGTCCGCGGGCTCAATCTCCCGGTCCTTATCGCCAATGGCCGGCTTCTTGTGCAGTTTGCCAAAATACCAGGCGTCCCCGGCCAGCTGCAGATGCATCGCGCCCGCCGCCACCGACTCGGTTTGGGCGGAGTTGGGGCTGGCGTGGCATTTCCGGTCCCGCCAGTAGATGCGCCAGGCGTTTTTCCCGTCCATCTTCACCAGGAAGCTTCCCAGAATCATCAGCATGGCCGTCAGCCGCGCCGGGATAAAGTTGGCCGCGTCGTCCAGCCGGGCCGCGCATCTGCCGAAATACAGATAGCGGTCGTTTTTGTAGCCCAGCATGGAGTCCATGGTGTTGATGGCCTTGTACATGAACATCCCTGGCACGCCCAGCAGCGCCTGGTAAAACATAGGAGCCGCCACGCCGTCGGACGCGTTCTCCGCAATCGTCTCCACCGTGGCTTTTACAACGCCTTCCTGAGATAACTGGTCCGTATCCCTTCCCACGATCATGGACACGGCGTAGCGCGCCCCGGGCAAATCCCCTTTTTCCAGCTCTTTATGGACTTTGCCGCTTTCTTCCTTCAGCGAATGCGCGGCCAGAAGCTGCCAGCACCAGAAGATTTCCAGAATCAGCGCCGCCGCGGGCCATCTTTTTTCCAGCGCAAAGAGAACCGCAAAGGGTATGACAAATGAGCATGCGCACATGACAAGCGCCAATACGCCGCCAGAGATCACCTCCCGGACGGGATGTTCTCCTGGATTTTTGCATCCGCCTATTTTGCGCAAAATTTTCTCCAGGCGGGAAATCCCTTTTCCCAGAAAGCAGATGGGATGATACAGCCACCGGGGGTCCCCCAGCAGCAAATCCAGCAGGAAGCTTGCCGGCAAAACCCAAATATGTAAATTCATAGCCTGCTACCGTCTGCCCTTTCTATGTGCGTGTTCCAGACATTTTTCCAGAAAAGCCCTGGCCACCTTTGGATTGCCGTAATAGTGAAAATGGGGATAGCCCACGAACAGCTGGTTTCTGCTGTGCATGCACTCCCAGGAACGGCTGCTCTGCGGCTTTTTGGCCAGATAATCCGTGCCGCAGTTGGGCGAATCAAAGTAATGGAACTCATGGGCGGGAATCTCTCCCACTTCCTGCCCGAAAACGCCTTCCACGCCCTGGGACAGATGGATATAGCCGAAACGGTGGTTCAGCTTGGGCGTTTTATACGCGCCCCCCGGTATCACGCCTGCCATTTTATGGGCGTTTCCTTCCATGTCCTCCATGGATTCATGCAGATACATGAATCCGCCGCACTCGGCGACGCAGGGCATCCCTTCGGTAATCCGCTGGTAAATGCTCTTCTTCATGGATTTATTCTTGGACAGTTCCCGCGCATGAAGCTCCGGGTAGCCGCCGTAGAGCATCAGCCCGTGGGCCTCCCTGGGAACCTCTTTATCCTTCAGCGGTGAAAAGTATAGGATTTTCGCGCCCATCTTCTCCAGCAGACGGAAATTGTCTTCGTAGAAAAAGCAAAACGCGTCGTCTCTGGCCACCGCCACGGTCAGGTCTTCCGAAAGCTTCCAGGCAAAATCTGGACTTTCCTGTTCCAGATTCGTTTCCGGCAAATCCTCCGCTCCTTTGGCCAGCTCCAAAAGCCCGTCCAAATCCAGCGTTTTCTCCAGAATGTTGGCCAGACGCTTTAACCGCTCCTGAAAATCGGGGATTTCCTCCGGCTTCACAAGCCCCAGATGGCGGCTGTCGATCACGCAGTCGGAGACCTTCGGCACGTAGCCTAAAACCTTTACGTCCAGGTCTTTTTCCAGCATGTTTTTCACCCGCTCATAGAGCATGGGGGAAAGCCGGTTTAGGATCACGCCCTGGATTAAGTTGTCTTTCTTATACTCCAAAAAGCCTTTCACATAGGCCGCAATGGAGACGCTCATCCCCCGGCAGTCCAAAACCAGCACGGCCGGCGTGCGGGTCATGCAGGACAGTTCATAGGCGCTGGCCTGGGTGGTCACGCCGCCCACGCCGTCGTAGAGTCCCATCACGCCTTCCATGACGGCGATGTCTGCGTCTTTGGCGTTTTCCTCCAGAAGATGGCGGGTCACCGTCTCGCCGGTGAAAAAGGTGTCCAGATTCCGGGACTTGGTCCCCAGCACCCGGCTGTGGAACATGGGGTCAATGTAATCCGGCCCGCACTTGAAGGAAGCCACTTTCAGTCCCCGGTTCAAAAGCGCCTGAAGGATCCCGCAGGTAATCAGCGTTTTTCCGCTTCCGCTGGAGCCGGCCCCAATTAATATACGGGGAATTTTCATTCTGTTTTTCCTCCTGTACAAGAAATAATGTATATGGGATTTTCACCCATCATCATATGGTATCTGCCCAGCTTTTTGGATCTGGACGCCATGATCTGCACGACCTCCACGTCGGTCAGAGGCATCGTCCGCGCCGCGTCCATGGCTTCCTGCAGGGTTTCCAACGTGATGCAGTTAATCACCAGCCGGACGGCGGGGTTTTTCTTCAGAATCAGCTCCAGAATCTCTTTTAGATTACCGGAAGAGCCGCCGATGAAGCAGTGGGTGGGCGCCTCCAATTCTTCTAACGCCTCCGGGGCCAGGCCCTCGATGATATGCAGATTGTCCCTCCCGAATTTACGGGCGTTTTTGTGGATAAGACGCACCGCTTCTGGATTCCGCTCCACGGCGTACACCTTCCCGTCGAAGGCCCGCATGGCCATTTCCACCGAGAGGGAGCCGGTGCCGGCGCCCACGTCGTAGCAGACGGAATCCTTGGTCAGCTCCAGCTTGGCTAAGGATACCGTGCGCACTTCCTCCTTGGTCATGGGCACGTTTTTCTCATCGGCATTGTTCCGAATAAACGCCTCGTCCCGGATGCGGCCCGTATAGACGGCCGGATGGGGATTCTCGGCGTAAAACACGCTTAAGGGGTTGCCCTCATATCCGGTCAGCTCGCTGGCTTTGCCTGAGAATATCTTCTCCTGGGGGTAGGACAGCCGCTCGCCCACGAACAGGGTCACGTCTTCCATACCATAGTCGCACAGTTTCTGCGCCAGATCGGCGACGCCCTGCGCCTTTCCAAGTATGCCGAAAGTCCCGGCGCAGGCGCCAATCCGATGCACCAGATTGCAGGCCCTCCCGTGGGCGCTGGCCAGCTCGGCCTTATCCCAGGCCTTTCCGATTTTCGCCATGAAATAGTTCAGAGAAGAGATGCCCGGCAGCGCCTCAATGACCGCTTCTTTGGGCAGTCCGTTTGAAAGCTTGTCCATCAGCGCCCTGCTGCCGCTGTAAAAGCCCACGTCGCCGGACAGGGCCACGGCGATTTTCTCGTATTCTGGATGCTCCAGCAGGTATTCTAAAATCCGGTCGGCCCGGTATTCCCGCAGCACATGCTGGCCCGGACTGGCCACGGCATCCGCCATGCGGTCGGCCCCAATCAGCAGCTCCGCCTCCTGGCAGGCCTTCTGTCCGGCCAGGGTCAGCGTCCCCGCGTCGCCCATGCCGATGCCCACCAGGGAAACCTGCGGGCGGTAGGGAATCCCACAGATGGCCTGCAGCTTTCGCTTGCACTGAAAGAATGTATCGCCCTCTTCACGAACCGGACGGCCGATAATTACCAGCTGCGCGCCTTCCCGGCGGGCCGCCTCGCATTTTTCCTGAAAGCCGCCCGCCTGGCCCGTTTCTTTGGTCACCAGGTATTTGCAGTCCCACTGACGCAGCATGGCCGCGTTCATCTCCATAGAAAAAGGCCCCTGCATGCAAATCAGATGGCTCCCGGTAAAGCCAAGCTCCGCGCAGGACTGCGCCACCGACGGCAGGGACAGCACACGGGCGTACACACGGTTTTCATAATCCGGCAGCTTCGTATAGGCCGCCAGCTCCTTGCTCCCGGTGGACGCCAGGATATTCCCTTTTGTGCCCTTTAAAAACTCCACCGCCGCCTCTATGTCGTCCACATAATGCGCCTTCTTGGCGCTCTCGTTTGCAGACTCTCCCTCTCGGATGACCCGCAGATAGGGGATGTTCTGGCTCTCACAGGCCTGGCGGATGTTGACGCTGGCCTGGGCCGCATACGGATGGGTGGCGTCCACGACATGGGTGAAGCCCTGCTCTTTCACAAAAGCGGCAATCTCCGCCTCGTCCATTCTGTGGCCGGAGCAGGTGAAGCCTTCCCGTTCTTTTAAATTTTTCAGACCGTAGTCCGTGGCCGTGCAGATGTGCGCCTTCGCCTGATTCTCATACAAATACTCCGCAAGGGCATAACCTTCTGCCGTGCCTGCGAACACAAGTATTTTACACATCTTTATATCCTCGGGGCGTAACCATCCGGCCGTCTATATTCCTAGTCTGTGAATTTCCGATGAATACTGTGGTGAACATATCCACGGCCGTGTCCCGCAGCTCTTTTAAGGTCATGACCTGGCTGGCCTGGCCTTCCCGGCCGATGTTCACAACGGTGGCGCACACCGTGTCCTCCGCTTTATGGCGCATCATCAGATCGCAGGCTTTCTGCAGGTAATCTTTCCGTTTCCGGCTGGAAGGATTGTACAGGCAGATCACGAAGTCCGCCTCTGACGCGTGCAAAAGCCGCGCCTCGATTTTCTCCCAGGGAGTCAGAAGGTCGCTCAAGCTGATCAGGCAGAAATCATGAATCAGCGGCGCGCCCAGCACAGCGGCGCCTGCGGTGGCGGCTGTAACCCCCGGCAGAACCTCCACCGGAATGTCCGAATAATCTTTTCCCACTTCATACATCAGGCCGGCCATGCCGTAAACCCCGGCGTCCCCGCTGCAGATCATGGAAACGGTTTTACCCTTTGCGGCCTCGTCAAAGGCCATCCGGCAGCGCTGGGTTTCCTTCGTCATGGGAGTCGTGAGAAACTCCTTGCCCGCAAAATGCTCTTTTACCAAATCCACATAAACCGTGTATCCTATGATTACGTCACTGTTTTTCAGAGCTTCCGCCGCCTGAATCGTCATCTGCTCATAAGCTCCCGGACCAATGCCCACCACATATATTTTACTCATCTTAGGAAATCCTCTCTATCTTACTTAAGTATTTTAGGTCATTGCGAAACTGACCTTTCGCATTCCCGCGCTTGTTCAAAATAGATAAAACGGAGCCAAAAAACCGTTTCTGCAAACGCAGGCGAACGAAAGGGGCGCTTCGCAGTTATCTGTATTTTTCAGAATACCGGGGTCCACGCTTTCATGGCCAGGGCAACCGTCACCCCATCCCGGACTGTCTTTCTCAAAATCAACTTTCCATTGCCGCTGGCCAGTACGGCGCTTCGCTCGCACACATTGTCCACCCCGGCAACGGATTTCACAAAGGGGGAAGGGGTATACGTACCCGCAAGAGCCTGCAATTCCCCCGCTGAAAATGTTTCGTACGGCAGGTTCCACTTTTTGCAGCTTTCCACAATACCCGCCTCGTCCTTTTTTAAATCAATGCTGGCCGCCCGTTCAAAAGCGTCCGCAGATATCTGCAGGGAATCGGCCGCGCTTTTCACCGCCGCTTCCACCGCCGCGCCGGGCGTGCCCTTTCGGCAACCGATTCCCACGGCAATCACTTTGGGAATCAGATACAAAGTGTTGGGAAATGGCTGTTTTTTGCAGCTAACCGTCACCGCGATTCCAAGCTTTGGCCCACCGTCGGCAGTCAGCCCTTTCGGCAGCTGTCCTTCCCAGGAAAAATCGCTGGAAAATCCCACCGGCTCTCCGGCCAGTAGCTGCGCGGACACCTCTTTGGCCAGCTTCATATCCGCGATATGGCATCCGTTTTTCTTGGCAAACACATCCACGGCAAACAGGCCGTTTAAGTCCGTGGCCGTGGTGATCACCGGCTGGGCGCCAATGATTTCCGCCGCCGTCTGCGCCAGATCATTTCCGCCGCCTATATGGCCGGACAGAAGGGAGATGGAAAACCGGCCCCGCTCGTCCACCACTGTCACCGCCGGGTCTGTGGTCTTATGGCGAATGTAAGGCGCGATGCTGCGCACGGCGATGCCGCAGGCGCCTACATAGATCAGAGCGTCCATCCGGGAGAAACTCTTCCCAGTCCATTCTCCCACCGATTCCTTCACCTGAATCTTTTGCCCTTCGTCTCCCATATAACGGCTCTTTGCATAGACTTCCACCTGCCATCCCTGCCGCTCTAGGCCCTCTTTAAGCCTCTCCCCCAGCGCAAAGCCCCGGCGGCTGAAGCTGATAATACCTGCCTTCATCTTCGCACCTCGCTGCTACTGGGGTTTCGTGCCGGTCCGGAATTCAGTTGTAAATTCTGGATGATAAAGCTTCGACCTTTCATAAGAACAGGCAGATACCGCGTCGCCGATGATCATCAGCGCGGTCTTGGTTATGTTATGCTCTTTCGCCGTCTGCGCCAGCGTTCCCACGGTGCACACGTATGTCTCCTGGTCATCCCAGGTGGCTTTGTAAACGATTGCCGCCGGCGTGTCCTTGGTATATCCGCCGGTCACCAGACGGTCGCTTAACTCCTCCAGCATGGATGTACTTAAGAACACCACCATGGTAGCCTGGTGCGCCGCAAAGGATTCGATGCTCTCCTTATCTGGAACCGGCGTTCTTCCCGCCATACGGGTGATAATCACGCTCTGGGAAATGTCCGGCAGGGTGTATTCCAGATCCAGCGCCGAGGCCGCGCCGCAGAATGAGCTGACGCCCGGACAGGAGTCGTATTTGATTCCGTCTTCGTCCAGCGCATCCATCTGCTCACGAATTGCGCCGTAAATGCATGGGTCCCCTGTGTGCAGGCGCACGGTCATTTTCCCGTCTTTCTCCGCCTGGCGCATCACGTCCAGCACCTCTTCCAGCGTCATCTTCGCGCTGTCGTAAATGCTGCATCCTTCTTTCGCATAGTCCAGAAGCTGCGGATTTACCAGAGATCCCGCGTAAATAATCACGTCCGCCTGCTCCAAAAATTTCTTTCCCCGCAGGGTAATCAAATCCGGCGCTCCCGGCCCTGCTCCCACAAAATGTACCATAATATTCTTATCCTTCCTGTTCTTTTACAATAATCAATGAATAGTAGCCTGCCTGATCCGGCATTTCAGCCAGGGACTCATAAACCTTTTCGTCTTCCATTCCGCAGTTCTCAATCATCTTGCAGATGGCGCCGCGGGCTTCTAATTTCTCCCGCACCTTGCCCATGGTCTTCCCAGCCTTCATCAGCACCTTCACGCCGGGCAGATCCAGCGCTTCCTCGACGCCGTAAGACGCCGGAATCACATGCAGGGGTTCCGCTTTTTCCACCAGACCTGTGTTCAGACGGGCGGAAACGGCGCAGAACGAGGGAATGCCGCTGACAATCTCCAGAGGGTACCCCATAGCCTGTATGCGTTTATGTATATAAATATACGTGGAATAGACGGTGGGGTCGCCCAGTGTCAAAAAGGCCACCTGCTTGCCCTCCTTCAGATATTCCGCAATCATGGCCGCCCCTTTTTCGTGGCTTTCTTCCAGCTTTTTCTTATCCTTGGTCATGGGCATGGGAACCGCCACCAGCTCCTTTTCGTCCAGCTGCGGGTAGGCGCCTTTTACGATTTTATAAGCCACGCTCTCCCGGGGTTCCTCCCCCGGAACGGCTATAATCGCGCTTTCTTTCACAATGCGCAGGGCTTTTAAAGTTAGTAATTCTGGATCGCCCGGCCCCACGCCAATTCCATAAAGTTTACCTTCCATGTGTGTTTCTCCTTATATCTTTTTCATCAGTTCTCTGGCATTTCTCGTCTCTCCCAGATAGCCCCGGACGCTGGAAAAAAATACCGCGCCCAATTCGATCTGGCTGTAGGAGCGATGCTCCAGATAAAATTGGATTTTATCCGCAATCTGCTCCATCGTGGGCTTTAACACATGCTCCCTCTCCAGGATGTCCAAAGCCTCGTCGGTGGTCCTGGTCTTCAGGATGTCCAGGGCGCCTTCCCGGGAAATTCCCGCCCGCAGCGCATTTGCCGCCATGATCTCGCACCGGCTGTCCGCGCAGTGGGAATGGGTGTTCATGATGCCCCCGGCCACTTTGATAAGCTTGCCGATGTGTCCCACAAAGAGGATGCCGGACACGCCCTTTTCCACCGCCAAATCTATGGTTTCCCCAATGTAATTGCTGCACTTCATGTTTTTCTCAAATGGCAGCGACATATGTTCTTTCAGAAAAGTCTCTCCATAATTTCCGGGAGTCACTAAGAGCGTCTGCCCGCCCTGGGCGATGCGCACATTCATTTCCACTTCAATGCTTTTCACCAACGCCTGCTCGCTCATAGGCTCCACAATGCCCGAAGTCCCCAGAATGGAGATGCCGCCTTCGATGCCCAGACGGGGGTTGAAGGTCTTCTTAGCCCTCTCCTGTCCGTCGGGAACCGTAACCAGCACGTCCATGCCGCCCTCGTAGCCATGCCTGCGGCAGACTTCCTGCACTTCCCGCGCAATCATCTCTCGGGGCACATGATTGATGGCCGCCTGCCCCGGCGGCTGGTCCAGTCCCGGCAGCGTCACCCGGCCTACGCCCAGTCCGCCGTCGATGTGAACGCCCGGCTCCTCGCATCTGGACGCCTGTGCGCAGATCAAAAGCCCATGGGTGGCGTCCGGGTCGTCTCCCCCGTCTTTTACCACGCCGCAGGACACCCGGTCTTTCTCCCGGCAAATGTTCTCCAGGGAAAGCTTCAAAAGGATGCCTTTGGGCGTCATGATCTCCACCGTCTCTGTCAGAGCGCCGCCCAGGAGCATTTCGACCGCTCCCTTGGCCGCAGCCGCCGCGCAGGAGCCAGTCGTGTATCCCCTGCGCAGTTTTTTATTATTTTTGATTACATATTTATCTTCTGTCTGCAGGCTCACCAGTTACCTCCTTGGTCCATTTGTTATGAAAATATTGTCTTTTTCACTGCATTCATTATATAATTATGGACCGTAAAAGTCAATATTTTCCCAGAAAGCCCTTTCTTTTGCGCTTTTTTCTCCTATCCACCGTATCCGCGGGCTTGTCCTCCTTCTCCGACGCGTCCATGCCGCTTAAGGCGGCGTTGATGTCCGTCAGCTTCAGCTCTCCCAACTGGTAAACCAGGGATCTGCTGATCCAGGTCTGGTAGTCCATCTCTTCCTCTGGATGTTTCTCCCTCCAGGCGTCGTAATCCCCGTGATGGTCTTTTTTTACAAACTCGTCCTGGATGGCAAAAGTAGCCGAAACAGCCAGGGCCAGGGCTTCTGAAAGGGTCATGTCCAGCTCCTCAATATAATGGCCGCTTTCCATGGGAACCCCTTTGGACCGCATTTGATTCACTTCCTGGTACAGTCTTTGGAAAAAATATGTTCCATTGTCCGAATAGACAAAACCGATCATATCGCTGTAGTTCTGCATTGATTTTCTCCTGTTTCTAAACCTACACGCGCCCACATGGCAGACTCACTGCCATAAAATGAAAGCTGTGCGGGCGCATTTGGCGTCCCTGAATATATGCCGCCTGCTCGGCGGCGAACTCTTATAGCAATGTCGCCTACTCCTAGCCTTATAAGTATACCACGGACTGCCGGAAAATGCCATACGCTGTTGGAACTGTTTTGTGCAAAAAGGCCGCCCCATCTCAGGGACAGCCTTTGTCTTTTTATATAATTTTTATAAATACCCTTTCGCAGCCGGATCGGTGGGGTCCCAGTTATACGCCGCCGTGATCTGGCGGTACGCCTTATGGTCGAAGGGGCCGGCATAGCTGTAATCCTGCACCTCTATGGTGGCGCCGTTACAGTTCTCGTAGATCCACTTGGCGTCTATAACCGCCACGCGGATGCATCCGTGGGAAGCCGCCTCGCGGCCCAGTTTGTTCCACTCGTTGGCCGGCAGACTGTATGGATTCGCCACAGCCCCGGATACGGAATGGATGAAAATGCCGTTGGGCTCACTGACAAGGGTCGCGTACTGGCCCCAGCTCGGTCCCATGAGAATCTGCCAGCGTCCCGCCCGCGTGCCTCTGAATGTGCCAGTGGGCGTAGGCGTCGCCGGAAGCCCTACGGAACATGGCATCGCCACTACCGGTATGTTGTACTGGCCGCTTGTGTCTCTGGCGTAAACAGTGATCTGATTCCTTCTGCGGTCCACGCGCAGCATATAGGGGCCGGAAACCCGCCCGCGCACATCCTGCACCAGATAGCCTTTGTCATTGAAGAAATATTTATAGCGGGTTCCGTTCTGCACGATGTAAGTCCAGCCCTTGGCAAATTTCCCATTTTCTTTGGCGTATTTCCACTTGCCGTTGGACTTAATCCATCTCTGAGAGTAAACGCCGCTCCCGTTGATGTAGCCCCATTTGCCGTCTTTCTGCATCCATTTGTTGGTGACCATCACGCCGTTCTTTCCCAGATAATAGTAGGAACCTTTATATTTCTTCCATTGCTCGGTGAGAAGGCTGCCTTTTGCGGAAACATAATACCATTTGCCGCCCTTTTTCGTCTGCAGCCACCCCTTCGGGTAAGCATAGCCATTCTGTTTCTTGGAGGTCTGGGCTTTGAAATAATAGAGCTTTCCGTTTATTTTCTTCAGACCGCCTTTATACATCCTGCCGTTCTTATCGAAAGAATAATATTTCCCGGACACCTTTGCCAGCTCCCGGACTTCCGCCTGGCAGTTGGTTTTAAAATAATACCATCTGCCGCTGATTTTCTTCCAGCCTTTAATCGCGGACCCTGCCGGCGCCGCGCCTGCCTTGCTGGGGCGGAAATAATATTTCTTTCCGCTTACGGTCTTCAGTCCGGTAACCATGCGGCCGTTTGCGTCCAGATAATATTTATAGCCGCTTATGGTCTTCAGCTTATTCTTTACGTTTCCCCCGTCGTCTTCAAAATAATGCCAATATTTTTTGCCGTTCTCCGTGATCTCCTGCCATTTCGTCTTGATTTGACGGTAATGACTCTTATGGAAATAGTACCAGTTCCCGTTGCTAAGCTTTTGCCAGCCGGTCTCCTCCAGCCGCTTGCCGTCGGGCGAGAAGTAATACTGCTTGCCGTTGATATTCTGGAAACTGTTGGCGATCATCGCTCCGTCCGCGCCAAAATAATAATAGCTGCCGCTTACTTTCTTCTGCGCGTTTTTTACTTTCTTCCCATTTTTGTCCAGATAATATGTCTTCTGATCGATTTTCTGCATGCCTATTTTGGACGTATCCCACAGGCCGCCTTCTTTCAGATACAGCCATGCGTCTTTGTCGGACGCATACATCCACCCGACTTTTGTCACCATCTGACCCAGCTGAGAATTTTGCGGCGTGTCGCCATCCACGCTTGCGTAATCTTTTTCCGACAGGAAATAATAGGTCCCGGGCTGGGACACATTCACGCTGACTTCGTGGGCGCCTGTAAGCATGTATCCGTTCTTGCCAAATATGTAGGACGCCTTGCCGCCCTGGGAAAGCTTCACCTCCACCCGGCCGTCTTTTTCCAGGTAGTATTCGCTGGTTCCCGGTTTGCGCAGCCTCCAGTGGCCGTTTAACTCTTCCCAGTATGTATCGTTCACTTCCTCCACAGGGCCTTCGTTGCCAGAAACGGCCGCCCTCTCTTCTGGCGCAGGGTCCGCCTCATTTTCCGAAACAGCCGCAGCGTCATCCCCGGAAACGGACGGAACATCTGTTTCCTTTGGCTCCTGCGTCTCTTCCGGTTCAAGCGTCTCTTCTGGAGCGATTGTTTCTTCCGGTTCCTCTATGATATCCTGCGCCGGCGGCGTTTCCACTGCATTTTCAGACAGATCGGGCTCTTCTTCGTCCAGAACGTTTTCAGATTCTGTGGGCGGCGCCTCCGGTTCTTCTTCCTGTGGGATAAATTCTTCAGCATCCTGCCGCTCTGCGATCACTTCCTCATTGACGGCCGCACCCACAGGCGCCGCCCCTGAAAAGGCCATGCAAACGGCCAGCGTCCAGGCCAGCAGTCCTTTGCTCTTCGTTCTCAATTATGAACCTCCTTATGTACCAATTAATTACAAAAAAGTTACATTTATATTTCCTATTGTATCCCCATTCCCCATCTTCTGTCAAATAAAATTAATATAAAATTTTACGAAACATAAAATTATTTATTCTCCCAGACCGCTCTCAATGGCTTGAACAAGAGCTTGCAGGGCTTCCTTTTCGTCTTCGCCTTTGCAGATCAGCTCTATTTCATCTCCGCATTTCACGCAGGCCCCCAAAATGCCCAGCACGCTTTTCGCATTGAATGTGCCGCTTCGGAATTTAAAGGTAATCGCGGAGTCATATTTCATAGCTTCCTTGCAGAAAATTCCAGCCGGGCGCAGATGCATGCCTGTTGGATTTTTGATACGCACTTTTTTTCTTACCATATTTCATCCCTCGTTTTGTTCAGTCGCCTTCCACCGGCTCTACAAGTTTCACCACTGTGCTTGGCTGTTCCACCAGCGTATAGCCTGCAGGCAGTTCGATCTTCACCGGAATCTGATAACTGCCCTCCGTCTTTCCGGTGAGATCCACGCTGGCTTTTATGTCGCTTTCCTTCAACTGGTCCAATTCGCTGCCGTTTTCCCGGATGCGGATCAAAAGCTTCTCCGTCTCATACACCAGCTGCAGCCCGCTGGGCACATTTTCACCGGCGATGCTGGTGGTGGGAATGCTGTATTCCTGGCTGTCCTGCGGCAGAACGCTCACCGCCGCGATTACCGTGTCGCTGGTGTCTTTGGTCAGCTTGATGTCTTCAGGCAGCAGATTTTCTATATTGATCTTTACTTCAAAATCAGCGGTTTTCCCGCTCACATCGATCGTCTCGTCCGGCGCCTGAATGCTGTTTCCCGCCGCCGCCAGCGCTTCCAGCGCGCCTTCCCTTCCGGCCACGCTGATATGACCCGGCGTGAAGGTGATCTTATCCACTTTGTAGCCCTCGGCCACCTCGCCCACATAGCCGCCTTTGATGGCGATGTCGTTGCGCACGGTCCACAGATCCACAGATACGTTCACTTCCGGCACGCTGGTGTCGTATTTCAGATAATTCATCTGACTGTCCGAAAATTCCACCTGATTCCGGTCGATGATCTTTAAACCCACCGGC
Organism: uncultured Lachnospiraceae bacterium; assembly: GCA_948444865.1. Taxonomy (GTDB): domain Bacteria; phylum Bacillota; class Clostridia; order Lachnospirales; family Lachnospiraceae; genus MGBC164599. Next base: position 13,917 of record CAOJVE010000003.1, read on the forward strand.
TTGACGGCATCCTCCCTAAGATTGGTGGCGTCCACCGTGGCTACCACTTTGTCGATCTTGCGCACCAGGGACTGCGGCCCGGTGATCTTGATTTTGTCTGGGCTGGCGCTTAAAGCTCCGATCTCATAGCCTTTGGCCGGCTGCCCTTCCCCGGAGACCACCGTGACGATATATTCCTGGGTCATGATCTCGTCGATGTCCACGCTTAGATTCCTGGGATTCGGCACCATATTTTCGGATTTGAGCTTGCTGCAGTTGACGGTGATAGGCACCATAATCGGATCGGTGTTCATATTCACAATCTGCTTCAAATCCGCCGTGGCCACCAGATCTTCCGCAGACAGGTTATCCACGATGGAGCGCTTCCCCGTCACCTCCACAGTAACCACATTCTCCCCTTCCTCGATCATGCTCATCTTCCCGCCGCTCTCGATGTAGGCTTCATTTTGCACCTGCACGATAACATTGGAAATCTGACTGGTGATGATCGGATCGTCCACATTGACCACCAAAAGCCAGACAAAAACCGCCACCACCAGAGAAACCACTTTTAAAAGCAAATTATTTGTCAGGGTTTTTCTCATCTTGGCTTCTACCCCTTTTCCATAGCCTGAATTTATTATTGCTCACATAGGTCTTATTCTGCACGGCGCATAGCGCTTCTTTCAGCTGGGTCCGGGTCACGCCCCGGCGCAGCACACCGCCCTGGGCCATCGACACGTCGCCAGTCTCCTCCGACACGATGATGGTCAGAGAATCGCTGACTTCGCTGATGCCAAGCCCCGCCCGGTGCCGGGTGCCCAGCTGTTTGCTCAGCTCCCGGTTGTCGGACAGCGGCAGATAGCAGGTCGCCGCCACGATCCGGTTCCCCCGCACGATCACCGCGCCGTCATGCAGCGGCGTGTTGTGCTCAAAAATGTTGATCAGCAGCTGACTGCTCACCAGAGAGTCCAGCGCAATGCCCGTCTTCTCATACTCCGTCAGCACCACATTCTGCTCGATGACGATCAGCGCGCCCGTCTTTACTTCCCCCATGCTAAAGCTTGCCCGGCACATCTCGTTGGCCGTCCGGTCCGTAAAGCGCTCCTGCACGCCCCGGCTGCTGTCAAACGAAAAAATGGAAGACACAAGATTTTTTTCCCCCAGCTGCTCCAGAATCCTGCGAAGCTCCGGCTGAAAGATTACGAAAAGCGCGGTAATCAGCACCGCCGCCAGCTTCTCCACAATCCACAGAATCGTGTTCATCCGGAAAATATACGCGATGAACACAAACATCAAAACCAGCAGAATACCTTTTAACAAAGTGTACGCCCTGGTGTTTTTCACCCAAACCATAAATTCATAGACAAAAAAAGAGATCAATAAAATTTCTATGCTGTCGATAACCCCGATCTTTGGAATGGATATTTTAGATATGTAATTTTCAAAGATTTCTCCCCAACTCTTCAATGGCAACTTTTTGCTCCTTTACCTTATTAAAAATCACAAATCCTTCAAAGATTCCTCTAATTTTTTTTCAAAATCCACGTGGCCGCCCCCAGAAGCCGGCTGTGCAGGCTGTGTAGGCGGCGCCGGCGGAACAGGCGGCTGCTCAGGCAGCGGCGGAATTTCCCCGGTCTTCTGCGACACGCCGTTTATTTTCTTAATTTTGCGCTTGGAAGTGCTGATGGACGCTTTCGGAACGGCCTTCACATAATAAAAATAATCGTCGTCCTCATACTCCAGATGCTCCGTTCTCGTATAGTCTCCCCCAAAGGCAAAAAATTCCAGCACAACCCCAATAAGCGCGGATACAATGGTGGATATCGTTATAAGCGCCATTTCCACATCCAGCCCCAGGAAAAGCCCGCCGGCCAGCATCATAAACAGATAGGCCACCGCCCCCACGACGATGGCGACCCGCCACGCGTAATCAAAAGCGCGGGTCCGGATCAGGTAGACCAAAAGCAGCGCCCCCACAAAGGTAATGAGGCAAATCCACATATCCTGATTCTTCACCAGACCGTCCATCAAAAGCTTCAGCGCCCGCTGGATCTCGATGCCCTCGCCGCCCAGCACGCCTTCCTGTTCCTTAATAAACGCAATCAGATAAGAAAACACCACGCCGCACCCCACCGGCACGGCGGCCACTGGATTTCCCAAAAGCCCGCTCCCAATGGGAATCAGCGGTGAAAGCTGACAGGTCATGCCCAGAGACGTAAGCGGAAAAGTAATGTTGTATTTCCCACTGAAACGCAGCCCCAGGATCACCATCAAAAGAAGCAGCGCCGCCACAAATCCGGCCACTGCGGCTCCCACGGCATAGCAATGTCCCAGGATGAAAAGAAACCCAATCCACATGATCGCATTGCCGGGCAGAATCGAACAGAGGAGCGCCATAATGATGATCACAAAAGGATTCGTAAGCCGCTCCATCATCCCCAGCTGCATCCGAATCCACCAGAAATAGCCAAAAGCCAGCAGAAATTTCAAAAGCGGCGTGAGATATCCTTCATTCTGCCCGTAAAAATTCTTTAACTTCTGTTTCATCTCCAGCAACGCTGTCATACCTTATCCCTCCTGAAAACATTCCGATTCTGGACGCGCTTTTCTTCCTTTGCGTAAATCTTCGTAAGCCTTCCCAACTGCATGTAATAATTCTTGATGCTTTTCTTCGCCCTGCTGTATTTGACCGTCTGCACGACATATACAATAATGGAATATGCGACCAGCAAAAGCACATATCCAACAACCACTTTTACGCCCAGCCTCACCAGATTCATTTTATGAATATTTTCCAGAAGTTCATCCAGAAAATAAAGAGAAACCAGCCCGGCCAACGCCACATACGCAATGGATATAAGAAAAAAATTCTTGATCAAGGCCAGCCCTATGTAATCCGTACGGTAATATTTGCTGATCGGAAGATAGTCTTTGCCCTCTCCCTTTTCATATGCTGCAAGTTTTGTCATAATTCGGACTTTCTCTTCATTTACCATATACGGCTCCTTACCTGCTTTTACTCATCCAACGGTTTCCGCCTTCATTGTAACATATATCATTTGCGATGAAAAGACTTTAAAATCCATTCCCGATACAAAGAGTCATCACGTAAACCGTCCCGACCCCGGCCTCTTTCAGACAGCGGGCCGCCTCATCCGCCGTGCTGCCTGTGGTGTATACGTCGTCCACCAGAACAACCCTTTCAAACGGCTGAAAATCCCTTCCTATAATAAAAGCGCCTTTTAAGTTCGTCCGGCGCTGTCTGGCTTCCAGTTCTTTTTGAGGCCTGGTCTTTCGGGGCTTCTCAAGCATATGCTCGTAAACCGGAACGTTTAAGCTCCCGGCCAGTTCCCGGGCGAGAACGGCGCTTTGGTTAAATCCCCGCCGCCGCTGCCGCGCTTTATGGAGAGGCACGGGCGCGAAAGCCTGGGGCCGCCACCGCTTTAAATATTTCCCGCCGTAGCGCGCCATGGCCTGTCCGTAATAATCCAGGTATTCCCTGCGCCCGCCGTATTTGCACTTCATCAGAGATTCCCGCATGATTTTATCATAGAGAAAAATCCCCGCCGCCTCCTCGAATGCGTGGCTGCGGCCAGCGCAATCCGCGCAATACTCCGTCTCTTCTTTTTCCAGGGGCTTGCTGCATTTCTTACAGCGCGGCTCCTTCGCCAGCCGCATTTTCCCTTTGCAGGACGGGCAGATCAGATGGCCGGCCGGCATTACGATATCATGGCAGACCGGACACCGCCTGGGATAAATCGCCTGCAGCGCCCACTTTACCGCGTCCATTCCTCTCATGAAAAACTTTCCCCCAATTCCTGAATTCGGATGTCCAGCGCGCTGTACCGCCCAGCCTCCCGTTTATTCTCGATCATCTGTCGGACGGTCTGTGCGCTTCCCACCAGAGTCACGCATTTCCTGGCCCTGGTCACGGCCGTGTAGAGCAGATTGCGGTTCATCAGCATCTGGGGCCCGGTGAGCAGCGGGATTACCACCGCCGGGTATTCGCTTCCCTGGGATTTATGTATGGTGACGGCGTAAGCCAGCTCCAGCTCGTCCAGCTGCTTAAACGTATAGTCCACAAATTTGCCCTGGTCAAACTCCACGGTCATAAAACCTGCAAACTCGTTGATTTCCCGCACTCTCCCAATGTCCCCGTTGTAAACGCCCGCGCCTTTCTCCGCGGCAATCCCGTACTTCCCCCGAATCTCCCATTCCAGCTGATAATTGTTCTTCACCTGCATCACCTTATCCCCCTGGCGAAACAGCGTATTCCCGTATTCTTTCTCTTTTTTGGACGGGTCCGCGGGGTTCAGATATTTCTGGAGAAAAGGATTCAGCTGCTCCACGCCCAGCGCGCCCTTTCGCATCGGGGTCAGCACCTGGATTTCCATGGGGTCCGCCTGTATGTATTTGGGTAGCTTCTCCTGAATCAGCGCAATCACCACCCGCAGAACCAGTATCGCTTCCTGCCGCTCCAGGAAAAAGAAATCTCTGCTCTTATTGCCAAGCTCCACCTGCTCGCCCCGGTTAATCTTGTGGGCGTTCACCACAATGTCGCTTGCGCCCGCCTGCCGGAATATATGCGTTAGCTCCACAACGGGAAACGCCCCGGACGCGATAATGTCCCGCAGCACGTTGCCGGGGCCTACGCTTGGCAGCTGGTCCACGTCGCCCACCAGAATCAGACGGGCGCCCACACGCAGCGCCGACAAAAGCGCATGCACCAGGTAAATGTCCACCATGGACATCTCGTCGATAATCACCACATCCGCCTCCAACGGATTCTGCTCGTTCCGTTCAAAACGCACCCCGGCGGAGGATTCCTCCAAATCGCCGGACAACTCCAACAGACGGTGGATGGTCTGCGCCTCCCAGCCGGTGGCCTCGGTCATCCGGTTGGCCGCCCGTCCCGTAGGCGCCGCCAGCTGAATGCATAAATCCTCGCTTTCAAAGTATCGAATCATGGCGTTAATGGTTGTTGTCTTGCCGGTGCCCGGCCCGCCAGTGAGCACAAACAGCCCATGCAAAGCCGCTTGCCGCACCGCCTCCCGCTGCCGCTCATCCAGACGAATGCCTGTTTCCTTCTCCATGGCTTGAATCCGCCGGCAGATGCGCTTCCGGTCCTGGGAAATCTGCACGTTCAGCTCCGTAAGCATCCGGGCCGCGTTCAGCTCCAGATAGTAAAGCTGGCTTCCGTAAACCGCCGTGCCCGCGGCCATCTCCTTCAAAACCGCTTTGCGCTCAATGGCCAAATCCATCAGATGCTTCTCAAGCGCCTCCTCGTCCACCTGCAAAAGCGCGGCTGTCTGGCGGTAAAGCTCCTGCCTGGGCAGATAGACGTGCCCCTGCCCAGTGGCCAGAAGCAGCGTGTAAAGAAGGCCGCTCTTAATCCGATAAGCGGAATCCTTTCGGATGCCGATTTTCTCCGCGATTTCATCAGCGGCTTTAAAACCCACCCCGGGAATGTCCTCCGCCATCTGGTAAGGATTTTCCCGCAGGGTCTGATACAGCTTCTGGCCGTACTGCTGGTAAATCTTCGCCCCCAGATTCAGCGAAATCCCGTATTTCTGCAGAAATATCATGGCCTTTCGCATATCCGCCTTTTCTTCCATCTGAACCGCGATTTCCTGGGCCTTTCGCTCACTGATGCCTTTCACCTCCGCCAGCCGTTCCGGCTCCTCTTCCACCACCCGGATGGTGTCTTCCCCGAAATGCTTTACGATTCGGGCCGCCAGAGCGGCGCCCACCCCTTTGATGGCGCCGGACCCCAGATAACGCTCCATGGCGGCCGTGTCCTCCGGGATTTTCGTCTGAAAGGATTCTATATGAAATTGCTGGCCATAAACGGCATGTTCCGTGTAATGGCCCTGCGCCTCAATGGTTTCCCCCTGGCCGATGTACTGGAACGCGCCCACACAGGTGATTTCCGTCCCCTCCTCATTCAGCACAAAAACCGTATAGCCATTTTCCTCATTTCGGAATATGATATGATCCACATATCCGGAAACGGTGTCCGTCATAATGCCGCCCCCTTACAGCTCCGCCGCGATTTCCGCGTATTTTCCGGTTCCCACCGCCACCGCCAGCATGGGGTCCTGGGCGGTCATGGTGTTAATCCCGGTCTTTTGTTCAATCAGGCTTTCGATGCCGCCCAAAAGGGCGCCGCCGCCGGTGAGCACAATCCCCCGGTCCACCACGTCCGCCGCCAGCTCCGGCGGCGTTTTTTCCAGAACGCCGTGCACCGCGTCCACAATCTGGGATGTGCAGTCGTACATAGCCTGGCGGATTTCCTCGGAAGTCAGGGTCACCGACTTGGGCAATCCGGTGATGACGTTGCGGCCCTTAATTTCCAGCGTCATCAGCTCCGGCCGCTCGCAGGCCATGCCGATCTGGACTTTGATGTCCTCCGCCGTGCGCTCCCCGATGAACAGATTGTGATTTTTGCGCACGTGACGCATGATGGCCTCGTCAAAATTATCCCCGGCCACCTTCACCGAGGCGGAAACCACCGTGCCCCCCAGAGAAATCACCGCAATGTCCGAGGTGCCGCCGCCGATGTCCACCACCATATTCCCGCAAGGACGCAAAATGTCAATGCCGGAGCCGATGGCCGCCGCGATGGGTTCCTCAATGAGATGCACTTCCCGGGCGCCCGCCTGGTACGTGGCCTCTTCCACCGCCTTTTTCTCCACCTCGGTAACGCCGCTGGGCACGCAGATGCTGATGCGGGGCTTACGAAAGGCCCGCCTGCCGATGGCCTTGGAAATAAAATATTTCAGCATTTTCTCCGTAATGTCGTAATCGGAGATGACCCCCTGGCGCAAAGGACGAATGGCCACCACATTCCCCGGGGTGCGGCCGATCATCTGGCGTGCCTCTTCGCCGATCGCTTTAATCTTCTCTGTGTCTTTATCGTATGCTACGACCGAAGGCTCTTTTAGCACAATTCCTTTTCCCGTGGCATATACCAGTATACTGGATGTGCCCAAATCTATTCCAATGTCTGTTGACGCCATCGCAATCCCCTTTCCTGCAGCGCATAATCATTTTTTCGCTTATTATCTGTTATTCTATCCAAAATTATTCCGTTCATTCCCACATCCCGTCGGGCAAAGGAAGCGCTAATTGCCGGCGCCGTCCAAAAACGCATGAATGGCTTTATCAATGTATTTTCCCGTATAGGACCGCTCACAGGCGGCCACCTGCTCCGGCGTTCCCTGGGCCACCACCGTGCCGCCCTGATCTCCTCCCTCTGGGCCGATGTCTATAATATAATCCGCCGTCTTGATCACGTCCAGATTGTGCTCGATGACCACCACCGAATTTCCGCCCGCGGAAAGCCGCTGCAAAATCTGAATTAGTTTGTGCACGTCGGCAAAATGAAGCCCCGTGGTGGGCTCGTCCAGAATATAGATGGTCTTTCCCGTGCTGCGCTTGCTCAGTTCCGTGGCCAGCTTCACCCGCTGGGCTTCCCCTCCCGACAACGTGGTAGACGGCTGTCCCAGGCGGATATAGGGCAGGCCCACATCGTACAAAGTCTGAATCTTTCTGTTTATGGAAGGAATGGGTCCGAAGAACTCCAGCGCCTCCTCCACCGTCATGTTCAACACGTCAAAGATACTCTTCTCCTTGTATTTTACCTCCAAAGTTTCCCGGTTATACCGTTTTCCCTGACAAACTTCGCAGGGCACATACACATCCGGCAGAAAGTGCATCTCTATTTTCAAAATGCCGTCCCCGCCGCAGGCCTCGCAGCGACCGCCTTTCACGTTGAAGCTGAAGCGCCCTTTCTTATATCCCCGCGCTTTCGCGTCGGACGTGGCGGCGAACAGATCCCGGATCTGGTCAAAGACGCCCGTGTAGGTGGCCGGATTGGACCGGGGCGTGCGGCCAATGGGCGACTGGTCAATGTTGATGACCTTGTCCAGCTGGTCCAGGCCGGAAATGCTTTTGTGTTTCCCCGGAATCACCCGCGCCCGGTTCAGGCTTCTGGCCAGCCCTTTGTACAGAATCTCGTTGACCAGGGAGCTTTTCCCGGAACCGGACACGCCGGTGACGCAGGTAATCACCCCCAGAGGGATATCCACGTTCACATTCTTTAGATTATTCTCCGCCGCGCCTCGAATTTTCAAGAATCCGGTGGGCTCTTTGCGCTCTTTCGGGACAGGTATCTGTATCCGGCCGCTTAAGTACTGGCCGGTAATGGACTCCTCGTTTTCCATCAGCTCCTCTGCCGTGCCGACGCCCACCAGCCTGCCGCCGTGCTCCCCGGCGCCCGGCCCGATGTCCACCACGCAGTCTGCCGCCAGCATGGTGTCCGCGTCATGCTCCACCACAATCAGCGTGTTGCCTAAGTCCCGCAGATGGCAAAGGGTCCGCAGAAGCTTGTCGTTGTCCCTCTGGTGCAGGCCGATGCTGGGCTCGTCCAGAATATAGGCCACGCCCACCAGCCCAGAGCCAATCTGGGTGGCCAGACGGATGCGCTGCGCCTCGCCGCCGGATAAAGTGGAGGTGGCCCGGGCCAGGGTCAGGTACTCAAGCCCCACGTCTACCAGAAACCCCACACGCGCGCGAATCTCTTTCAACACCTGCCGTCCAATCATCTCCTGCTGGGGCGTCAGCTCCAAATGTTCCAGAAAACCCTGCAGCTTCACCACGGACATGGAAGTGACTTTGAAAATATTCTCTCCGCCCACCGTCACCGCCAGGGACTCCGGCTTCAGCCGCTGGCCTTTACACTCCCGACAGGGCGTAATCCGCATGAAGCTCTCGTACTCCTGCTTGCTGGTTTCCGACCCGGTTTCCCGATAACGCCGCTCCACGTTGCGGACCAGCCCTTCAAAGGCCACGGAGTAAACCCCTTCGCCCCGCTGGCCCTTGTAATGAACCTTCACTTCCTTCCCCTCCGTGCCATTGATAATCACATTTTGGACATCCGGGGGATAATCCTCAAAAGGCGTGTCCAGATCGAAATCGTATTCCTTGGCCAGCGCGTCCAGAATCGCCCGGGTGAAGCTTCCCTTATTGGCGCAGGACTGCCAGCCCATCACCGCGATGGCCCCCTCTGCAATGCTCAAAGAAGGGTCCGGAATCATCAGATCCACATCGAACTCCATCTTATAGCCCAGGCCGCTGCAGGAAGGACAGGCCCCGAAGGGATTGTTAAAAGAAAAGCTTCTGGGCTCGATCTCATCCACGCTGACCCCGCAGTCCGGGCAGGAAAAGCTCTGGCTGAAATGAATCGCATTGCCGTCCATCGTATCCACGGTCAAAAGCCCTTCCGACAGGGACAAAACATTCTCGATGGAGTCGGTGAGACGTTTCTCAATTCCGGGCTTCACCATCAGGCGGTCCACCACGATCTCTATGTTATGCTTAATATTTTTGTCCAGGGTAATTTCCTCGGACAAATCGTACAGACTGCCGTCGACCTGCACGCGGACATAGCCGCTTCTTCTGGCCTGTTCAAAAAGCTTTGCGTGGGTTCCCTTGCGCCCCCTCACCACCGGCGCCAGCAGCTGTATCTTCGTCCGCTCCGGCAGTTCCATAATCTGATCCACCATCTGGTCCACCGTCTGCCGGGCAATCCGGCGCCCGCACTTGGGACAGTGGGGAATGCCGATCCGCGCGTAGAGAAGGCGGAAATAATCGTAAATCTCCGTAACCGTACCCACGGTGGAACGGGGATTGCGGTTGGTGGACTTCTGGTCAATGGATATGGCCGGGGACAACCCCTCGATGCTCTCCACGTCCGGCTTCTCCATCTGACCCAAGAACTGCCGGGCATAGGAAGTCAGGGATTCCATATACCGCCGCTGGCCCTCCGCGTAAATGGTGTCAAAAGCCAGGGAGCTTTTCCCAGAACCGGATAACCCGGTCAAAACCACAAACTCATTGCGGGGAATGTCCACATCCAGATTCTTCAGATTATTCTCATTGGCTCCCCGGATTTTTATAAATTCTCTTGATTTCTTTGGCGCTGTCATACTGCTTCTCCTTATGATCTACAGGATATAAGATGTCCATTTCCTTGTTTTTCCATACAGTATAACACATGTAAAAAGATTTTTCAAACATTTGTTTGTATTTTTTGTCCGGTTCTCCGCTCATTTTCTCATGGATTGATTCTCATGATAGCACAAACCAAAAGTGTACTCAAGGTTTTCACAGAATTTCCTAAAATACCTGCTTGCATTTGGGGCGCTTCGTGTTTATGATATAGAATAAACAGTATCCAAATGAACGAGAGAGGACTATTACTTATGAAAATTTTAAAAGAATCCCAAAAACGCACTCCTTCCGACGCCCGCGCCTTACAGCAGGCCGTATCCGAAATCATCGGCCAGGTCTGTGAAAAAGGCGATGCGGCGTTAAAATCCTACAACCAGAAGTTCGACCAGTGCCAGCGGGAGGAGCTGCGGGTCAGTAAAGAGGAAATAAAAGCCGCTTACCAACAGCTGGATCCCCAGGAAATCGAGGATATGAAAGCCGCTTTAAGCAACATCCAGGCGTTCGCCCGGGCGCAGCGGGAAACCATGACGGAGATCGAAGACTTCAGCCCCATGCCCGGCATCCATCTGGGGCACCGCATCCTCCCCGTCCAGTCCTGCTGCTGCTACGTGCCGGGCGGCAGCTATCCGCTGTATTCCACCGCGCTGATGCTGGCCGCGCCCGCCAAGGCCGCCGGGGTTCCCCGGATCGCCGCCTGCTCTCCCGTGGTCAAAGGCAGTGACCAGATTCACCCGAAAACCCTTGTGGCCATGGACTTGGCCGGCGTGGACGAGATTTACGCCGTGGGCGGCGCCCAGGCGGTGGCCGCTTTCTCCTACGGCACCGAGCAGATTGCCCCGGTGGACCTAATCGTCGGCCCCGGAAATCAATACGTGACTGAAGCCAAACGCCAGTGCTACGGACAGGTGGGCATTGACTTTGTGGCCGGACCCAGCGAGGTGCTTGTACTGGCCGACGAAAGCGCCAAGCCGGAAGTCACCGCCGCAGACCTGCTGGCCCAGTCGGAGCACGACCCCAACGCCAAGGGCATCGTCATCACCACCGACGAGGCCTTCGGCCACGCCGTCATCGCCTCTGTGGAAAAGCAGTTGGAAACCCTTCAGACCGCCCCCATCGCCCGTCCGTCCTGGAACGCCTTCGGCGAAGTTTTGCTGGCCGATTCCATCCAGGAAGCCATCGACCTGGCCAATACATACGCCCCGGAACACCTGGAGCTTGCCATGGAAAACCCCGGGGAAATCATCCCTAAGCTTTACAACTACGGCTCTCTATTCATCGGCGAAAACACGGCGGAAGTGTTCGGCGACTACGCGTCCGGCACCAACCACACCCTGCCCACGCTGCGGGCCTCCCGCTACACCGGCGGCGTATGGGTGGGAACCTTCCTGAAAACCTGCACCCACCAGAGCATGACCGCAGAAGCTTCCCGGCGCATCGCGCCGCTGGTGGCCCGCATGGCCGAGGGCGAAGGGCTGGCCGGGCACGCCAAAGCCGCTAAAATCCGTGAAACCCTGTAAATAAACTGAAAGAAAGCGCGTAACGTTTGCCGTCCGTTTTACGCGCTTTCTCCTTTTTAATCAAAAATCAATTCTTTATGGTAATGGGCCCGCTCATCCAATAGCTGCTTAAAGGTCTTTTCCTTCTTCTTCGTCTCATAATCTTCCGACCAGTAATAGCCTTTCAGCTCATCCATATACTCTGTATAATCACAGATATACACGTCTATCTTCGACACGTCCCGATCCTGGATGGCAAACGTGTTTGCATTGCCGCTTCCCCCGTAGTCCAGAATATCACCATCCGCATCCAGCGCGACCGTAAAGTAATCCGCCCCCGGCTGGCCGTCGTCGATGGTAATCTCAAAAGGCGTTTTCGTCACCGATACAAGGCCCAGCCCGTTTTCATCCAGGTCGCCGATTTCCTTTACGACCGTACCTGTCTGATCCTTGGCCACGTCCAGGGAAAACTCCCAGGGGCCCTCCACCCACCAGTTTTCGTATTTGTTGGGATGCTGATTGGTTTCCGGGAAACGCACGCCGTACTGATTCCACATCTCCGTAAAAAACCGATGCTCCATCTCCTTTTGCTCATCGGTGAAATTCGCGTAATCCTCGTCCGACAGCCCCAACCCCTGGGCCTTCATGGATTTCTCATAATTTTCCCGGAGATCCGCCGGCATCTGAGGCGTCGTTGCCTGCGCTTTATCCCCCATCACCATGGGAATGGAAAGCCGCATCCGGAAATTCTCCGGAACCTGCGTCGTCTTCTGATAATCCTTCCAGTTAGGGCCGCCGGCCTGGGCAATGGCCGCATCCGTCAGCTCATCCACGCCCAAAATCTGGCGCGCCCGCGCCTCGGCCGCGGCATAGTCCTCCTCCAACTCCCGCTCCGTAATGCCCAGCGACTGCAGAAACGCATTCCGCTCCTCCTGGTATTTTTCATAATCCGAAGCGTCCTCCGAGGCGGAAAGGTCGTAGCGGATTACGCCGGCATAGGTATGGTCGTCCACAAACTTCCCGTCCATGCTCTCGCTGCCCCCGGCGCCCAGCAGGCATTCCTGGGAATTGTAGTCGAATTTCAGCGTGCTGTTAAACAGGTGAAGAAGGGGCCGCGCGTTTGTGTCCGTCATGGTTTCCGGGAACTTTTCCCTGGACTGGATCACCATGCTGATGTAAAGCGCCGCGTCGTTGCAGTATACCTCGGACAGCGTGACAGTCACGCCGTTTTTGGTCTGGCTGTATGGAGGCGCATCGCTTTTTTCTCCCTTGGACGCCAACTCATCCGTCTCGACCGCATTTTCCACAGGCTTCGCGTACCCGCTGTAATCCCCAGAGAATCCCAGGGAATTTCCCACCGCTTCAAACACCCGGCCCACCAGCGGGATCTGCGCCGCAAACGCCGGGTTGGCCACGCAGACAGCCAGAAAAAGCGCCGCGGCCGCCGCCAGCCCCGCGAAGGATTTCACAAAAAACCGCCGTTTCGGCTTTTGCTCTTTCGCCTTTTCTTCCTCCGCTTCTGGCCCCTTTTGCGCCTGCCGCCGGATCTGGGAAAACGCCGCCTCCTGGGCGTTTTTCACACTGGGGGGCAGGGGAAAATCCTTCTTCATGGTTGCGCGGATTTCTTCATCCAGCCGTGTATTTTCTCTCATCTGAGGTCCCTCCTTCCCTGGGCGTTTCCTGAAAATAGGCAAGCCGTATCTGCTCCCTGGCCCGGACAAGCCGGGTCTTCACCGTATTTTCATTCAATTCCAAAAGCTCTGCAATCTCCGCAATCTTGAATCCCTGTTCGTAATAAAGCGTCAGTATGACCCGGTATTTCTCATCCACCTGCCCCAGCATCTCCTTAAACTCGAACTCGGCCAGCGACTGGTCGGGCCGGGGCGTCTCCGGCAGCTCCCCGATGGGATTGACCTTCTTATAATGCCGCAGAATCTGGTTGCACTCATTGATCAGGATCCGCATCAGCCAGGTCTTGAAAAACTCCGGCTTCTGCAGCGTGTGGATTTTCTCAAAGCTGTGAAGAATCGTATCCTGCACGGCGTCCGCCACATCCGCGTCGCTTCGCAGAATCCCCCGGGCCACTTTGTACATGGACAGCGAATTTTCTTCCATCAGCTCCAGAAACGCGTCCGCGTCCCCCTGAATCGCTTTTTTTACAAGCTCCTCCATGTTACATTCCCCTCCTCCTCTCATTTTCTTCATGTATGCTAGTCAATCGCGAAATACCCTTTTTTTAACCAGAGTTTGGGCAAAACAGACAAATAAGGAGCGAATTCAAAACGTTTTTGAGCTCCGCTTTGTCTATTTTGAATAAACTCGGAAGATGCGATGACGCTTTCGCAATTGCCTATCTTCATGTACGCTTATTAGATGAAACAACGCGGGGAAAAGTTTCACAAATATTTCGGTGGAAGGTTCTATTTCTCTGTGATATGATGGAAACAAAGATTTATAAAAGAAAGGAAGTTTACATAATGCCGAAGACTTGCCAAATCCTAAACAGAGATCAGATCAAAATGCTGGCCATTGTCGCGATGACGTTCAACCATATCTCCCATATCCTGATGACGCCGGGCGGCGCTCTGGCGGAAGTCTTTGAGGACATCGGGTATTTCACGGCCCTGACCATGTGCTTTTTTCTCGTGGAAGGCTACCAGTATACCCGGTCAAAGAAAGCGTATACCAAAAGACTTTTTATCTTTGCTCTCGTCTCCCAGGTTCCCTATGTCCTGGCTCTGGGGTTTTTCCAGCTCAATGTGCTGTTCACCCTTTTCTTTTGCTTTCTGATCCTATGGGTGATGGACAGCCCGCTTCAGGCCTGGAAAAAGAAACTGCTGCTGATCGGACTGACACTGGCTACCGTTATCTGTGACTGGGCGGTGGTTTTGGCCGTAGCCACGATTTTATTTAAGAAAAATCAGGGTTCGCCCCGGGGCCAGGCCGGCGCGTACGGGATTCTCATTGCGCTGTTCTGGCTTTTGAACATCCCCGGATACGCCCCGCCGGACGCCGCCAATCCGCTGCTTTCCGGCCACGCCATCCTCCATGGATTTTACGCCGCGCTGGGACTCATCGCCTCGGCCGTCGCCACATTGATTTTCTACAATGGGAAAAAATCCGAAAAACAATCGAATTTTCACAAATGGTTTTTTTATGTCTATTACCCGGCCCATCTGGCGGTCTTGTGGGCCATCCATCTCATCCGAGCATAAACTCCACAAACGCCTGGTTGGACAGGGAAATCCCCCGGCGGGTGAGAAATATTCGCTGTCCGTCGTCTTTTAAAAGCCCCAGCTTTACCAGACGGCGGATGGCCTCCCCGTAGATTTCCTCCAGCTCCGCGCCAAACGTCTCCCGAAAATCCCGCCGCCAAACTCCCTCCATCCGGCGAAGGCCCAGAATCATCGTCTCCTCCATCTGCTCCCGCACGGACAGCTCTTCTTTGCCCACGCGAATCCGCTCCGGCTCCTGGGCGCCCGCCCGGTATTCCTCCATGGAATCCGTGTTGTTCCATCTTTGGTTGTTCACCAGAGAAGCCGCCCCTAGACCCAGGCCCAGATAGTCGTCCCGCGCCCAGTAGCCCAGATTATGGGCGCAGGCCCATCCGGGGCGCGCATAGTTGGAAATCTCGTACTGGACGTAGCCCTTTTGGCCCAAAATCTCAGCCGTGGACTCGTACATTTCCCGCTCTTCTTCCTCCCCCGGCAGATTCAGCTCCCGCCGGGCAAAAGGCGTGCCCTCCTCCACAATCAGGCTGTACGCCGATATGTGCTCCGGCTCCAGCGCCAGCGTCCGGGATAAATTCCGCCGCCAGCTCTTCACCGTCTGGCCAGGGATGCCCGACATCAGATCCACGTTGATATTGGCAAAACCCGCCTGCCGCGCCCAGACGTAGCTTTCCAAAAATTCTTCATACGTATGAATCCGGCCCAGTTCTTTCAGCTCCCGATTGTCGGTGGACTGCAGGCCGAAACTGATCCGGTTCAGTCCCATCCCCCTGTACGCCCGCAGCTTCTCCTGCGTCACCGTGCCCGGATTGGCCTCTATGGACATCTCCGGATTTTCCGAAAAAGAAAACGCGCCGTACAGACTGTCCATGATGTTCTCCAGAAGCTTCGGCTCCAGAATGGACGGCGTGCCCCCGCCCAGAAACAGGGAAGACGCCTCCATGGGAAATTTCCCCCGGTAAGCGCCTATCTCCCTGCACAGCGCCTGCGCGTACAGTTCCTGGTTCTTTTGGCTGTCCGGCCAGGACAGGAAATCGCAGTAGGCGCATTTTTTTATGCAAAAGGGAATGTGGACGTACAGGCGGAATTTTTTGTCTGTTTTATTCATTGCATGTAATCCTCCACCGCTTCTACGAATCTCTTGGCATTTTCCAGCTGCGCTTCAGCTTCCTCCCTGGACGCTATATAGAAATCATCGTAATCGGATTTTTCCCGCAGAAAAGACGCTTCCTTGACAATTCGCGAGAGATTCCGATCCAATTTGTGGCTCTTTTCTCATCGCATGAAATATGCCGTAATAAGAACGGTTCCTTCATGCTGCCTTCCATAAGACAATTCCCTCTTCGCGAATATTTTTATAAAATGGGAGCGCGCTCCCCCACTTCTCGATATTCTTTTCCTCGATATCGATAATGGAAAAAACTTTCTCGTATTTCAAATCCATCTCCGCCGCCCATGCAATAAATTTTTTCCGGGTTTCGCTCTCAAACCCGTGACGCATAATAATCGCAATGTCAATATCGCTCTCTGCCGTCTCTTCCCGTCTGGCCGCCGAACCATACAGAATAATCCGCCGAACGTTTTTTCCAAATATTGCGCACAGACCGTTCACCAATTCCATGGTCATTTCAGGATCCAAGCTTTCTCCTCCCATCACTGATCGTCCAATTTCAAAACGCTCATAAACGCCTTCTGCGGGATCTCCACATTCCCCACCTGACGCATCCGCTTCTTGCCCTCTTTCTGCTTCTCCAGCAGTTTTTTCTTGCGGGTGATGTCCCCGCCATAGCACTTGGCCAGCACGTCTTTTCTAAGGGCTTTCACGGTCTCGCGGGCGATGATTTTGCTGCCGATGGCCGCCTGGATGGGGATTTCAAAAAGCTGCCGGGGGATCTCTTCTTTTAATTTCCCGCACATCTTCCGGCCCCGCTCGTAGGCGGTGTCCGCGTGGACGATGAATGACAGCGCGTCCACCTCTTCCTTGTTCACCAGAATATCCAGCTTCACCAGCTTGCTGGTCTCGTAGCCGTACAGCTCGTAATCCAAGGACGCATAGCCTCTGGAGCGGGATTTCAGCGCGTCAAAGAAATCATAGATGATCTCGTTCAATGGCAGATGATACCGCAGCAGCGCGCGGGTTTCTTCCATATATTCCATTCCCTGGTACTGGCCCCGGCGTTCCTGACAAAGCTCCATTATCGGCCCGATAAACTCGGTAGTCACCATAATCTCCGCCGCCACAATGGGCTCCTCCATATAGTTAATCTCCGAGGGATCCGGCAGATTGGACGGGTTGGTCAGCTCGATCACCTCGCCGCTGGTCTTATGGACTTTGTAGATAACCCCCGGCGCCGTTGTGACCAGATCCAGATTGTACTCCCGCTCCAGCCGCTCCTGGATGATCTCCAGGTGCAAAAGCCCCAGAAAACCGCAGCGGAAGCCGAAGCCCAAAGCCGCCGAAGTCTCCGGCTCATACTGCAGGGCCGCGTCGTTTAGCTGGAGTTTTTCCAGAGCCTCCCGCAGATCCTGGTACTTGGCGCCATCGGCCGGATACAGTCCGCAGTAGACCATGGAATTCACCTTCTTATAGCCGGGCAGCGCCTCCGCGCAGGGACGCTGGGCGTTGGTGATGGTGTCGCCCACGCGGGTGTCGCTGACGGTCTTGATGCTGGCCGTGATATAGCCTACCATGCCCGCCTGCAGCTTTTCACAGGGAATGAACTGCCCGGCGCCGAAATAGCCCACTTCCACCACTTCCGCCGTGGCGCCGGTGGCCATCATCCGAATAGGCGTGCCCTTTTCCACGCTGCCTTCCTTTATCCTGCAAAAAACAATAACCCCTTTATAGGAATCGTAAACGGAATCGAAGATCAGCGCCTTTAACGGGGCGCCCGGGTCCCCCGTTGGCGCCGGGATTTTCTCCACGATCTGCTCCAGCACCTGGTCCACGTAGTCCCCGGTCTTGGCGGAAATCCTGGGCGCGTCCTGTGCCTCAATGCCGATCACATCCTCAATCTCGTTGATCACCCGCTCCGGGTCCGCACTGGCCAGATCGATCTTATTGATCACCGGCAGCACGTCCAGATCGTGATCCAGCGCCAGGTACACGTTGGCCAGAGTCTGCGCCTCGATCCCCTGCGCCGCGTCCACCACCAGAATGGCGCCGTCACAGGCCGCCAGGCTGCGGGACACCTCATAGTTAAAGTCCACGTGCCCCGGCGTGTCGATCAGATTGAAAATATATTCCTCTCCGTTTTTCGCCTTATATACGGTGCGGACGGCCTGCGCCTTGATGGTGATGCCCCGCTCCCGCTCCAAATCCATATTGTCCAGTACCTGGGACTGCATCTCCCGGTCCGTCAAAAGCCCGGTCATCTCAATAATCCGGTCCGCCAGCGTCGATTTTCCATGGTCAATGTGCGCAATAATGCAAAAATTCCTGATCTTACTCTGATCCATGACTGCCACCTTCTTTCCTCCTTCGCACAACAGTAATGCATGAAATTCAGTATAACATAGAAAAACAGCATTTTCCATTCTTTTCTTTCCTTCTGCGAACGGGAAATCTATTGACAAGTCTTTTTTCCAAATGTTATAATGAGTTTCGTTGGATATGCTAGAATTAATGGGATTTTATCTGCGGAAATGACGGAATTGGCAGACGTGCAGGATTTAGGTTCCTGTGTCGAAAGGCGTGAGGGTTCGAGTCCCTTTTTCCGCATAAAATAAGGCTTTGTCTTAATCGAAGGATTCGGGCAGAGCCTTTTTTAATTCCATCGCCGCAAAGCCGGTTGCGCAGTCAACGGTAAAATAAACGGGCTTCTCCCACCGTTGACTGCCCCCGTCTGGCCCTGCTGTTTGGTAATTATGATTTTTTCAAGATTGTCTAACGCATTTTCATTCGGCAATTCCCAATAAAATATCCACAGCCAGCTGCAATTCCGGCTTAGCGCGATACGCCTTGATAATCGCCCGCTCTTTTTCATCCAATTCGTCTGAGGATAAATGGACATCCAGTAATTTACTGGGGGAAATATCCAACGCTCTGCATATATCGGCAAGTATATCCGCATCCGGTCTGTTGATCCCCTGTTCCCAATTTGAAACTCTGCTGTTATTGATGCCCAATTTTTCAGCTAACTGCATTTGGTTCATGCCGCATGCCTCTCGATATTTACGGATACGTTCTCCGATTTCGTACTTCAATTTTATCACCTGCCTTTGTTTTACCAGAAAGTTCGCGCACATATAGACAACAACGGATTGAAACAAATATCTGTTGCGGAAAAAGCCGGCATACCCAAGAATACGTTCAATGCAATTTTGGACGGAAAACGCACATTATACGCAGATGATCTGCGGGCGATCTGCCTTGCGCTGAATGTGAGTCCAGAACTATTTATTGAAGTGAAGCGTTCAGCTCTAAGCGAATGCAATCCAGATTTTCTGTAAAAACACAGCGCATCTACAGACAGCAAAAGCGCAAATGAATTAACCGGTAAAAATCAAATAAATTATACAAGGAGAGGAAGATTTATGAAGTATTGCAGACATTGTGGAAGTGAAATATTTCTTACTTTATTGGTTGGTTTCTGGATATTGCTTATATAATTGCAATCTTTGCGCTTCCGTATGGCGATTAAGAAGAAATTACCCGGACATAATAATTTTTACCCAGCGGCTCCCATCTTAAAAGGGGGAGCCGTTTTTGGCGCGCCTCAGAGAAGAATATCCGCCCGTCTGACCGCGGCTTTTTATTCATTTATGGTTATTCCCCTCCCCTTTCACCGTATTCTAATTAAGCACACAATACATGAAAGGGGCGCAAAAAAATGGATACAGAAGTTTCACCCCGCAAAATTCCCATCGACCGCTTGACGCTTGCGCGCCTTAAAAGCGGTTTCATCGCGCTGGATCTTAAGACCACCGGACTGGATTCCTTGACGGACCGAATCGTTGAGATCGGGGCGGCGCGTTTTGCTCATGGAGAGGTCAAAGAAACTTTTTCCACGCGGATGCGCCCGGACGCGCCCACGTCTTCTCACGCCGGGAAGCCTGACGACGACGAAACGCGCTTTGACGCGCCCGGCGAGGCCAAAGCCATTTCAAAATTCGTCGAATTCATCAGCGACGCTTTGTCTGGAAAAACCGTGATGTGCGCCTACAACGCCAGCTTCGGCTTTAACTTCCTGCGCAGGGCGCTCACCCGCTCCCACGTCCACTCAAAAATCGTCTACGTGGACACGCTGGCCGCCTCAAAAGCCGCCATCGCCGGCCTTAACGACTACCGACTGGAGACGCTCCAAAATTATTTTAAACTAAACAGCCCACAGCCCCTTCGACCGCAGGCGGGCGCGCTTTGCTGCGGAGAGATTCTGTGCAAATTGCTGCCCCTTATGGAAACGCAGGACTTGTCCTTTGACAATGCTGAACGCGGCGCCAGGTCGAACCGCCCCAGCAAAGGCAGGCCGATCATAGACTGCCCCGAAAATTACTGCGTGGTCAGCATTGAAACCACCGGCCGCTCCCTGACGTGGGATAAAGTGACGGAAGTGGCGGCGCTTAAATTTCACAGCGGAACGCTCGCCGACTCTTTTTCCGCCTCCATAAAGCCCGACAACGCAGACGCCCAAATCGTCTGGCGCAGGTTCCTGCGTTTTATTGGGAACTCCATTCTCGTGGGGCACAACCTCCATCTCGACATTGATTTTTTATACGACAGCGTACAGCGCTGCCTTCATTTGCCTTTGGCCAACGATTACGTCAACGCCTGCAGTCTGGCGCGGCTGCTCCTTCCCCATTTACCCCATCACGGACTATACGCCCTGGCCGATTATTACAACTGCAGGCCCATCACTTTTTACGGCGCGTCGTCCAAATCCCAGCTCACAGCCCAATGCTACGCAAATCTTGTGAAAGACATCGTGCGCATATACGGAAGCGCCGAGGAATTTCGCAGGGCTTTCCCATGTAAAAGAAAATAACGTTCCAAAGGTAAAGTTACGCAATTCTGTGGCTCTAATCATCTGTACTTACAGCCGTTTTTCTGATATGATAGAGCAGAAAAAGCGGCATCTAAAAAAGGAGGCGGCCTCCTATGAAACGGAGAAATAAAATCTATCTTTATATGACCATGTTCTTTCTGTGCCTATATATCGGGCTGCTGGCGCTCCTCTATTTTTCTGAATATACAGACAGCGATGCGACAATCCGCACATTCAGTGACGCATTCTGGTACTCACTGGTCACGATGACCACGGTCGGGTATGGCGATGTGACGCCGGTAACTCCCATGGGCCACGCGGTCGGCGTTGTTTTCCTCTTATTTTCCGCGGGCATGATCGTGACATTGATGGGCGCCGTCCTGTCTTTTGTCACCAGCGAAGGCCTCCCGTTCCTCATGCTCAGCCTGCAGCGGAAGAAAAACTGGTATTATTTTGCAGACTACAGCATAGAATCAAATACCCTGGCCGAAAACATCTGCAAGGAAGACCCGGACGCCGTGATCATCTTCGGCGAGAAAAAAGACAGCCAGATGGAATTTCCCGACTATCCCTGCCTGTTCATCAGCGCGTCTCCGGCGAGGATCGTCGCCTGCAAAAAAAACGCCGGGACAAAGTGTAAGATCTTTTTTATGAAAGAAAACGATATTGGCGTCAATATCCGCGCCGTTGACATATATAAATTGCCCGTGGAAGTCTATGCCAGAACCACCAACGGGCAGGAACGCCTCTCAGGGAATATAAGATTTTTCCACAGTTACGACTGCTGCGCCAGACAATACTGGCGTTCCAAGCCACTGTGCAGTCACGAAGACACGATCGTGATCATCGGTTTTGGAAACTACGGACGATGCATCCTCGAACGGGCGATTCTGACAAATGTGCTCTCTGTGAACCAGCGCGTAGCGTATCACATCTTCGGGGATTCCAGCGGATTCCTCGACATGCACCGCCATCTGCACAGGATGTTTTCCATAAATGAAACCTCTGAGACTGGTGACTCTCTGCTCTTCCATGAAAAACCCTGGGAAGCGCGTTACGAGATCCTGGAACGGGCGGACCGGATCATCGTCTGCGATGATGTGGAAACAAATGGGTGGAATATATACTGGCGGCTGCATAAATATTACAAGATTCACGGCCACATCGACCTGTACAGCAACCGTCGGGCGCCCGGCGTATCCTATTTTGGAACAAACGAAGAGATCTATACGCCGGATCAGATCATGCGCACATCGCTGAATAAAGCGGCCATCACGATCAATGAGATTTTCCGCGCGTCCGTATCCTACCCGACGCTTGACTGGGATGAGCTTGATGATTTTCACCGGGAGTCCAAGATAAGCGCGGCCGACCACCTTTTGATGAAGATCCGCATCCTCTTAAAAGACGAACAAGTCACAGAATTCACGGCCGAGACGGTGGAACGGGCCTATCAAAGATATTGCGAGACGAAACAGCTGGAAGGCGCACAGGATATGTACCGCAGACTGGACCATATGCGCTGGCTGCGCTTTTATACATTTTATAACTGGCGTTATGGGCCCGTGCGGGATGACGCGGCCAGACAGCACCCGATGCTTTGCCCTTACGCAGAGCTGACGCAGGAACAGAGACGGGAACGGGACGCTGCGTGGGAACTTCTGGGAAGCATCGATGTAGAGATCTAGCAGTAACGCCTGCCCATGTTTTTTATCCATTTATCGTTATTCCCCACGCCTTTTATCGTATTCTGATTAAATACACGAAAGGGGCGAAAAAAATGGATACAGAAGTTTCACCCCGGAAAATTCCCATCGACCGCCTGACGCTTGCGCGCCTTAAAAACGATTTCATCGCGCTGGATCTTAAGACCACCGGGCTGGACTCCTTAAAGGACCAAATCGTTGAGATCGGAGCGGCGCGGTTTGTCCATGGGCAGGCCAAAGAAACTTTTTCCGCGCGGGCGCGCCCGGACGCGCCCACATTTTCCCATGCCGGAAAGCCTGGCGGCGCCGTCGAAAATGTCTTTGACGCGCCCGGCGAGGCCGAAGCCATTTCAAAATTTGTCGAATTCATCGGCGACGCTCTATCTGGAAAAACCGTGATGTGCGCTCACAACGCCGGCTTTGGCTTCAACTTTCTGCGCAGAGCCCTCACCCGCTCCCACGTTCAATCGAAGATCGTCTACGTGGACACGCTGGCCGCCTCAAAAGCCGCCATCGCCGACCTTAAAAATTACAGACTGGAGACGCTTGGCAATTATTTTAAACTAAACAACCCACTGCCCCTTCGGGCGCAGGCGGGCGCGCTTTGCTGCGGCGAGATTCTGTGCAAACTGCTGCCCTTGCTGGAAACGCGGGATTTATCCTTCGACGACGCTGTACGCGGCGGCGGGCCGAACCGGCCCGGCAAAGGCAGGCAGGTCATAGACTGCCCCGAAAATTACTGCGCGGTCAGCATTGAGACCACCGGCCGTTCCCTGACGTGGGACAAAGTAACCGAAGTGGCGGCGCTGAAATTTATCAGCGGAGCGCCTGCCGATTCCTTTTTAGCCTCCATAAAACCCGACTGCCCGGATGCCCGAAGCGTCTGGCGCAGGTTTTTGCATTTTATTGGAGACTTTATTCTCGTGGGGCACAACATCCATCTCGATATTGATTTTTTATACGACAGCGTGCAGCGCTGCCTCCATTTGCCTCTGGCCAACGATTACGTCAGCACGCGCAGCCTGGCGCGGCTGCTCCTTCCCCATTTACCCCATCACGGACTATACGCCCTGGCCGATTATTACAACTGCAGGCCCATCACTTTCTACGGCGCGTCGTCCAAATCCCAGCTTACAGCCCAATGCTACGCAAAGCTTGTGGAGGATATTGTGCGCATATACGGAAGCACTGAGACGTTTTGCAGGGCTTTTCCATGTGAGGGAACTTTGTTTCGTTAAAAGTCTGGCGGGAGCCGCGCTCTGAAGCAAATCTCCCGTCCGACTCTTACTCCACGCTTTTTAAAGATTCCACCATATCGATTTTTTTCAATTTAAAGTGCATGGTCATATTCACAAAAGCGGAAAATCCCACGGTAAATAAAATACTGTACAAAAAGCTGGGTCCATAGATGCTGCGCCCAAACATAGCCGCGTCTACCTCCACCGTAACGATGACGAACCGATGGAGCAAAATCCCAAGCCCGGCCCCGACAGCCGCTCCGATCAGGGTCAGCAGCACGTTTTCCCGGAATACATACGCGGAAACCTCGCCGTCGTAGAATCCCAGCACTTTCAGCGTGGCCAGCTCCCGCTTTCTCTCCGTGATATTGATATTGTTCAGGTTGTACAAGACCACGAAGGCCAGCATGCCCGCGGACACGATCAGCACCACGATTACGGAGTCCAGGCTGCCTAGCATGTCTTCCAGCTGGTCGGCGATGCTGCCTGTGTAGCTGATGCTCAAAGCCGCCGGGCAGGCGAGAATGTCCCGCCCCACTTTCTCCGGATCCGAGCGGTATTCTTCCTGCAGAATCACGAGGCTGTCGCTGTACGCCGCCTCCTGGCCAAAAGCTTCCCGATAGGCCTGCGGGGTCATGTATATATAATGGCTCATGTAATTCTCGCAGATTTTCCCAACGGTCGCCTGGCCGCCGGCCCCTTCTTCCAACTGAAGCTCTATGCGGCCCCCGGGCTTTACGTCCAGCATTTTCGCCGTTTTCTCGGAGATGGCCACGCCCGCCTCGTTCAGCGAAAACTCCTCCTGGTCTTTGCGGTCCCGCAGCGTCACCAGCTTGGAAAACCGATTCGTCTCCTCTGGCACAATGAGATAAATGTCCGTATCTTTCTTTTTGCCGGAGGCCGTCATCTTCTGAAAATAAACCTGGCTCGCCTTCTCGATGCGCTCGTCCGACTCCAGAAAATTGCGAAGCTCGGCCTTTTCCTCCTCGGTGGCGTCCTCGTCCTGCAAAACCGTCGCGTCAAAATGCTGCAACTGGCCGTACTGCAAAGTCCCTATGTCCATAATGGAGTCCTGCAGGCCGAATCCCACCAGCATCAGGGCCGTACAGCCGCCGATTCCGATAATGGTCATAAAAAACCGCTTTTTATAGCGGAAAAGATTCCGCGCCGTGGATTTCCATGTGAAGTTAAGCCGCTTCCATATAAACGGCAGGTATTCCAGCAGCACCCGTTTTCCCTCCTGGGGAGAGGCTGGGCGCATGAGGGCCGCCGGCGTTTCCATCAATTCCCGGTAGCAGGCGGACAGCGTGGCCAGCAGTGTGCAGGCCACCGCCGCTATGGAGCCGATCAGCGCATAGAGCGGCTGATACGGGATTTTCACCACGGGCATGTGGGTGTACATAATCCCATAGGCTGTGATTACAATATACGGCAGAATCTTCTCACCGATGAGCGCGCCGCACACGCTTCCGCCCAGCGTGGCCAGCAGCGCATACCCCAGATACTTGGACGCAATGGCCCCTTTGGAGTAGCCCAGCGCTTTGAGCGTGCCGATCTGCGTGCGCTCGTCCTCCACCATCCGGGTCATGGTGGTCAGGCTGATAAGAGCCGCCACCAGGAAAAACAGAACCGGGAACACCCGCCCGATGTTGCGGATTCGGTCCGCGTTGTCGCCGTAACCGCTGTATTCCGGCAGCGCGTCCCGGTCGTCCACATACCATTTCGGTATTTCCAGGCCGTCCGCGTCTTCCTGCGCCTCCTGGAGCTTTTTCTGGCCGTCCGCGATGCTCTCCTGCGCCTCTTTTTCAGCGTCCTTAAATTCCTTTTCCCCGTCCTTTAGCTTTTTCTCGTTTTCCTCGATTTCTTTGGCGGCGTCGGCCAGCTTCTGTTCGTTCTCTTCGATGTCTTTTTCCGCCTGGGCAAGCTGCGCTTCGCTGTCGCTGATCGCGCGGGCCGCCGCGTCCAGCTGGGCCTGCCGCTCATTTAACTGAGTCCGGCCGCTGTTTATCTGGGCCTGGCCGCTGTCAATCTGCGCCTGCGCCGCATCCAGCTGACTTTTGGCGCTGTCCAGCTCCTGCCGGCCGCTGTCCAGCTGCTTTTTCGCTTCCTCCAACTGGGCGCGGGTCTGGGACAACGCCTGTTCCTGGGTCTGAATCTGGGCCGCCTGCGCATCCAGCCTGGCTTGCGTCTGCGGGTCGTTCACGCCCGACGCGGCCACAAACTGGCTATAGGAACTGCGCGCCTGCTCCAGCTGCTCTTTCGCGTGGGAAAGCGCGGCCGCCCCGTCCTCGTACTGCTGCCATCCCTGATTATACTCGGCTTCCTTCTGGTCAAATTCCTGTTTGGACGCGTTCCAATCCGCGTATCCCTGGCTGGTCTGCTGCTGGGACGCGTTTAGCTGGCTCTGCTGGGCATCCAGCTGGGCTTTGGCGGACTCCAGCTGAGGGATGCCGTCCTGCCGCTGTTTCTTAGCGTCCTCCAGCTTTTTCTTCCCATCCTTTAGCTCACGCTTTCCGTCCTCTAGCTTCTTTTTCCCGTCTTCCAGCTCACGCTTTCCGTCCTCCAACTCCTTTCTGCCGTCGTCCAGCTCCATTTTGGCCTTCACCAGCTCTTCGGTGGCTTTTGCCCTGCCGTCCTCCAACTCTTTTCTGGCATCGGCCAGTTTCTCTTTTACCTCCTGCTGCACGGAGTCGTAGCGGGCCTGGCAGCGCTCCTCCTCTATGTCCTCCACGCGGCCTTTCACTTTTTTCACCAGATTTTCATACAGATCCGTATAGCTGGTCTGACCTTTGGCGCCTTTTGCCAGCAAATAGGCCACCGTATATGTATCCCGCTGGAAATTTTCCTCGGTCACATAGGCGAACCCGCTGACTTCCCCAGAGCCCAGCGTGGTATTTCCCCGGGCAAATGATATGTACATGGGGCTGCTGCAGGTTCCCACCACCGTGAAATCTTTCTGCTCAAGGATGCTGTTTGCGTCCTCCGTGTAAACTTCTATGGAATCGCCGATTTTCAGGGTTCCGTCGCTGACCATCTCGTCGTCGGCCAGGCACTCGCCCTTTTTCTTTGGCAGCCGGCCCTTCACGACCGTAACCTGATTGACCTGTTCGGGCAGACTCTCCAGGTGGATGACCCGCTGCTCGCCTTCTTCCCCGCTTAACACGTCCAAAGCGTAGCCGCCCTCTACAAACTCCACGCCTTTAATTTCCCTTAAAGCCTCCAGGTCTTCTTCCGTCAGGCCGTAAGACCCCATCACCCGCAGGTCCATCAGATTGACGCTGTCGTAGTAAGCGTCCCCGGAATAACGCATGTCCGGAGACGACGCCTGGATTCCCGAGAAAAACGCCACGCCCAGGGCGACGATAAAAAATATTGAAATAAACCTTGCAAAGCTGTTTTTGATGTCCATAAAGAAATCTTTTCTAAGCGCTCTTTTCACAGTCCATCTCCTACCATTCAATCTCTTCCACAGGCAACGGCGTTTCGTTCATTTCCATGGCGGACACTTTCCCATTCTTGATCTGAATCACCCGGTCCGCCATCGGCGTGAGCGCCGAATTATGGGTGATCACAATCACAGTCATCCCTCTTTGCCTGCACATATCCTGCAAAAGCTTCAGAATCGCTTTTCCCGTCTGGTAATCCAGTGCCCCGGTGGGCTCGTCGCACAAAAGCAGCTTGGGATTTTTCGCCAGCGCGCGGGCAATGGACACCCGCTGCTGTTCGCCGCCGGAGAGCTGCGCGGGAAAGTTTTTCAGCCGCTCGCTCAAACCCACTTCCTTTAAAACCTGGCCGGCATTCAGCGGATTTTTGCAGATCTGAAGCGCCAGTTCCACGTTCTCCAGCGCCGTTAAATTGGGCACCAGATTATAAAACTGAAACACAAAGCCAACGTCCTCCCGCCTGTACGCCGTCAGCTGCCTGGACGAATAGCCGGCCACATCCTGCCCGTCCACCCACACATGGCCGGCGGAAGCCTGGTCCATGCCGCCCAGAATATTCAAAACCGTCGTCTTGCCCGCGCCGCTGGGGCCCACAATGATTACAAACTCACCTTTATTTATGGAAAAATCAATGCCGTCCACCGCTTTGATCTGCACGTCGCCCTTTCCATAAACCTTTGTGACCTGTTCCAGTGTTACAAAACCTTTTTCCATCATGTGCGCAGCTCCTTAAAATTTTATACAATATTTTACTATAACCTTTATGCTTTTTCAACCGGCGCGTGTTTGAAATCCCTTTTGGA
>CAOJVE010000004.1 GCA_948444865.1 uncultured Lachnospiraceae bacterium
AAGCTCTGTTCGCATTCCTGACCGAAAAAGGTCATCCGGCTCTTGGACTTGACCCGCTGATGTAAGTAAAAGCTTGGCTATGAAAGGCTAAGAGGCGCATATAGTCTCTTAGCCTTTTGGCGTTTTAAATCATTAAAAACAAAAGCTTAAAACGTCTTCTTCCAGAAATTTCAGATAAGCCGCTCCCAACTGGCTGACGATCAGGCCTTTTTTTCAGGATATAGCCCAGGTGCAGCTCACCTAAAGGAGCTTCCAGGGGTTTTGCCAGAATTTCCCCCTGGCCCTTATGGAATTGATCGGCGTTGCTGTTGGTCAGGCCGGGGCCGATGCTGAAGCAGTCGGTTTTCCGCACCAGGGCGATTTTCGTGCTGCGGTCGCACACATGGACATTGTGGCTTAAGATTTTATAGAACAAAGGCTTCTCGGAAAAGTGGGAATTCCCCAGGCCCTGGTCGTAGGTGACGAAGGGATAGTCCTCCAGGTCTTTTAAGGTGACCGACAGTTTTTCCGACAGGGGATGTCCGGCGCGGAAGAAAGCATAATTTCGCATGGCCGCGATTTCGTGGAAACACACGTCGCAGGAAGAGAAAAGCGTCTGCAGGCTTTTTCGGTGAGCGTCGTGGATGGCCAGCACGCCCAGCTCGCTCTTTTTGGTGGAAACGTCGTGAATCACCGAGTTGATGTCGCACTCCCAGATGGCCATGTCGTAGCTTTGGGAATCCATTTCTTGGAAAATCCGCGTAAAGGCGTGGGTGGCAAAGGGCAGCCGTTGGGAGGATACAGAGAACCGCATGGGGATGGTTTTGCGCGCCTGGTACCGCTGCTCCAGATACTGGGAAAGCTCCACGATTTCCTTGGCGTAGCGGATGAAGTCCTCTATCGGGGGCCGCTGGCCCTGGTGCGGACCATGGCGGTGAAAATGGTGGGGATAGACGCGGAGGGCCTGTGCGGGATGCTCTGCGCCAGAGGGAAAGAAGTGAAAATTTTCTAAGCCGGGTACGAAGCTCTCGCTGGGCTGTGTCAGGGAATATTCCACCTTCGGAGGGATTTTCTGACAGACTTCCCTGTGGGGGCCTTTTCCGCAATTTACAGAATAAATTTTAGGAAGCTTTTGAATAAAGGGTTGGCGCGGTTATTCTTTTTACAAATCACGTAGATTTTTCGCTTTTGAATATCGGCGATCGGCAGCGCTTTTAAGGGGCAGTCCGGGTTTAAAAGGGAGAGCGTGTGTTCCGGGGCCAGGGAGACGCCCAGGTTTTTTTGCGCGAGCCGAAAATGGGTTTGCGGGTCGTTGGACCAAAATACAACGTGGGGGGACGCGCCCTGTTTCTGAAAATCTTCTTTTAAAAGGACATGGCCCTTGTTTTTCAGATCGGAAGTGAGCAGGGGCTCCTCCCGCAGATCGGCGATAAACAAACGCTCTTTCGCGGCTAGGCGGTGGGAGTGCGGCAGGAGGGCGTATATGGATTCCTCCATCAGAAAGTCCGCCTGAATCAAGGGAGAGGAAAAAGGCCCCATGCTAAAAGCGATGTCCAGGCTCCCCTTTTCAATCCGCTCCTCGCACGCGTAGTCGGTTTCGTTGGACATTTCAATGAGGACTTCCGGGTGGGATTTTCGGAAGCGTTGGATGGAAACCTCTATGTCGTCGAGCGCGTTCAGCACGCTGGCGGAGAAGCCGATTTTCAGACGGCTGGCCGCTTTTTTTGCGTTTTCCAGGATGGCCATGGCATTTTGAAATTCTTCGGTCAGGTAAACCGCCTGCTTATAGAACAA
The DNA here is from genome assembly GCA_948444865.1 of uncultured Lachnospiraceae bacterium. Lineage (GTDB taxonomy): Bacteria > Bacillota > Clostridia > Lachnospirales > Lachnospiraceae > MGBC164599. The sequence continues at coordinate 1,774 of CAOJVE010000004.1, forward strand.
ATCTCCGAAAGCGGTCGGGCTCAGATGATTTTTTTCCCTGAAAAAAAGTGGAAGCTCCAGTTCTTTTTCCAGGTTGTGGATGGATTTTGACAATCCCTGCTGGGAAATGTGCAGCTGACGGGCGGCTGCGGTAAAGCTTGCGGTTTTGTATACGGCGATAAAATAATTGAGCTGCTTAAAATCCAAAATCAGTCACCTCCATAATAAAGCAGTATAGCACAACTTAAAGTTGTTATGTTACAAAAATTTTCTGCTTTATAAAAAGGAATCGGCAGAATAAAATAAGACGCAAAGGAGGGATAGAGGTATGCCAAAAGTAATATTTTGGTTTGAGGATGGAAGGGCCGTGCAGGCTTCGGCGGCTAAGGGAAGCGGCCTGCTGGACATAGCCAGGAACGCAAATGTGGTCATGGATGCGCCCTGTTCCGGAAACGGGGCCTGCGGCAAGTGCCGCGTGAAATTAACGGCGGGCGCTCTGCAGTCCCAAAAGACGCTCCATCTCACGGACGAGGAGTTTGAGCAGGGATGGCGCCTTGCGTGCGTCAGCGTTATTGAGGAAGACGTAGAGGTGGAAGCGCCGGATGTGGCCGCGGCTTTTAAAAAGAGGATGAAAATTGCGAATCTGGACTCCAAGGAGGAGACGGCGATTTTCGAGGAGGCGAAAAAGGGCATCGAGTCGGTGGGAATCCCCATGGAAAATTCCATTATATTGGCAATTCGTCCCTGACGGGGGCTTACGCCATACTGATGTCCGCGGAGGCGGAGCGGAAAACCTACGAGCTGGCCGAGAATATGACCTATTTGGAATTGAGCGCCATACCGGCCTATATGGATGAATTTATAGCCTGCTGTTTCCTGCCCCATACGGACGCCGGGCTCTTTCCCAGCGTGAAAGAAATGTAGGCCATGCGCCGCTATTTCCTGTACGGATTCTGGTAACCCGGGCAAAGGCGCGCTTCGCTCCACGCCATCATGGCCTCCAGGACGGGGACGAAGCTTTCGCCAAGCGGCGTCAGGGAATATTCCACCTTCGGCGGAATTTCCTGGTAAACTTTCCTGTGGAGGAATCCGTCGCTTTCCAGCTCCCGCAGCTGTTTCGTCAGCGTGGACTGGGAGATCCCGTCCAGCCGGCGCATCAGCTCCCCGAAACGCTGGACCTTGTAAAAAGACACGTACCACAGAATCAGGATTTTCCATTTCCCGCCGATGACAGACTGGAGCCTGCTCATGGGGACGCAGCGGGCGAGGGCGTCCGGCTTGTTGAATTTATTTTCAGACATTTCAGTCCTCCTCTTCTTTTGTCGTAAAAGTCTATACCAGTATATTCCGGCGGCCGGGAAAAAGCAAGTCCGTGCGAAAAAGCGCACCTACGCTAAAAAAAGACAGTTCTTGCGAAGAAGTTTTTTTCGGGGTAAGGTTACAGGCAGAAGGAGGAATGACAGATGCATTATACAGGAACCATTTGGCGGCCGCCCTATGAAGCCTCGTCTTTGCTGGTGGAGGCCACGGCGGGCTGCACCCACCACAGATGTAAATTCTGCACCCTTTACGCGGACCTGCCTTTTAAATTCAGGTTGTCGCCGCTAAAGGACGTGGAGGCGGATTTGAAAGAGGCGAGGGAGATGCGGCAGAACTTTTCGGGAGGCAGGACGGAGCGGATTTTTCTGACCGGGGCGAATCCCTTTGTGCTGAAAGCGGACCGGCTGAAGGCGATTGCAGAGCTGGCGCATAAATATTTTCCAGAAACGAAGACGATCGGGTGTTTTGCCCGGGTGACGGACGTGACGCTGAAGTCCGATGAGGAGCTGGCGGCGCTTGGCCAGGCGGGCTACGACGGGCTGACCATTGGCATTGAGACAGCGGACGACGAGGCGCTGGCGTTTATGGACAAAGGCTATCTTGCGGCGGACATCGTAGAGCAGTGCGCCCGGCTGGATCGGGCGGGGATCGGTTACAGCTTTTTTTATCTGGCGGGCATTTCCGGCGCGGGGCGCGGCGAAAAAGGCGCCAGGGCCACGGCCGCCGTCTGCAACCAGCTTCACCCCAAGGCGGTGGGCGCCAATATGCTGACAATTTACCCGGATTCCAGGCTTTTCGAGGAGATCCGGCAGGGCGCCTGGCAGGAGGAGAGCGAGACGGAGAAATACCGGGAAATCCGCGCGCTGGCCCAGGGGCTTTCCATTCCCACGGTCTTTGCGGCGCTGGGCGCCTCCAACGCGTTTCAGATGCAGGTCAGGCTTCCCGAAGACCGGGAAAAGCTGCTGGCTTTTCTGGATGAGGTCATCGAAAATGTAGGTGAGGACGAGCTGCGGCGTTACCGCAAGAGCGTCCGCCATCTGTAGGGGGTGGCCGCGTTGCATTTTACGGGGAGAACCTGGCGGCCGCCCTATGAGGCGCATTCTGTGATCATCCAGGCTACGTCCGGCTGCGCCTACCGGAAATGTCGTTTCTGCAGCCTTTATAAAGACGAGCCTTTTCGCATGTCTCCCATGAAGGAGTTTGAGGAGGACTTAGCGGAGATCAAAAGCTTGCAGCCCTACGCCCGGCGCGTTTTCTGGACGGGGGCGAATCCTTTTTCCATGAGCTACGAGCGGCTGAAGCTCCGCGCGCGGACGGTGCGGGATTATCTGATCAAATGCCAGACTATGGCCATGTTCGCCAGCGTAAGGGACATTCGGGCTAAAGAAGCATGGCAGCTTAAAAAACTGCGGGCCATGGGCATAAACGGGCTGACCATCGGCACGGAGAGCGGGGACGACGATACGCTTTTGCTGGCGGGAAAAGGGTATACGGCGGCGGATATTCTGGAGCAGTGCCAAAAGCTTGACCAGGCGGGGATCGAATATTATTTCGTCTATATGACCGGGCTTGCCGGGAAAGGCGGGGGATACCGCAATGCGGTGAGAAGCGCAGAACTGTTTAGTCAACTCAATCCGTATTTCATTTCCGTGGATTCCCTCACGCTGTTTCCGGGCACAAAGCTGTACCGGATGGCGCAGGCGGGGCGCTTTGTCCCGGCCGGGGAAAAAGAGCGGCTGCGGGAGCTGCAGATATTCATCGAGGAGCTGCGGATACGGACGCATCTGTTCGCGGATTCCAGGTCGAATTTCTATCCGGTTACGGCCGCTTTGCCGCGGGAGAGGGAGTCTGTGATCGGTGAGCTGCAGTATGTCCTGGATACGGTGAGCGAGGAGGAAATGGTCGAATACCGCAGAGGATTGAAGTCTTTATGAAAATCGCCGCTATGGACGTTTTTCCATAGCGGCGGCTGTATTTTCTGTATCTTAACTTGAGTTCGGCAGATCCCTGAAAGACGGCGCATTCCTTGCAAAAAAGCGCAATGTTTTTTACCGGTCGAAGTGCACGCCATTCCAGTACACGCATTCTTTCATTTTGGTTTCCGGCAGAAGCTCGACGCCTTTTAGCGCCCATTTTTTGTATTCCTCGAAGCCCACCCGGTCGATGATATAGCCGATGTGCTCTTTTCCGCCGGGCGCCTTCGGGTTGATGTATTCTTTCACGAAACGGTAAGTATTCAGAATGATTTTCACAATGGAGTCTTCGTCCGCCCAGATAAGGAAGTCTTCGCCCAGTCGGGGGTTTCGCTTGCCGGTGCGGCCCATCAGGGTCAGGCGGTAATATTTTTTCGGACTGCGGGTGAAGGCCCGGGTGGGGCATTTGGTGACGCATACGCCGCAGCCAATGCATTTTTCTTCGTCGCGGATAACTTTATAATTTTCCATGCGCAGCGCGTCCACGGAGAGGCTTTTGCAGCCTTTGATGCACGCCTGGCAGCTTACGCAGCGGCTGGGGTTGTACTGGGGCATGGTCATGCCGATGATTCCGAAGTCGTGGAGCCGCACTTTGCCGCAGTCGTTGGGGCACCCGGTCAGCGCGATTTTAAAGTGCAGGTCATTGGGGAAAATCTCGTCCTCAATCCGTTTTGCAAACTCGGATGTGTTGTAATTGGCAAAGGGACAGACGTTGTTGCCGATGCAGGCGCACACGTTTCTTGTGCCGGAGGCCGGATAGCCTGTGCCCGGATTTTCCTGGTTGATGTCTAAAAGCTCGATAATCGGCTGGAGCATCTCGTTGATGGCGTCCATGTCTTCCAGGCGGATGCCCTCGATCTCGAATCCCTGGCGGGTGGTTAAGTGCACAATGCCGTTGCCGTATTTCTCGGCGATTTCCTGCACCAGTCCTAAGATTTCCGCTTTTAAGTAGCCGCCGGGGACGCGGATGCGGGAGGCGCCTTCGCCCCTGACTTTGCCGATGCGAAACGCATTCTTTTTCGCTTTCTTTGTGTTGATATCCAAACTCATACGCCCACCTCCTAATCGATCAGATTTTTGCCTTCGGCATAGTTGAACACCGGGCCGTCCAGACAGATGTATGTACTGTCCATTTTGCAATGGCCGCATTTTCCAAGGCCGCAGCACATTTTCCGCTCGTGGGAAATCCAGATGTTTTCTTCCGGCACGCCCCGTTTTAAGATTTCCTGAATCGTGAACTGAATCATGATGGGCGGTCCCACGGTGATGAATACGGTGTTCGGAATGTCTGTTAAGGGCAAATCCGGAATGTATTTGGTCACCATGCCGACGGGACCTAAGTAGCCTTCCGGGGCCGCGTCCACGGTTTTGATGACATTCAGATTTTTCTCCCACTCTTTGAAATCTTCTTTGAAAAGGATGTCCGCCGGGGATTTGAATCCGGCGATTAAGGTGGTTTTCACCGCGTCCGCGGGGTTCTGGGAGAAATAGTCCACGACTGCCTTCACTGGGGAAAGGCCGGTGCCTCCGGCGATGACGACGACTTCCCTGCCTTTAAAGCGCTCGATGTCGAAGCCGTTGCCGTAGGGGCCGCGCATCAAAAGCGTGTGGCCTTCGTAATGTTCAAAGATTTTGCCTGTGACCTTGCCCACCCGGCGGATGGTCAGATCCACCGTGTCCGGCCCGATGCCGCTGACGGAGATGGGCGCCTCGCCGTATTTGGGGATGGAAACCTCGAAGAACTGTCCGGGCTTTACGTCCCCGGAAAAGCTCATGCGGAACGTGTATTCAATGTCCGTATGCAGGATGATTTCTTTTACCTGGGAAGGAAAAGGGATGTATTCGTTTTTCATTTAGGCTTCCTCCTTTGCAAGTTTATTGATGAGGGCGGCATAGGATATGTACTCTGGACAGACCGCGTCGCAGCGTCCGCAGCCTACGCACATGGGGGAACCGAACCGCTTCTCAAAGTCGTAGATTTTGTGCATGACCTTGAAGCGCATTCGCTCGCCCTGGGTTTTGCGAAATTCAATGCCTCCGGCGATCTCGTCGTAGCCGTCGACCTGGCAGGAGGCCCAGACTCTGCGCCGTTCGCCCACGTTTTCGTTGTCACGGTAAAGGATGTCCTGCATGGTAAAGCAGGTGCAGGTGGGACAGACGAAGTTGCAGCGTCCGCAGCCGATGCAGCGGCTTCCATATTCCTCCCAGATGGGGTTTTGGAAGCTTTCCACGGACAGGTTCTTGGGAAGCGTCACCTTCTCTTCATTCTCCGTCACGAATTCCGGCGCAACGTCGCGGCTTTCGTCCTGTTCAAAATAGGGCAGAAGCTCTGGGGACTTGCAGTCGGCCAGCACGGCGTCTCCCTCCGGCTTTAAGTACAGGTCGTAGGCGTCTGTCCGGTTGGTTCCCATGCTGGCGCAGAATCCGGCGTCGCAGGAATCCTTGCATCCCATCAGCGCGAAGAGGGCCTTATCCCGCAGGCGTTTATAATAGAAGTCTTCCGGGCCGTTTTCCAGATAGATGGCGTCCAGCCGCCTGACTGCGTGCAGGTCGCAGCTTCTTAAGAAAATCAGCATTTTCTTCTCACTGCAGGCGGGAACGTTTGTCTGGTCCTCTGTAAAATAAAACAGCGTTTCGTTGACCGCCAGCAGCGCTTCCTTGAATGAGTATTCGGACCTGCGCTCCCATTCGATTTCGTCCAGCGCGTCGATTTTTCCATAGCGGATTACGTCTGTGTCGGAAAAGCAGCCTTCACCGGCAAAAACCTTCGGCGCAAAAATATCATAGTTTTCTTTCAGCTGCGCAAAAATCTGGTCGGCAGCTTTTCTTGCGATCTGATATCCCATAGGCATTCTCCTTTTTTCGTTGTGCTTGTTATCCTGTATTATAGGAAACCGGACGGAAACATTCTGTGACAATTATCACACAATGGAAGATTTATGCTGAAAACTTTAAGGGCGCAGGCGGGCCGGTCATTTGCCGTGAAATTGGGCCATCCGCTCCATGTCCGGAATATAAATTTTCTTTTTTTCCATGTAAATCAGTCCCTGGTCGGCCAGTTTCTTGCAGACGCGGGAGGTGGTTTCCCGGGGTGCGCCCAAAAGGTCGGCCAGGAAGGTAACGCTCAGGTCCATGTCGATGCGCACGCCTTTTTCGGTGGGGCGGCCGAAGTCGCGGGCCAGCTTCCACAGTTTGGCGGCCAGGCGGCGTTCCAGGTAAATGCTGCCCACGGTGTTTTTAAGCTGGTGTTCCAGCCGGGACAGTTTCCATTCCTGGTAGGCGAACAGCGCTTTCGTCAGCTGAAAATCTTTCTCCATCAGGGACAGGAGCGCTTCCCGGCGGATTTGGAAGAACTGGCAGGTTTCTAAAGTTTCGCAGTAGACGGCGTTGGAATCGTACAGGAAGCTGTCGTTGGCGATGTTGTCTTTTCCCAGTATGAACAAGATTTTCTTTTTGCCGCACTTGGTCAGCGTGTAAATCTGGATTTTGCCGCCCAGGATGAAAAGGATGTCCGGGCGGCGCTCCCGCACCCGCAGGATGAGATGTCCTTTGGGATAGGAGATGGTCTGTCCAAGCTGCAAAAAGCAGCTGCGGATGTCGGGTTTTAGGTTTTGCAGCAGCCATAGCTGCGCGGCGTCGATGTGATTTTCCATATGCATTTCCTCTAAAATTAATTATGCCATGCGCTGTATACGCCTCCGTTTGTCATGGCGCCCCGGCAGTCGGCCAGCTCGCTTACGGTCACCAGCTGATAGCCTCTGCGCACCAGCTCGGGTATGATGGTCTTGGAGGCTTCGGCGGTGGGGCCGTGCAGGTCGTGCATGAGAACTACGTCGCCGTCTCTTATGGAGCCTAAAACCGCCGCCTGGGTGGCCGGGGCGCTTCTCGTCTTCCAGTCCAGGGTGTCGATGGACCACTGGATCAGCGGCATGCCCACGGCGCTTTGCACGATGCCGTTGTAGGCGCCTCCGGGCGCGCGCATGACGGCGGGTGAGACGCCGGTGATGTTTTTCACGGCCTGGTTGGTCATGGCGATCTGGCTTTGGATGGCGGGAACGCTGAGGGAAGGAAGCATGGTGTGGCTGTATGTATGGTTGCCGATTTCACACCCCAGCTGATGGGCGCGTTCTACGTAGGAGGCGTAGCCGGCCACCCGGTCGCCCACCACGAAGAAAGTGGCCCGGCTGTCGTATTTCTCCAGCGCGTCCAGAACGATGGGCGTGTACGAAGAGGGGCCGTCGTCGTAGGTCAGAGCCGCCATTTTTTTGTTCAGGTTGATGCTTCTGGTCAGGGCGCCTTTGGAATTGTAGTAGCGCATGTAGTGGGAATCCCTGACCCGGCAGCTTGTAACCTTGTCTTTTTGCAGGGCGTAGGCCATGGTTTTGCCGCGGATCTGCTTGGTCACGCGGCCGTTGGCCGTGACATAGACCAGCTTTTTGGCGGCGGTCAGATACAGGCCGGCGGAATTGGCCTTCACGCCGTTTTTCATGAAATAATAGCGTTTTTTGTTGATTTCCCGGGTGGCGTTTTTTACCGGGACGTTCTTGTTCTTTTTGCAGTCGTAGCATTTCTGGGAAAGGGCATTGTAAATGCGGACGCACTTTCCCTGGGCGTTGAAATAGTATCTTTTTTTGTTGACGGTTTTCCAGGTCTTTTTCTGGGCCAGCCATTTTTGGCGGGCGGCGTCGTATTTGGAAAAACGCCAGAATCCGTTTTTCTTTTCCAGGCGGGAAAGGACGGCGCCGTTTTTGGATGTCTGCAAAACCGTCATCTTAGACAGCGGATGCCACCCGGCGCCGGAAACCCGGATGCCTTTGGCGTTAAACAGGTACAGCCGCTGGTCGGACAGGGCGCAGGCTTCTTTTTTCACGGCGCGCATCTTGCCGTCTTCGTATCTGGCGCATTTTTTGGAGGCCGGGTTGTAGATTTTTGTGCAGACGCCCTGGGCGTTAAAGTAATAGTCTTTTTTTGCGGCGCGTTCGCCAAAAACTTTTGCCCAGACGGATTTTTGCGCTTCCCAGCGGCCGGATTCGCCGCTTCGCTGGTATAGCCTCCAGAGGCCTTTGACCTGTTCCATGCGGGCGGTTACGCGTCCGCCGGCGCTTAGCTGGAATTTCTCCCCGGGAAATTCGTGCCAGCCGCTTTGGGTGACCTGCACGCCCTTTTTGTACAGCAGATAATCGTCCCCCTGGCGGACCATTCCGTTGCGCGCGGGAGACGCGGCGCGGGCGGCGGGCGGCGGCGCCAGGCAAAAGGCGGACAGGAATGCCAGCAGAAACAGGATTTTTCGGGTTGTTTTTTTCATAAAAATCTCCTTTCGTTTATAGGCAATTGCGAAACTGGCATTTCATATTCTGCGTTTGTTCAAAATAGATAAAACGGAGCTCAAAACCGTTTCTGATTCGCTCCTTATTTATCTATATTTGCCCAAACGCTGGTTATAAAAAGGGGCGTTTCGCAATCGCCTGAATGGCTACTGCGTATATCATAGAATATACCACATTTCGACAAAGGAAAGAATGGGAAATAAAAATAAATAAGATGAAAAAGAATGTGAGGAAATAATTAATTTGATTGATTAAAAATAGAAGATATGGTATAGTCTGGGTATGATGGTGTATAGCGTCTGCGGACGCGCGCGCCGAACATATCTTCCTAATAAAGGCGGGCTGGAAAAGTTGGCGGTCACGAAGAAAGGGCCATTCGCGGCGGCGAAAGATTTGCATAAAATAACTCGACAGCCTTTTATTTTTGTGGAAGGTAATAAAAACCGGGGATGGAGCATCCCCCAGGCTTTCAAAACAAGAAAGGAGAGGAGTATGAAGCGGATCATTTCATGTCTGCTAGCCGCTGCTTTGGTTCTGGCGCCTTGCGCGCAGGCCAGCGCATTGGGAACGGAAATTCCGATTTCCGAGAATGCACAGGAAATAGTCGGAGCGGAAACGGCAAACGACGGGCAGGCGGCAGACCAAGGAGGGAAAGAGCCGGATCAGGAGGATCTATCCGCGGCTGTCAGCGGGGCGGAGAATCCCGAACAGCCGGATCTGGCGGAAGAACCAAAAGAAAACAAGGAGTCCAGCGTTTCCGCGGATGAAGCGGACGCGCCGAAGGAAACGGCGGACGATGCGGTGAACGAGGACCAGGCGCTGGAACCCCGGGCAGAGGAGTTCGGCCAGCTTGAGACAGTCATCGTTGCGGCGCTGGATGTGGTGAAGCCCATTGAATTTACCATAAAGGTTACAGGGGCGAACGCGCAGCAGCAGGAGCAAAAGGTTCAGTTAGGAGCCTCCGGCGCACAGGCAAATCCGACGCAGGTCAGCGCTCTGTTTAAAGATCTTTCCCTGCAGGAGTATACAGTCACGGTGACTGCGGCGGGATTTGCGGCTTATACGCAGAACATCCCGGTGAATAACTCCATGCTGAATCGGATACAGATTATGACCGGGCCGGTGAGCATCGACGACGGCGCCCATCCGGGCATCATTCGGATTGGCGATGTGGACGGCAGCGGCCAGATCGACGACACGGACAGAGATAAGCTGGTGGACGTTCTGGACGGGAAACCCGGGGACGGCCTGCAGACGGATTTGAACGGCGACGGCCAGACGGATCTCGCGGATCTGGAATACTTTGCAAAGGGCTATAAAGAGCCAGATGTAAAATCCACCGTGGAGGCTGTTGTGCCCGCGGATGCCGTGGTCATAAGCCAGGACAAAGTGAATGTGGTGGAAGGCAATGTGGAAGACCTTCTTACGGACCAGGGCGGCCGGGTGAAGCTGTCTCCGTCCAACAATGAGGCCATCACGCCGGAAAACCCGGTGGAAGTGGATTTCAATCTGGACGCGCAGAAAAGTCTTCCCGTGGGCGGCGTTGTGATTCGGCAGGACCCGGACAATGCCATCACCCAGGCGGAACTGGAGATTACATACGAGGAAAATGGCGCAGAACAGCATGTGACCGTGCCCTATAATGAGCCGCAGGCGGAAGAAGGCATCCATTATATGTTAAGGAGCGCGGCGGCGCAGGCTCTGGGCGCGACCGTGTCGAAAGACCCCGTAAGCGGTGACATTTGTCTGGATCTGGGGGCGCAGGCGCCGGTCAAGAAGGTGACCATACGAATCAAAGGCGTGAAGAAGAACAACAATCTGGCGGAGATCTCCAAAGTCGAATTTATTGGAAACATGGCGGACCGCATCCCGGAACCGCAGAAAGACATCCCGCAGAATGTGACGGTTGTCAATGGCAGCCAGGAATTTACGCTGAACTGGGATCCCTGCGTCAATGTGACCGGGTACGAGGTATGGATTGCCCTGAAAACAGCTATGGATAAGCCGGTTGTCATGCAGGTGACGGGAAATACCCTGCGGGTGATGTCCCTGGGTGACGAGAAGATTGTGGACGGCGAGGATTATGCGGCGAAAGTGCGGGCCGTAAATGGCGAGTGGCGCAGCGAGTACAGCCAGGAAGTGACCGCCAGCCCGCGGGCGAACAAATTGCCGGACGCGCCGGATAACTTAAGCCTCACGCCCAAGTACAAAGCCATCGCGGCTTCCTGGAAAAAGATGAAGGGCACAGACAGCTATAAGCTCTATTATAAGAAGACAGGCGAAGCCGCTTATCGTCCGGCTATTCCTGTGGAGGGCACAAGCTACACCATTTCTGACCTGGAAGACAGGGCAGAGTATGAGGTCTGCGTGTCGGGCGTTAACGGCATAGGCGAAGGGCCGAAGTCTCTGGTGAAAAAGACAACGACCATCGATATGAACCCGGCGAAGATGCCCAAGTATAAACGGCTCAACGAGGCTGAAAACGGGAAAGTGAGCGGCCGGATTGTGAGCGCGTCATCACAGCAGGGAGGAATGAAAGACAGCCCTCTGGACGCAGAAGGAAGGACCATATGGGGAACCGTAGATAACAACCATGAGTCGTATTTCCGTATTGAAGACTGGGATATGGGCGTGAATTACCACCCAGGATGGGGGCTTACTTATGAATTTGACCAGGAATATGAAATTCAGAACATAGCTTTCCAGTCGGCGGAAGCTGAAAAGACTGGCATTAGCAAAGCGCGTGTAACATACTGGGATGGAACCGGAGCGGAGAAGGCAGTGGAATTGTCTGTGCAGAGCAAGACCGACCCGGACGGAAAGGCTTATTTCTTCATGCAGCTTCCCGGAGCCACGATGGTGAAAAAGATAAACATTGGGTTAACGACAGGCTATGCCCGGCTTATCACTGTATCCGAAGTCAATTTCTATTTCTATGATTCTCTGGAAGACGACATCATGGCTCTTTACCAGGATGACCTGCACACGGTGTTAAGGTCGGAGACGACGACGGATGAAGAGATTCAGGCCAAGATCGACGGGCTGCGCGAACGGCTCAACACAAAAGAACCCGTAAGCGGGGAATACCATCCAGATAAAGTCCTGTTGGAGAAAGAACTGCAGACGGCCCAGGATATCCTGGATGCGAAAGACTTAAGCAAACCTGTGAAGATCCACAGAAGCATCATCACAGGGGACGTGGGGCGCGGATTCGCAGGCCCTGGCCTAAACGCCTGGCAGCCGTTGGGCGTGACCGCAGCGGCAGGCGAGAAATTAAACGTCTATGTGGGCCATAAAGACATGAGCACAGGGGACAACACAAGGCTGAAGCTGGTGGCTACCCAGTACCATGCGGAGTCCAATGGCGTGACTTATTATACATCGCCGGTTCTTAAAATCGGGCGAAATGAAATTAACATCTCCATACCGACTTCGACAGGCGAAGCGGAAACAGGCGGCGCTTTGTATGTGAAATACGAGGGCGGCAGCGCGAATGACGACTATGCAGTCCGTGTAGACGGTGGGACGGAGGTTCCGGTTCTGGACCTGTATAAAGTCACCGACGGAGCGGAGAAGCAAAAGAGGGCGGAAGAATACGTCAATGCGCTGACTCCCTATGTGGAAAAGATGCCGCAGACGCACGGCGAATGCCACCAGGTTTCCGAAAACCAGCTGGCGAATGTTGCTTACGATGAGAAAAACTGTATACTGGGCGCTACGGATATCTTGCTGGATACGATGATGCTGTCGCTTCCGGCGAAGCAGATTTTGGCCGGCGCCGGATCGGGAACGCCCGAAGAGAAGGCGCAAAACATTGTAAAATCCATGGATGCCATGGAAGAAATGATGTATCTGTTCTACCAGCATAAGGGGCTGAATAAAAACGCACCGGCACAGGTGGATCAGTTCCCCAAGAGACATTTGAACATACGTTACCAGAGGATGTTCGCAGGCGCATTTATGTACGCCGGCGGCAACCATATCGGAATCGAGTACGGTTCCGCGCCAGGCTTGATGGGGGGCAGGTCTGTGCAGACGGATGCGGATGGGAAGCACGTGAGCGGCCAGTATTTCGGCTGGGGCATCGCCCATGAAATCGGCCACGACATCAACCAGGGCGCATACGCTTATGCGGAAGTCACCAACAACTATTTCTCCGTGCTTGCCCAGGCGAGAGACACCAACGACAGCGTACGGTTCCAGTACAAGAATGTTTACGATAAAGTGTCGTCCGGCACAAAAGGCCGCGCGAACAATGTATTTACCCAACTGGGTCTGTACTGGCAGCTCCATTTGGCCTATGACAATGGCTATAATTACAAAACATACGAGGATTACACCCAGCAGCTTGAAAACTTATTCTTCGCGAGAGTGGACACATACGCCAGGACGCCATCCAAAGCTCCGGCTCCGGGAGGCGTTGCCCTTGCATTGTCCGGTGACTCAGATCAGAAACTGATGCGCCTGGCCTGCGCGGCGGCCAAGAAAGATATCCTTGAATTCTTTGAACGCTGGGGGATGACCCCGGATGCGGGCACCATTGCTTATGCGGGACAGTTTGAAAAAGAAACCAGGGCAATCTTCTACGCCAGTGATGACGCCCGCGTATACCGTCTGACCCACAGCGGAAGCGCGCTGAGCACAAACAGTCTGACACAGGCGGTGGGAAATGGCACAGCGGCGGCAGTGGATGCGGATAATAAGAATAAAGTGAATATTACGCTGCAGGCGGAGAATATCCCGGTGGCGGATATCCTAGGCTATGAGATTACAAGGTGCATCACCGCCAATGGAGAGGTGAGCGAACAGCCGGTGGGATTTGCCTGGCCAGCCGCAGACGGCAGCAGCGCATTTACCGACACAGTGACCACCATGAACAACCGGGTTGTGACCTATAAGGTCAGAGTGATTGACCAGTACCTGAACCGTTCAGCGGCCAAAGAACTGAATCCGGTGAAGATTGAGCACGAGGGAGAGATTGACAAGACGGACTGGACCGTGAGCGTGAACAATGTAGCGGCCCACGAAGAGGATATAGTCGTCACGCCGGCGGACGAAGAAGATCTGCCATGCGGACCGGTGAAAGAGCATCCCATCGTGAAGACCATCGACAACGATCTGAATACAGCGTTCACAGGAACCACGAAATCTGGCGCGGAAGTGATTCTGGAATTTAACCAGACAAGGACCGTGGCCGCATTTAAGTACACGAATAAGTCTGAGAAGCCGTCCATCGGCGGATACAGACTCAGCGTACAGGAAGAAGGCCAGTGGAAAGACGTAGCGGAAGGCGCTTTTGACTCTGCCCAGGCGCAGACGGATAAAGGCCAGACGGTATACTTCAGCAATGGAGGAAATGTGGCGCGCTATGAAGCCACCGCAGTGAAGCTGTCCATCACGGATGCGGCCGGAGGAGAAATCGGCATAACCGAGCTGGATGTGCTTGGCGTAACCGGGGACAATGTGGACTTTAGGGATGCCGAGGATCAGCCGGCGATTGGAAAACTGAAAGACGCTTACAGATATGAAGGCGGCGAGATTCCCGCGGATTCTATTGTCTTTATAGGCAAGTACAAGGGAAATCCCGCATATAACGTAGTGATGCTGTATGACCAGGATGGAAATGTCATAGGCGGCAAGGATGCGGAAGACTATATGAATATGGATCAGATGATCTTTGCGAATGTGCCGGATGAAGGAAATATCGAGGATGTTTACGACGGCACATGGGTATACTGGATCGATCCGAAATATAACACAGAGCATCTGTCAGACGTACAGAAAGTCCGCGCAGAGCTGTACCGTGTGGATAATGCCGAGACCAACGAAGGAGAGCGGATGGTCAGCGATTCCCTGTTTAGGGAAATGCCGGCGGAACTGCCGTTTATCACAATCAGCGGGACCGGCGTCACCGGCGGGAGCGTCAGCGGCAACAGCCCCAGTGACAACAGCTCCGGCCAGTGACAGGACCGATAAAGGAGTAGAGCATGAAGAAATTTAAAATAGGAATGATCATGGCAGTGTTCGCGTTTATCGCAATGCTGCCGCAGCAGGCATACGCCGCAGGGTCAGTCAGTTTGGAACATGAACCGGATTCCACGGCAGTCTCCGTCGAACTGACGCTGCCAAGCGCGGCCCAGGAGAAGATATCCTCCCTCCAGCTCAGGCTGGAGGTGGCGTCCACTGCCGTGACATCGGCAGAGTTCAGATTTGACGACAGGATCACGGAAACGGCGAAAGTGGCGGAAGCGCGCTGGAACCAGGAAAGTAAAGCAATGAACCTCTATATAGCGGGGACGAACCCGCTGTACAAAGAGGGCGAGTCCACCCTTGCCCTGGGCGAACTGGATGTGAATGTAGACAGCGAGAGCAGGGTGCGGATCACAGCCGACAATGTGAAATTGGTCAGAGGTTCCAAGGTGGATGCGTTGGACGCCATAGAGTTTACGAAGGAATTTGCATTTGGGCCCGCGATTGGAACAGATCCATCCCCGCTGCCCTCACCATCGCCTTCACCCTCGCCTTCACCTTCACCATCGCCTTCACCTTCACCATCGCCTTCACCGTCGCCCAGCGTGAAACCGTCTGCGAGCCCCACGGCGAAGCCCACGGTGAAGCCAACCGTTAAACCTACCGTAAAACCGGTTGTGGCGCCAAAAGCCACAAAAGTGACAAAGGTTGGCAATGGAAACGCCGGAATCACCATAAGATGGAAACAATCCGCCGGCGCGGATGGCTATTACGTATACCGTAAGACGGCCAAAACAAGTTGGAAAAAGATTGCCACGGTAAAAGCAAGAAGCAAAACCGTCTATACCGACAAGGCGGTCAAGTCCAAAAACGGCGTAAAATATTACTATACAGTGAGGGCGTACAAAGGCGCCAAAGTGAGCGATTATGACAAAAAGGGCATGCAGATCTGCCGAGTGACGGCGCCGAAGCTTACGAAGGCGACCAGCAAGTCTTCTAAGAAGATGCTTGTACAGTGGAAACGGAACAAGAAAGCCAGCGGCTACCAGATTCAGTATTCCACATCCAAGAAATTTAACAAAAACACAGGAAAAGCCACGGTGAAATCCGGAAAGACTCTGAAGAAAACCGTGACCAAACTGAAAAAGAAAACCACTTATTACGTGCGCATTCGCAGCTACAAGAAAGTAAACGGCAAAGCCTATTTCAGTGGCTGGAGCGGCGCGAAAAAAGTGAAAATCAAATAAATGGCATCTGCGGGCGGCCCTATCGAAAGATAGGGCTATTCCCGTGCGCAATTGTTGACATCAGACAGCGTGTTTGTTAGAATATGCATATAAACAGGTTTTGTTCGAAAGGTTACGCCGGCGCTTTGCCGGTGGGGGAAGTCGAGCGTTTTAACATAACGAGGCATTTTATGGAATATGGGGGAAAACAGGGATGTATCATTGTCATATTCAATTTTACTTAATCGGACATCCGCACAGGGCATTTGAGGTTGTAAAAGAAATGTCCCCGCTGGAACATTTTACCCATGATTTTTGGGAGAGCGGCAGTCCAGAGGAATCTTTGGCGGCTAAGGCGGACGTGATATTTGCTAATTTACAGGGTATGGATGCGGGGGAGATTGTATGCATATCCGAATGGAAGCCGAAAGACGCCGAATTGATTTTCCTTGCAGACAGGGAGTGGATTTCGTTTTTGACGGATCGCCGAATGGCGGCGGATATCTGGGTGACGCCTATGGATGAGGCGGAGGCTCGCTTCCGGCTGGCGCGGTGGCAGCAGGCCTATAAGATGAAGAAAGATTACTGGGAGGTCAGCCATTTTTTTGACGCTACGATCAATCATACGCCGAATCTGATTTGGTACAAGGATAAAGACGGAGTTCACGAAAAAGTGAACGACAGCTTCTGCAGGACCGTCAACAAAACCAAGAAACAGGTGGAAGGGCAGCGGCACGCCTATATCTGGGATGTAGAGCAGGACGATCCCGCCTGCATTGAGTCGGAGCGGGAGGTCATGGAGACGAAGCAGACAGCCATATCCGAGGAGATCATCCAGACCGGAGAGGGCCTGCGGACGCTTACGACCTACAAGTCGCCGCTGTATGATTTGGATGGCAGCGTTATGGGAACGGTGGGCGTTGCCATTGACGTGACCCAGGAACGGGCGTATGAGCAGGAGTTGATTAAAAAGAGTGATTCATTGGAGGCGATTTTTACGTCCCTGGACTGCGGCGTGCTTACCCACAGTCTGGACGGCAAGCGGATTCGCAGCATCAACCGGGCCGCGCTTTATCTTCTGGGCTATCAGTCCCGGGAGGAGATGGAGGCGAAGGGCTTTGACATGGTTGCCGCGTCCGTTGTGGACGAGGATAAGGCCAAACTTCGCGCCTGGATTCAGAGCCTCCAAAAAGAAGGGGACAGCGCCAGCGTGGAATACCGCGTGCAGCACGACGACGGGGAGATTCTCCATGTGATGGGCAACATTAAGCTGCTGCGGGAGGGCGACGAGCTGTTCTATCAGCGTTTTATTTTAGATTGCACAGAACAAAAGCAGCAGGAAAAGAGGAATGAACGGCGCCAGATGGAATTGGTGCAGGCGCTGACGATAGATTTTAACCTGGTCTGCTTTTTTGACTTGGATACGGGAATGGGAAGCTTGCTGCAAAGCGACGAGGGAAACGAGGATGCGCTCAATTCCATTTTCAGCGGGCAGGTTTCCTTCAGGCGCAGCATGGAGCGCTACGTACAGGAATTTGTCCATGAGGAAGACCAGGAAATGATGCGGCAGTCTTTTTCCATGGAGACCCTTAAGCGGGAGCTGGCCCAAAAGCAGCTGCATTATGTGAAATACCGTGAGTGCAGAGGCGGGAAAATCAAGTATTTTCAGATGAAGGCGGTGCGTACGGGGACTTGGCAGGGAGCCTACGGCATTGTCCTAGGCATCCGCAGCGTGGACGAAGAGACGCGCAACGAGCTGGAGCAAAAGAGGATGCTGGAAGACGCGCTTATGCAGGCCAACCGGGCCAGCAAGGCCAAAAGCGTATTCCTGTCCAATATGTCCCACGACATCCGCACGCCGATGAACGCGATCGTTGGCTTTACCACCCTGGCCATTTCCCACATCGACCAAAAGGATCAAGTGAAGGAATATCTGAAAAAAATCATGGCTTCAGGGGAACATCTTCTCAGCTTAATCAACGATGTTCTGGACATGAGCCGCATCGAGAGCGGCAAAATCCATCTGGACGAAAAGCCCTGCAATCTGCCGGATATTCTTCATGGGCTGCGCAATATTTTGCAGGCGGACATCCACGCCAAACGGCTGGAGCTCTATATGGACGCCATGGACATTCTGGACGAGGAGATTTACTGCGATAAACTGCGGCTGAACCAGGTGCTCTTGAATCTGCTCAGCAATGCCGTGAAGTACACCGAGCCCGGCGGGACGATCACCATGCGGATCACAGAGAAGCCCGGGGCGCCTTACGGCTACGGCAATTATGAGTTCTTTATCAAGGACACCGGCGTTGGCATGAGCGAGGAATTCGTGTCTCATATTTTTGAACCCTTTGAGCGGGAGGAGAATTCAACCACAAGCGGCGTGCAGGGGACGGGCCTTGGCATGGCCATCACCAAAAACATCGTGGACATGATGGATGGAGCGATTGAGGTGAAAAGCGAGCAGAATGTGGGGACGGAGGTGACGGTGGATTTCATGTTCCGTCTGAATGTGGATATAGAGGAGCCGCAGGACATTCCAGAGCTGAGAAACCGCCGGGCGCTGGTGGTGGACGACGATTTTAATTCCTGTGACAGCGTGTCTTATATGCTCCAGCAGATCGGCATGCGGGCGGAGTGGACGCTTTCTGGAAAGGAAGCGGTTCTGCGCACCCGGCAGGCGGCCATGCGCGGGGACGATTACAGCGTGTATGTGGTGGATTGGATGCTGCCGGATATGAACGGCATTGAAATCACCCGCAGAATCCGCAAGGAAATGGGCGATGGCGTTTCGATCATTGTGTTGACGGCCTACGACTGGGTGGATATAGAAGACGAGGCCAGAGAAGCCGGCGTCACGGCATTTTGCAGCAAACCGCTGTTTTTGTCGGAGCTGCGGGAATGCCTGCGTTCCATCATAAATGTGGACGAGAGAGAGCCGAACGCCGTCGACGAAGAACGAAAGGATTTCCTTACCGGGCGCATTCTGCTGGCCGAGGATAACGAGCTGAACCAGGAGATCGCCGTGGCCATTTTAGACGACGCGGGATTCACCACGGAAGTTGCCGGAAACGGCCAGGAGGCTGTGGAAATGCTGAAAGGCGCTCAGCCGGGTTACTACCAGCTGGTGCTGATGGACGTGCAGATGCCAGTGATGAACGGCTATGAGGCCACCAGGACCATCCGAAAAATGGGCAATAAAGAGCAGGCGGCCATACCGATAATAGCCATGACGGCCAATGCCTTTGAAGAGGATAAGCAGGAAGCTTTGAAATGCGGAATGGACGGCCATATATCCAAGCCCATAGATGTGGAAAAATTGCTGCGCACGTTGGATCAGGCGCTGCAGCGGTGTTGAGAAATCAGAACGAAAAAAGGAAGCAAAGTGAGATTCTTTGCTTCCTTTTTTATGGCGCAATATTTCTATATTTTCTTTCCCAGCATATCCGGGTTGGTGGCGTGGGTCAGTGCGGTTTCCCGGCTGATGACGCCGCTCTTGCATAATTTCATCAGGCTTGTGTCCATAGAGATCATGTCGTCTTTTACGGAAGAGTAGATCAGGCCGTCGATCTGGTGGACTTTGTTGTCCCGGATCATGTTGCGGATGGCGGGGGTCACGGTCATGATTTCAAAGGCCGGAACCATCTTTCCGTCCACGGTGGGCACCAGCTGCTGGGAAACCACGGCGTTTAGCACGGTGGCCAGCTGGACGGCGATCTGCCGCTGCTGATTCGCCGGGAAAACGTCGATGATGCGGTCGATGGTATTGGCCGCGCCG
Source organism: uncultured Lachnospiraceae bacterium (assembly GCA_948444865.1). Taxonomy (GTDB): domain Bacteria; phylum Bacillota; class Clostridia; order Lachnospirales; family Lachnospiraceae; genus MGBC164599. The sequence goes on from CAOJVE010000004.1 coordinate 21,347, forward strand.
ATGGTGTGCAGGGTGGACAACAGCAGATGTCCGGTTTCGGCGGCGGTCATGGCCACGTTGATGGTGTCATAATCGCGCATTTCGCCCAGGAGGATTACGTCCGGGCTCTGGCGCAGCGCCGCCCGCAGAGCGGTCACGTAGTTTTCCGTATCCACATTGATTTCCCGCTGGCTGACGATGCTCTTGTCGTGGCGGTGGAGGAATTCCAGGGGGTCCTCCAGAGTGATGATGTGGGATTCTTTCGTCTTATTAATCTGGTCGATGATGCAGGCCAGGGTGGTGGACTTGCCGCTTCCGGCGGGGCCGGTGATCAGCGCCATGCCGTTTTCCATGTTGCCCAGACGGATGATCTGTTCCGGGATGCCCAGTTCTCTGGGGTCTGGCAGCTGGAAGGTGATGATTCGGATCACGGCGGACAGCGCGCTTCTCTGTCGGTAAGCGCAGACGCGGAAACGGGAAATGCCCGGGATGGCGAAGGAAAAGTCGTCGTCGCCGCGGTTTTCAAAGGCGGCCAGGTCCCGGTCGTCGGCCAGTTTGTAGATCTCTGTGAGCATGGCTTCCGTGTCCGGCGGCAGGAGGCGTTCATCATTGATGGTGTAGATCACGCCGTTTTTGCGAAACGAAACGGGACGTCCGGCTACAATAAATACATCCGAAGCGTTTTCCGATACAGCCTGCTGTAATATAGTTTGAATATCCATTTCAAAAACTCCTTATGATTAATGGCCTCATTCGAGCGTCAAATGCGCTTTAAGGTATGGGCATGAGTTGTAGGGTATCGTCGGTTTCCCATTTCTGGGTATTTATCGTCTGCCATTTCTCGATCTGGTAATAACCGACTTCCGGCGCGCTATGAGGGTCAGTGACGGTTAATGCCACGTCCAGGGCCTGCTTTTCGTTGATGGGAACCTGGTAGGAAATGGTCGCTTCCTGGGGATCGTAGACAATCGCCGCGTCGATGGAGTCGATCGAGTCAAAATCCAGCTTTTTTAAGTTTTCAGCGGGTTTGTCGGAGGAGGCGATGTGCGCCAGAACGCCGTCGATCTGTCCCAGAATCTCTTCCGCCTGGCTGGCGGCCGCGTAGTATTCGGTTTTCCGGTCGGCCAGACGCTGGCTGAAATTTCGGTCGCTTTGGGCGCTGGTAAAAGATAAAGTGGCCAGCGTCACCAGACAAAGCAGCAGGAAAACCACCAGAAGAAAGGACGAACCCACATTGACGAAAGGCGCCTGTCGTTGGTTTTTATTCATGGGCGGGCCTCCTTTGCAGATGGCGTCGAACGGTGAGCTGGTAAATCGGGCTGCCGGATGCGGTTTCTGTCATGGAAATGTCCGCGGTGAGCATCTCATCTTCTTCGGTGAGAGCGGTCAGCAGCGAATAGGAGCTGTCCGCCGGGCTGCAGGGCGTAAATTCGTCGCTGTAATAGACGCGGATGGAAGAGGCGCCGTCCGTCTTCGCGCTTTCATACAGTTGCTGGATGAATGCCAGCGCGTCCGCCGTTCCGTCCGAAGCGTTCACGATCTCGGCGATTCCGGAACATTCGTTGACCGCATAGTTCAGATTCCGGGCGTCGCGGCTCAGAAGGTGAGATTTTACAAAGAACTGCACACAAACAGCGCTTGCAAGTGAAAAAAACAAAATTGCAAGGATCAGTTCCAAAAGAAATAAGCTGGATGACTGTGCCCGGTTTCTGTGTTTCATAGTTTCGCCTCTCCTTTTTAAAGAATGCCGCCGGAGCGGATTCCCACAACAGTAGATGCTTCCTGGCCGTTTGCATCGGTGCAGGAAAACTGGAATGTTTTGTCTTTCACGGCCCGCATGGAGAAATTTTCTACGGAAAGAATGGTTTTTCCCATGGAAGCCGTCAGCTCCAGGCCGTCTTTTACAAACAGTTCCTTTAATTCATTCTCATAGACGTAAATATAGGTCTTATAGGCGGCCCCGTTGTAATTGTGCTGCAGAATCAGCGCGTCGCAGCCGTCCAGGGTTCCTAAAGAAACGTCCCCGTTGGCGTCGTTTTGGTGAATCTTCTCGCTTATGTAGGACAGGGATGTCCGCGCGGTGTAGTTCAGGGAAGAATTCTCAGTTGTGGTCTGGTATACTCTGGTCGCCAGCAGAATCACGGTCAGGGCGGACAGCGCAAAAACGAAAAGCAGCGCCACCGGAAACAGAAAGTCGACCATGTGATTTTGTCTCGGTTTGTTTTGCACGGTCAGCCTCCTTTCTCGATGATCGTGATGTCCGGCAGGATGTTGGAGCCGGTGACCCGGTAATCCACGAAAAACATGTTTTCATCGTAGTGCAGGCCGTAATGCTCTTTTAAATATTCCAGACTTTCCGGGTACGCGCCTTCCACCGTGTAGCAGTAAGTGATGCTGCGGGTCAGGGCGTTTTCCAGGCTTTCCCGCTGTCTTTTCTGGGTTCCGGCGGAAAGAGAGAAAATCTGCTGGTAAAAAACGCCTGCGATCAGCAGAAAAACGCCGAAGGATAAAATAAATTTCCGGTATGTGCGCTTTTTTTCCCCATATTGGAAACGAGCCATGGAATTCCTCCTTTTATAAGCTTGACATGATGCCCGTCAGAGGCAGCATCACCGATAACAGGATAACGCCTACAATCAGGGACAGGATGATCACCAGCGTAGGCTCTAAGACGGCCAGCGCGTTGTTCATGCGGCTGTCGATGTCGTCCTGGTAAAGTTTGGACAGGCGGTTCATCACCTGTTCCATGGAGCCGGTTTTGGAGCCGATGGAGGCCATCCGGGCGTATACGCCGGAGAAGATGCCGACGCTTTTTAGAGCTTCCGACAGATCTTCGCCTTCCTCCATCTTTTTTTGGCAGGATTCCAGCTTCTGGAGGAAAATCGGGTCGTCGTTTAAGGCGCGGACCAGTTCCATGCTCTGTTCGGGGTTCAGGCCGCTGCTTAAGGTCAGGGCCATGCCGCTGGCAAAGCGGCAGGCGGCGATCTCCTCATAGATGGGGCGGATGGCCTTCAGATGGTATCCGGCCCGGCGGAAAAGCTGCCGTCCCGCCTGGGTGCGGGCGCCGATGAAAATGGCCGCCACGGCTGCCAGCAAAAGAACAGATAGAACAATGGAGTAGCGGTTGATGGCGTTTCCCACGTTCATCAGAATACGGGACACGCCGGTCATCTCCGTTCCCAGCTGCATGAAAACCTGGTTGAACATGGGCATTACTTTTACCAAAAGCAGGATGATGACCACGATCATCATGGTGCCCATGACCAGCGGATATGTAACGGCGCTTTTGATGCTTTTTCCGATGGCGTCTTCCTGTTCGTAGTGGACGCTTAAGGACTCCATCACCTCGTCCAGCGTGCCGGTCTCCTCGCCGATCTGTATCATGTGAGTCATATAGGAAGGAAACAGCTCGGTTTCCGACAGGGCTTGGTACAGGCTGCCGGTTTCCTGCATATTTTCAACTATTTTTTCCAATATGGCTTTTTCCTCCGAGGAAGAAGTGTCTTCCAGCATAATCATCACGCCTTCTAAAGAAGAGATGCCCGACTTCAGGATTAAAGCGATCTGACTGCAGAAGGCGGAAACCTCTATATTTGAAAACGGCCTTCCCTGTCCTTTTTTGCTCATAATAATCCTCCACTTTAATAAGAATATTTTACCGTGTAGTTGCTTCCGTCTCCGATGTATTCGCCCACGGAAGAGCGGTTGTTGTTGGCGGCCAGCGTGGGGTCCATCAGGGTCCAGCTGTTCCCGTCGAATTTTATGATTTTGTCCACCCATCCCGCGTCTTTCAGATAGACGTCGATCCACGCGTGGTAGGCTTCGCCGGAATAGCCCACCTCAAGCTTGGTGGGAATCCCCTGGGAGCGCAGCATGGAGGTCATCAGCGACGCGTAGTCGAAGCATACGCCTTTCCCCGTTTCCATGGTCCGGTCAACGTCCGGGATATAGCCTGTGGGTATGTTGGCGGCCAGTTCCTTGTCGTAGGCGATGTTGCCGGTCACGTACCGGTAGACGTTTTCCACGTAGTTTAAGTCGTCCGAAGATTCCTCAGACAGCTCAAGGGCGTAGGCAGTCGCCTTGCTCTCCTGGGTATACCATGCGTACTGGTTGGGGTACAAAAAGGGTTTGAACTCGTCGTTTAAAGTGACTTCTATGTCCTGGGCGAACGCCAGCGCGTACATGTCGTCGTAGGCGTTTTCCAGCACGTCTATGTGATAGGCGCCGTTCCCGCCGGGAAGGGGGAATGTCTCGTAGTCGCCGCTTTGGCCGAGATTATAGGTGTACTGGGTCCCGTCCGGCTGCGTAATCTGCATCTTTGCCTTCGCCGCGCCGCCCGCGTACCGCACCATCACATAGCCTTCCGCCGCGTTGGAAGCGTCTATGGAGGCGACGTCGTTTCCGTAGACCACGGCGCCGCTGGCCTGGGGCAATAAAAACTGCTGTACGCTTTCCCTTTTTTTCCCGGAATCCTGCGCGGGCGAATCCTCCTGCGCCGTTCCTTCGGAATCGAACGCGTCTTTGTCCGAGTCGGAATCGCCGCCGCACCCGGTAAGGAAGCAGGCGGCCAGAAGGACGAAAATCAATATGTGAAAAAAGGAAAGCTTCTTTGCGTTCACCTTTGCCAACCTCCGTTTCCCCACTGGAACGTGTTTGAAAATTCGTTTGCGCCGTCAGGCGGCTTGCTGATTCTATTTTGCCATAATTTATTTGATTTATCAAGAAGTTTTTGGTTGTGGGCGTTTGCCTTGTGAATATGTGGATAATGTGGATAATTTGGTGGATTTTATATTATGAATGTCGAATAAACAGGGAAAAACGGGACAAAAGTTGGATTTGGAAATATCCACAGATTTTCCCGCCGGAAAATGTGTATAAATATGTGGATAATGTGGATAAATAATAGAATCATTTATAAAACGGGCGTTACGGGATGTGTATAAATCATCGTGAGATTCCAAAGGCATTTTCTTAGAGAAAAAAGCCACGGACGGGGCGGCGTCCATGGCTGAACAGAGGCGGTCAGCCGCCCAGCAGGTTTTCTCCCACTTTTACAATGTCCCCGGCGCCCATGGTGATGATCATGTCGCCTGGTTCGCAGTTTTCCAGCAGGAAGTTCTCGATCTCGTCAAATGTGGGAAAATATTCGCAGGGGGTCTTTAAATCCAGGATTTTCGCCTGCAGATCCCGGGAAGTGATTCCAATCGTGTTTTTCTCCCGCGCCGCGTAGATATCGGCCAGCGCCACATGGTCGGCCAGGGTCAGCGCTTCGGCGAAATCATCCAGCAGGGCGTGGGTGCGGGTGTAGGTGTGGGGCTGGAAAACGCACCATAATTTTTTGTGGGGATAATTGTGCGCGGAGGTCAAAGTGGCGCGGATTTCCGTGGGATGGTGGGCGTAATCGTCGATGACGGTCACGCCGCCTACCACGCCTTTTTTCTGAAAACGCCGGTCGGTGCCGGGGAAGCTGGCCAGCCCTTTTTGGATCACGCCGACGTCAAGGCCCAGTTTTTCTCCCAGCGCGATGGCGGCCAGGGCGTTGGACGCGTTGTGCCGGCCGGGAACGGACAGGGTGAATTCGCCCAGCGGTTTGCCGTCTTTTAAGCAGGTGAAAGAGGGATTTCCCTTTTCGTCAAACCGGATAGAAGAGGCCGTGTAGCAGCCGGGATTCTCCAGACCGTAAGTAACGACCTCGCAGGGCAGGTCTTTTATAATCTCCTCGTATTTGGGCGTGTCGCTGTTGATGATCAGGCAGCCGTCTTTGGGGAGCCGCTGGGCGAACTGCCGGAAGGACTGGCGGATGTCGTCGATGTCCTTGAAAAAATCCAGATGGTCCGCGTCCACATTGAGGATGATGCTGATTTTCGGGAAAAAGCTTAAGAAGCTGTTGGTGTATTCGCAGGCTTCCGTCACGAAGCTTCCGGAATTTCCCACCCGGATATTGCCGCCGATGGCGGGCAGGATGCCGCCCACAGTCACGGTGGGGTCGCAGCCGCCTTCCAGCAGGATATGGGAAACCATGGAAGTTGTGGTGGTCTTTCCATGGGTGCCGGAGACGGCGATGGGCGTGTCGTAGTTGGCCATGATCTGTCCCAGAAGCTCTGCGCGGGTCAGCATGGGAATGCCTTTTTTTTCGGCGCAGGCGTATTCCGGATTGTCCGGGTGGATGGCGGCGGTGTACACGGCCAGATCCACGGAGTCGCCGATGTTGGACGCGCGCTGCCCGATGAACACAGTGGCGCCTTTTTCTTCCAGCCGCTTTGTCAGGGCGCTTTCGCGGGCGTCCGAGCCGGAAACCTGAAAATTCTTGTGAAGCAGGATTTCCGCCAGCCCGCTCATGCTGATGCCGCCGATGCCGATGAAATGCACCCGCAGCGGCCGTTTAAAGTCTATTTTATACATAATGATGCTCTCCTTTCAAATTTTCAAAAGCAGGAATGCCATATATTTACTATATTATAACCTTTACAGCGGAAAATGAAAAGAGTGAAAACGCCCGAGGAGGCCGCCGTCCGGGGAAAAAAACGCAATATGTGTATTTTCCACAATAAATGAAAAAATTATGAAAATTTCAGCGGAATTTGATTAGACAATTCGATTAAAAACGCGAAAAAAAGTAAGGTTAAATTGTAAAAAATGTTCACTATTGGTAAAAAGTGTGGTATAATAAACGCATCATAATAGACAAGAAGACAGAGGTGATTGCATGATAAAAAAAGAAATGATTGCCATGCTCTTAGCGGGTGGACAGGGCAGCCGACTGGGTGTTTTGACCGAGAAAGTAGCGAAACCGGCTGTTTCTTTCGGCGGTAAGTACCGGATCATTGATTTTCCATTAAGCAACTGTATCAATTCAGGCATTGATACGGTTGGCGTGCTGACCCAGTACCAGCCGCTTTTGCTGAATACCCATATCGGTATTGGCATACCCTGGGATTTGGACAAAAACGAGGGTGGCGTAACCGTGCTGCCTCCCTATGAAAAAAGTACAAACAGTGAATGGTATACAGGTACGGCGAATGCCATTTATCAGAATATGGACTACATGGCGCAATACAATCCCGACTACGTGCTGATTCTCTCCGGGGACCATATTTATAAAATGGACTATGAAGTGATGCTGGATTTTCACAAGGCGAATAAAGCGGATGTGACCATTGCCACGATGCCGGTGCCCCTTGAGGAAGCCAGCCGTTTTGGCATTGTGGTGACGGACGAGACGAACCGGATCACCCAGTTCGAGGAGAAGCCGGAGAAGCCCAGCAGCAACCTGGCTTCCATGGGAATCTACATTTTCAGCTGGCCGATTTTAAAAGAGGCCCTTCTGGCAAAAAAAGACCAGAACAACCTGGACTTCGGCATGCATGTGCTTCCCTACTGCCATGAGAAGAAGCAGCGCCTGTTTGCCTATGAATATAATGGATATTGGAAAGACGTGGGCACATTGGGTTCCTATTGGGAGGCTAATATGGAGCTGATCGACATCATCCCGGAATTTAACCTGTACGAGGAGTTCTGGAAGATCTATACGAAGGGGGATATTATTCCGCCCCAGTATATTTCCCAGGAAGCGGTCATCGGCAAGAGCCTGATCGGAGAGGGCAGCGAGATTCACGGGGAAGTGCAGAATTCCGTCATCGGGCCCAACGTGTACATCGGCCCGGGGACTGTGGTGAAGGATTCGGTAATCATGCGCAACACGTCCATTGGCCGCAACGCAACCGTGGACAAGTCCATTGTGGCGGAGAGCGTGAAGATTGGAAATAACGTGACGCTGGGAGCGGGCGAGGAAGCCGAAAACGTGGCGAAGCCGAAAGTCTATTCCTTCGGCCTTGTGACCATCGGCGAGCACTCCGTGATCCCGGACGGCGTAACAATAGGTAAGAACACGGCTATTTCAGGCGAGACGACAATGGATGATTACCCGGGCGGGACGCTGCAAAGCGGCGGAGTAATAGCAAAGGACGGTGAGAGCGCATGAGGGCGATAGGGCTTATCTTAGCAGGCGGCAGCAATAACAAAATGAGGGAGTTATCCAACAAGAGGGCCATCGCGGCCATGCCGGTGGCGGGCAGTTACAGAAGCATTGACTTTGCCTTAAGCAATATGTCCAATTCCCATATACAGAAAGTGGCGGTTTTGACCCAATACAACGCCCGGTCACTGAATGAACACTTAAGTTCTTCCAAGTGGTGGGATTTCGGAAGAAAGCAGGGCGGACTTTATATATTCACGCCGATGGTGACGGCGGACAACAGCTGGTGGTACAGAGGCACGGCGGACGCCATGTATCAGAACCTGAACTTTTTGAAAAACAGCCATGAGCCTTACGTGGTCATCGCTTCCGGCGACGGCATCTATAAGCTGGACTACAACAAAGTGCTGGAGTACCATATCGTGAAACGGGCGGACGTGACCGTGGTCTGCACGGATATCGACGGGGACGACATCAACCGTTTCGGTGTGCTGAAGATGAATGAGGAATCCAGGATTGAGGAATTCGAGGAGAAACCGATGGTTACCCAATCCCACACGATTTCCACAGGCATCTACGTACTTAGAAGAAGGCAGCTGATCGAAATGCTGGAGAAATGCGCCCAGGAAGACCGCCATGACTTTGTAAAAGACATTCTGATCCGCTATAAGAACCTGAAGCGGATCTACGGCTACAAGATCAAGGACTACTGGAGCAATATTTCCACCGTGGAGTCGTATTATAAAACAAACATGGATTTTCTCCGTCCGGACGTGCGGGAGTATTTCTTCCGGGAGGGGCCCGAGATCAAGACGAAGATCGACGACCTTCCGCCGGCAAAATACAATCCGGGCGCCAAGGTGAAAAACAGCCTGATCGCCAGCGGGTGCATTATCAACGGCGAGGTGGAGAATTCGGTTCTGTTTAAGAACGTGTTTGTGGGAAATAATTGTGTAATAAAGAATTCAATCATTCTGAACGAAGTGTATTTGGGGGACAACACGCACATTGAGAACTGCGTTGTGGAGAGCAGGGACACCATACGTGCGAACTCATACCATTATGGGGAAGATGGTATCAAGATCGTTGTGGAAAAGAATGAAAGGTATGTATTATAATTCCGAAAGGGGCAAAAACTACTATGAATATAACCGATTTGAGAGTACGAAAGGTAGCAAAAGAGGGGAAAATGAGGGCGGTGGTATCCATTACCATTGACGATGAGTTTGTGGTACATGATATTAAAGTGATTGAAGGTGAAAAGGGCCTGTTCATTGCCATGCCCAGCCGTAAGGCGACGGACGGGGAATACCGCGATATTGCACACCCTATCAATTCAGCCACCCGGGAAAGGATTCAGCGGATTATTCTGGAGAAATACGAAGAGGCCATGAATATGGAAGCGGAGCGTCCGGCGGAAGCATCGGAAGTAATCGAATAAAGAAATAAACGCTGTAGAATATGAAGAGATGAAGTAACGAACAGTTACGAAATGAATATAAATGCCGGCCCTGGTTTCGTTGGAGATTGGGGCCGGCATTTATTGTGCGCAGCATCTTGCGGGATAGATACGCGGTTTACGCCCTCCTACTTGCGAAAATCAAACAGGTCTTTGATCTCAATGCCCAGAGCGTCCGCGATGTCAAATAATTTGTCCAGAGATACGGAAGTCTTTCCGTTGGGGGCCTCTATATTGCTCATATGCGTCCGGCTGACGTCGGTGGCTTCTGCAAGCTGGAGCTGTGTGAGGCCCTTTAATTTGCGATAGTATGCGATGGTCAGTCCAAGTTCCCGATATTGTTTTTTTCTTTTTTCATCCATAACTTTTTCCATGAAATTGTTCCTCCTGAGTCCCTGCCTCATTGTAATTTTCTATTATGTAAGTTTACAAATTTTATATAAAAAACTAAACAATATTTCGTTTGAAATTTGCAAACTATTAGATAGAACTTTGCGGTTTGGTCGAAAATATTAAGTAAATATTACATTTTTTTGACGAAAGGTATTGATTTTATTTCAACATGTGGTATAATGTGTAACGTAAATATAAATGAGGTGTTATAAACTATGAAAAAACTAAGACTTTTAACCACAGCGTTGGCGGCGTCTGTGCTGATTACGGGAGGGAGCGTACCAGCGCTTGCTGCGTCAACACAGGAGAAGATTGAGGCTGTTCAGGAGGGGAAAGCCCAATCGGAGTCGGATCTGGCAGAAGCGCAGCAGCGATTAGAAGATCTGGAGAATCAAAGGGGAGATCTGGAAACTTACTTATCGCAGCTTTCACAGCAATACGAAGAGATTCGCGTCAGCCTGCAGGATCTGACAGATAAGGCCAAACAAAAGCAGGAAGAATTACGCCTGGTCAAAAAGGAATTGAAAAAAGCCAAAAAAAGGGAAGAACAGCAATATGAAAGCATGAAGATTCGTATTTCATATATGTATGAAAATTCAAGGGGGAGTCTTTTGACCACGCTGTTATCTGCGGACGGCCTGACAGATATGCTTTCCCGGGCGGAGAATTTTGCCCAGATATCCAAGTATGACCGGGAAATGCTGAAAAAATATGAGCAGTCGATCGAGAAGGTGCAGGACCAGAAACTGGCTGTGAAGGTGGAGCAGGAAGCCATCGCCGCTTTGCAGGCGCAGACTGACCAGAAGCGGCAGGAAGTGGAAGCGCTGTCCGCGTCCACGCAGGAAAAGATCAAGTCTTATGGGCAGGAAATTGACCGCGCGGAAGGGGAGGCGGCCAATCTGCTGGATCTGGTGAACAGCCAGTCCGCGCAGCTCGACGGTCTGATGGCGCAGGCCCAGGAAGAGGCGGAAGCGGCCAGAAGGGCGGCGGAAGCCGAGTTGGCCAGACAGCAGCAGGAAGAAAAGGAAAGAGCAGAAGCGGAGGCGGCCCGGGCCGCACAGCAGGCGCAGGAGTCCATCCAGGAGGAAACGGTTCAAAAGGGAGATGAGCCGGAGATTTCATCCCAGGAGACGCAGGAGCCTGTTGCGGATCAGGAAGAATCCGAAGAGTTCCAGGAGCCAGAGGCTTTGCAGGAACCGGAGGCTTTGCAGGAACCGGAAGAGTCCGAAAGTTCCGTCCAGGAAACGCCCGAACCGGAGGCGCCTCAAACGACGGCGCAGCCCGAGGCAGAAGCGCAGCCCGAGCCTACGGCGGAGCCGGAACCCGCGCAGACAGAGCCGGAGACGACGTCTTCTGGCAGCGCAGGTACATATTTAGGTGATTTCACACTGACGGCATACTGCAGTTGTTCCATATGTTGTGGTTCCTGGTCTGGAGGAGGGACGGCCAGCGGGACTACGCCCACGGCGGGGAGAACCGTGGCAATGGGAGGCGTTCCATTTGGAACCAAGCTGCTGATCAATGGAAATGTATATACAGTGGAAGACCGCGGCACAGGCTACGGCCATGTGGACATATTTATGGACAGCCACAGCGCGGCGTTGCGGTTTGGAAGCCAGAGGGCTTCTGTATATCAGTTGAATAATTAGAAACGCGAACCGGGGCTGTATGGGCCCCGGTTTTTTTATATGGAGGTGAAAAATATGGGAAAACATCCAGGAAAAAGATTCTTGTCAATATTCCTGGCGGCGATTTTATTTTTCCAGACAGGACCTGTCTGGGCGGAGCTCCAAAAGCCGGACGGCGGCGCGCCTATCCATGCGCAATGCTTTCCCGACGACGCTTTCCGGGCGTATGTGGCGGGCGCCTGCGATAAGGACCAAAACGGCTTTCTGGACCAGGGGGAGATGGAGGAAGTCCGCGAGCTGGATGTGTCCGGCCTGGGCATTGAAAGCCTAGAGGGCCTGGGCTTTTTCCCCAATCTGATTTTCTTAAATTGCGAGGACAACGAGCTTACCAAGCTGGATTTGCGGGAAAACGCCCGGTTGGAGCGCGTGCGCTGCCGCAAAAATGCGCTGTCCGTGATTGACGCGCGGGAATGCTTAAAGCTGCGGGAAGTGGACGGCGACCCGGATGTGGCAATCAGGCGTTCCCTGGGAGGCCAGGACCAGGTGGAGGCCCCGGGAAATGAGGAGCTGGAGGAGGAAATTCCGGGAGAGGAGATTTCAGAAGAAGGGACTCTGGGAAGTGAAACTCTGGGAGAGGGGACTCCAGAAGAAGGGACTCTGGGAAATGAGACTCTGGGAGAGGAGATTTCGGAAGAAGGGGTTTTAGGAAATGAAATCTTAGAAAACGATATTTCTGGAAATACAGTTTCTAAGAACAGTGCGTCCGGCAATGAAATTTCCGGGAATGCAATCTCTGAAAATGCAATTTCAAAAAACAGCGTCTCGGAAAATGGAATCTCCGAAAATGCAGTCTCAAAAAACAGCGTCTCGGAAAACACAGTCTCGATAAACGAGATCTCCCTGAATGAGATCCCGGAAAACGTCGTTTCCGAAAATCAAATGCCGGAAGGCAGAGCCGCGCAAAATGTCGTATCCGGCGGGGACGAAAATCCGGCGCCGACGCAGAGTCAGCAGACGGTTTACAAGGTCACCTTCCAGTCCAAAGGCAGCAGCGCGGTCAAAGCCCAGAATGTGGTCAAAGGCGCCAAGGCGAAGAAACCGTCCAATCCGACCCGCGCCAAATATAAATTTGCCGGCTGGTACAATGGGAAGACAAAATATGATTTTTCCAAACCGGTGACCCGCAATCTGACCCTTCAGGCCAAGTGGACCAAAGTGATGGTGGGCGCGGGCAAGCTTCGTTCTCTTTCCAATTCTTCCAGGGGCGTTTTAAAAGTTCGTCTGGGGAAAGTCAAAGGCGCCGAAGGCTACCAGGTCCAGGTCAGCGCGGATAAAAAATTTCAGACGAAAAAAGAGTCTTTTTTCACAAAAAAGACCGAACTCACAGTCCGGGACCGGTATAAAAACAAACGCTATTATGTGCGCGTGCGGGCCTATAAGCTGGACTCCAAAAACGCGAAAATATACGGCAAATTTAGCGGCAAAAAGTCCCTGAAGACCACGAAAGGCATTCAGAAAGTGAACCCGTCCAGGACGGCGGCCACGATCACATCGGTGACGCTTTCCAACAAAAAGACGGTGAAAGTGCAGGCCACGGTCAAAAATTGCGTAAAAAGCGTGGACAGCTATTACTACCTGTTCCACCTAAGCTGCGTTGGCTCCTCCGTGGCAAGAAATGCGAAGCCGGACGCGAAGGTCAAAAAAAGCACGAAGGTGACCATGACGGCGCCCCTTAATTACGGCACGTCGGCCAGCAAGCTCCAGTCCAGATTCGTTCTCGCGGTGAAGACCGACAAGGCGGGGGCCTACTCTGTCATCTGCACGCCCAAATTCATCTCCAACCCGGAGAAATTGGCTTCCTATAATTACGCGTTTCCCAAGTCCGCCACCAAAAAAGGGCTTCAGGTAGATCCCTATTATCTGAGCGACGCGGTGGAGTTGGGCGTCCGGCACACGGCGTACAACGTCTGCCTGGACGACCTGATCGCCACGCCGGAGCAGGAAAACGCGGCGCAGGGGATTTCCTACAAATACAATGGGAACGTCTACTGGTTTAACCGGGGCATTGTGGAGAGCATCGACAACACGCTGAATCAGTACAAAAAGAATGGGATCATCGTCTCGGCCATATTTCTGCTTCGGTGGCGGGACGACATTTCCTATCTGATCCCAAAAGCCGCCCGTGCGCCCGGCCACGGCTTTTACGCGCTGAACACAAGCGAGGCCAAAGCGCGTAAGCATCTGGAGGCGATTTTCACATTTCTGGCGCAGCGGTACACGCCGGACGGGCGGATCGCCAACTGGATTCTGGGAAATGAGGTGAACAATTATGGGACCTATCACTATACAGGCAGCGCGGCGCTGGCCAATAACGCCAGGATATACGCCAACGCGTACCGCCTGGCCTACATAGCGGTGCGAAGCGTATACGCGAAGGCCAGGGTGTATATTTCTCTGGATCAGGTCTGGACATACCTGGTAGCGAACTCCCATACCAGCAAGCAATTTCTGGAAAAATTTGCCGAATACTGGGAGGCTTATGGAGATCTGGGGGACTTTAACATTGCCTTCCATCCGTACCCAGCGCCGCTGGAGGACCCGGCGTTCTGGGCCAATTCCAGAGGGTTGGTGGCGCAGAACGTCAATAGTCCCTGCATCAGCATGTCCAACCTGCGCGTACTGACAGATTATGTGAAAAGCAAATGGGGAAACGGCGTTCGCATCATTCTCTCCGAGCAGGGATTCACCTCCCAGAAATACGGGATGGATGCGGAGACGCTGCAGGCGGCGGCCATGGCGTACGCCTATTACCTGGCGGAATTTAACAGCTCGGTGGACGCGTTTATCCTTCACCGCCACGTGGACCACCAGGCGGAACAGGCCATCGGACTGCACCTGGGACTGTGGACCAACGACGGCGGCGCCAGCGGGAATCCGGCGGCCATGGGCAGGAAAAAATACGCCTGGGAGGTTTTCAAGTACATGGACACATCCAAGGGAAAATCAAAGACTAAGTTCGCCCTGGCGTACATAGGAGCGTCCAGCTGGAAAGCGGCGGTGTCGGGGTACGACTCGTCCAGATTCACATGATATGCATATTGAAAGGAGGCCTTCCATATAATAAAACAGCGGTAATAGTGACCAGGAGGTTTTAAATGCAGACATATCGTCGATTTGTTTCTTACGTGTATCAGTATGAGAACGGGAAGAAGGCCGGAAACCGCGGTTTTATTAAGGTGGAAGCCAGGGGGAATACCTGCAGCATGCAGATTGCGCTCAAGGGCGTGTGCAGAGACGCGAGCGGCAGCTGCAAAATTTATGGATTTAAGAGGGAGGATGGGCTTCTAAAAGGGAGCCTTCTGGCGGAATGTCCGGTGAAAACCGGCGTTGTGCAGGAGCAGCTTGCGTTTCTCAGGAGCTCCATGGGAAACGCCGGCTACAGCCTGCATGATTTAAGCGGCGTCATTTTTCAGGGCGACGACCAGACCATGTACGGCACCCAGTGGGACGATGAGCCCATGAAAATGGAAAACTTCCAGCCGGATGAAAGAAATGTTCCGCGCCAGAGCCAGGAGGAGCCGGCGCAGGAGGAGGCAGCTGGGCAGACAGAGCTGCCCGAGCAGGACGCGCCCTGGGAAACGCCTTCAAACATGACGATGAAAGAAGAGTCGCCCAAAGGCATGTGGACGGCGGCGGAAGAAGAGGGAGCGCAGGAACAAGAATGGGCGGACCCGATGAAGATTGAATGGCCTGCCACGCAGGAGCTAATGGCGCAGCGAGAGTGGAGTCAGCCCGAGGCGGAGCGTCCACAGGAACGAGCGGAGGCAAAAGCGGAGCCGGCGATGGAAGAGATGAGAGAGCCGGAAGCCGTGACGATGGAAGAGGCGTCAGAGCCGGAGCCTATGACAATGGAAGAAATGTCAGAGCCGAAAGCCGTGGCAATGAAAGAGGCGCCTGAACCGAAAGCCGTGGTGATGGAAGGAATGTCGGAAGCGGAAGCCGTTGTGCTGGAAGAGACGTCAGAGTCGAAAGCTGTGACGTTGGAAGAGGCGAGAGGGCCGGAAGCTGCTGCGTTAAAAGAGGGGCCGTCCGCGCCGGGAATGTCCGCGGCAGAGGAACCAGTCGCGTTCCGGGTATTGGACGCGCCTCAGGCGCCGACAGAGGCATTCACAGGGGAGGAAGGCAGGATTGCAGAAGCCAGGCCTGCAGCGCCACAGTCTTCCCAGACCGGCGGGGAAAGCCCGACAGAAGAGGCCGTGCAGCCAAGAGCGGAGTTTGCCGCAGAACATTTAGAGGAAAGGGAAGCGGCGGCTGAGATTATACAGCCAAAGCCAGCTCCTGTGCCAGAAGGAACCGCGCCCATAAAGGCAGCGCCAAAAGAGGCGCAGACCAAAGAAAATAAGCCAGGCCCAAACCGGGGAACCCAGGAAAAAAAAGAACAAGCGCCCGTTTTAGAGGCAAGAAGTCAAAATCCGCCCGAGCCAAACCGCGCTTTTGCATCCGCAGATTCAAGCTCAAACGCGGAAATAGGAAACGCGGCTTCTCAAAAAAAGGCAGATCCGCAGGAGGAAGGACTGCCGGAAGTCTTAGACACAACGGTGGATCTGGCGGCGTTTAATATGGAAGCCACGCAAAGTGAAGGGCAAAGAGAAAGCGGGCGGGAAGATTACATAAAGCAGGATATGGAAGCGGAGAACGTGGCGGAAGAGACTGTGCAGGAAGAGATTGCGCAGGAGGCGGCCGTACAGGAAATGGCGGCGCGGGAAGAAACCGTGCAAGAGGCGGCAGTCCAGAAAATGACGATGCAGGAGGAGCCTGCGTCAAATATGCGCGGGGCGGCCGAGAAGAGAAATTTCTGTCCGTTTACAGACGGCGTTTTAGAGAACTGTCAAAAGATTTCCTTGGATGACATTCTGTGGCTGGACCCCAGAGATCAATGTCTGCGCAACAACCGTTTTGTGCAGCATGGTTATCAGATGTTCGGGCATTTGCTCATAGCGAGGATGGCGAGGAATTGCCAATATATTCTGGGCGTTCCGGGAATATACCAGCAGCAGGAAAAGTTCATGGCGGATATGCACGGTTTCCACAATTTTAAATGCGCAAGGCGCAGAAATCCCAAGATGCCCTGTTTCGGCTACTGGTACCGGTTAATCTATCCCCCGAAGCCGTGCACTGGGAATGGTCGCGCGCGCTAACTCCAGATATTCTTCCATCTGGGCCTTGGGGCAGGCGGTGAACCCAGGGCGGATGGTCTGCGGGGAATCCTGGTACGACTGCAGGCAATACTGCCGTGCGCCGGATATCCAGCGGGAAATCTCGATAAAATCCTCCGCTTTATGGAGCTCCCGAACCACCGTGGTGCGAAATTCATAGGGCAGCGGGTCGGTGAGCAGCCATCGAACAGAGCGGCTAACGCTTTTAATGTCCGGGGCGGCCATGCCGGTGAGCGCCGGGTAGCGGGCGGGGGAAGATTTAATGTCCATTGCCACATAATCAATCAGATGTTCCCCGGCCAGTTTTTGAAGAAGGCCGGGGTTTGTGCCGTTGGTGTCCAGCTTCACCGGATAGCCCAGCGCTTTAATTTCCCGGCAAAGGGACGGCAATTCAGGATGAATCGTTGGCTCGCCGCCGCTTATGCACACGCCGTCTAAGATTCCCCGGCGTTTTTTCAGAAAACGAAGAACGTCGACTATCTCATAGGAAGGCGCTCCCTCTGGGGGCGTTACCAAGGAGCCGTTGTGGCAAAATGGGCAGCGAAAGTTACAGCCGTCCAGGAACAGAGTGGAGGCGACCCTGCCGGGATAGTCCAGCAGGGTGGTTTTGGTAAAACCCAGGATACGCAATAAAAGTTCCCTCCTTTTTGAAAAGCGGCGGTTATTCGCGGAGCTGGAATCTCTGGACGGAGTTTTTCAGCTCTTCGGCCTGGCTTAAAAGTTCTTTGGCGGAGGTGGCTGATTTCTCCGCAGTGGAGGCGTTGGTCTGCACCACGCCGGATATCTGATCCATGCCTTCCGTGAGGCGGGTAAGAGCCTTCGCCTGCTGGGAGGCGGAGTCGGCGATCCGCCCCATCAGCTGGGCGGAGTTCTGCGCGCCGGAGACGCAGGAGGCCAGGCTTTCCGTGGTGGCGGCGGACAGGGAAGTCCCCTGGGACACCAGAAGGATGGAATCGTGAATCAGCTTCGAGATATCCTGCGCCGCTTCCGCGCTTTTCGCCGCCAGGCTCTGCACTTCGTCCGCCACCACGGCGAAGCCTTTTCCGGCGGAACCGGCGCGGGCGGCTTCCACGGCTGCGTTCAGCGCCAGGATGTTGGTCTGGAAAGAAATATCCTCAATAATGTGGATGATGCCGCTGATTTTCTGGGCGGACTGGGAAATATCTGCCATGGCGGCCGCCAGATCCTCCATTTTCTGGTTGCAGACCTGCAGCTGTTCTTCCGCTGCAATGGAAGAGTTCCGGGCGCTGTTGGCGTCCTCGGAGGTGGAATGCACCTGATCGGACAAGTCCTGGATGCTGGAGGACAGTTCCTGCACGGCAGAAGCCTGCTCCACGGCGCCGTTTGAAAGCGCCTGGGCGCCGTCGGCCACGCTCTGGGACTCCGAAGTGACCAGCTGGGCGGTGTCGTTGATGTGGGACAGCGCGTCGTTTAAGGAATCCAGAATCTGCTGCATGGCGTTCTGGATGGGCAGAAATTCCCCTCGGTAATCGTTGTCGATAAAGAGATCCATTTTTCCCTGCGCCATCTGCGCCAGTTTATCGTCAATGTCGTGGATGTACTTTTTCAGCTCACGCTTCGTCTCGTGAATGGATTCCACCAGCATGCCGATTTCCGAGCTGTCGGATTTTAGCGCGAATTCCGCGGAGAGATTTCCCCGGGAGATTTCCCCCATCTGGTCGCGCACCGAAAGGATGGGGCGGAGAATCCGTTTTGTGGTGACGGCCATCACCAGGATCTGCAGAATCGCCACCAAAAACAGCGCGACGAAAATGATTATTTTGATAAAATCCACCCGGGCAGCCAGGGCGGAGATCTTGCTGGAAGTTCGCTGCTCTAAGGTTTCCAGAAATTCTTCTTTCAGAGAATTAATCTTCGCGATGGATTCGCTGTATGCCGTTCCGTACACATAGTCCAGCGCCGCGTCCATTTTTCCCGCCTGCACGTCTTTCATGGCGTTATCCTCCAGCGGCACCAGCTCGTTGGAGAGCGCGGACATATCGTCGATCAGGGTCTGCTCATCCTTGGTGATGCCGATCTTCTGCATGGCCGCCACGCCCTTCTCCCGGTTTTTCAGGTTATTTACCTCGTTCCAGTAATTGTCGTAATGCTCCTGACTGCCTGTGGACGCGTAGGCGCGGACCTCGTTGGTGAGGTAGGCGGAGCCGTTCATGAACCGGTTGGCGTTGTAGGTCAGCGCAAACCGATCCTCGTTGGCGTCATCTAACTGGCTGTTGGCGCTTTTGTAGGCGATCAGCAGCAGCGCCGTAATTGCCAGCGCCAGAAT
>CAOJVE010000005.1 GCA_948444865.1 uncultured Lachnospiraceae bacterium
ATGCGGATTTCTTTGATTTTGAGATACAGCCGGATACGATTATACTTATGTGCTCCGATGGACTGAGCAACATGGTCACCAATGAGGAAATTGCGAGACTGTTGGAACAACCGGGCAATCTGAAGGAAAAGGGCAAAGCTCTGATTCGCCTGGCCAACGCCAATGGCGGTAAGGATAATATTGCAGTTGTGCTGATAGAACCATTTACCAAAGAGGTGGAAGAATGATAAAAGAAGGAATGATTGTAGGGGAACGCTATGAGGTCGTAAGCAAAGTCGGCACAGGCGGCATGGCGGATGTCTATAAGGCAAAGGATCATAAACTGAACCGGTTTGTGGCGATGAAGGTTTTGAAGCAGGAATTCCGGGAGGACACGAATTTCATTAAGAAATTCAAAACCGAAGCCCAGGCTGCGGCAGGCCTGACCCACCCCAATGTTGTAAATGTATTTGACGTAGGAGAAAGCCAGGGAATCCATTACATTGTCATGGAGCTGGTGGAGGGGATCACCCTGAAGGAATATATTTCCAAGAAGGGGAAGCTAAGCGTGAAGGAAGCCACCAGCATTGCCATTCAGGTTTCTATGGGGCTGGAGGCCGCCCACAACCATGGGATCGTGCATCGGGATGTGAAGCCTCAGAATATAATTATTTCCACAGACGGCAAAGTGAAGGTGACGGATTTTGGAATCGCCCGCGCGGCATCCTCCAACACCATCAGCTCCAACGTGATGGGATCGGTGCACTACAGTTCGCCGGAGCAGGTGCGCGGCGGTTACAGCGATGAAAAGAGCGATATTTACTCGCTGGGAATCACGATGTATGAGATGGTGACCGGGGTCGTGCCTTTCGAGGGGGACACCACGGTATCCATAGCCATTAAGCACTTGCAGGAAGAAATGGAGCCGCCCAGTGACTATACGCCGGATCTGCCATACAGCCTGGAGCAGATTATCTTCAAATGCACCCAGAAAAGCGTGGACAGACGGTATCCCAAGATGGAAGAAGTGATCGCGGATCTGAAGCATTCGCTGATTGATCCCCAGGGAGATTTTGTGAATCTGGCTCCGCTGAATACAGACGGCAAGACTGTGGTGTTCCAGGGAGAAGACATTGACGCGATCCGAAAAAACAATGCGATAAAAGAAGTTCCCCCTCTGGCGGCGGAGGAGGATTATTATGATTCCGTGGAAGATGAACCGGACGAAGACTATGAGGAAGAAGACGAAGAAGTCACAGGCGGCGGGCTGAACCGCAGGCTGGAAAAAGCCATGACCATCGGAGGCTTCATCATCGGCGCGCTGATTATCGGCGTACTGATTGTGCTGATCGGCAACGCGGCGGGATTGTTCAGCTTTGGTCCCGGCGGCGACAAGTCGGATGATAAGATCGCCAAAGAGACGCAGGCGCCGGAAAGCGATATGGTGGAAGTGCCCGATCTGGTGGGCAAGACGGAAGAGGAGGCCACGGGAATCGTCAAGGAGCTCTATTTGGGCCTTCAGTATACGGAAGAAGAGACATCGGACACTTATGCAAAGGGATTGATTTCCTTCCAGGAGATCGAGCCGGGAACGAAAGTCCAGAAGTATACGACCATAAAATATAAGTTAAGCAGCGGAAGCGCGGCGCTGCCTCTGCCGGATGTGGTGGGGCAGCAGCAGGAGACGGCCGAGAGAACCTTAAAAGACATGGGATTTACCGTAAGCACCACCAAATCCTACAGCTACGAGCATGAGCTGGGCGTGGTTATGAGCATGACTCCGGCGGCTGGAACCCAAAGCGTGGCTGGTGAGATGGTTACGCTGGAAGTGAGCATGGGCAGCGAATACGAAGATTCTGTGATACCGGGCGTGATCGGCATGGATGAGACAGCGGCCAAGGCGGCCATGGCGGCGTTCAACGTCATTGTGGAGTACGCGCCCAGCGACACGGTTCCCCAGGGGCAGGTGATGGCGCAGAACGTGGCCGAAGGCATCAGCGCGGAGAAAGGCTCCAACGTGACCATCACGGTCAGCAGCGGGCCGGAATCTACAGCGACGCCGTCTCCAGAGGCGGGGGAGAGCCAGGAACCGGACGAAACGCAGGGAGCCCAGGAAGGGGACGCGTCCGGCGCATGGAAGTGCACCCAGACGCTGGACACGCCGGCCACTTATACCGGCGGCATGGTGAAGATGGAACTGGTGCAGGATGTGAATAATTCGCCGGTGGTGGACACCATTATGGAGGGAAAAACCATCGACTTCCCGTATCAGCTGGATATCACCGGACAGCCGGGCGTCAGCGAGGGAACGCTGTACCTCTATGAACTGATCGACACGGATTATGTGGAATTGGGCCATTACCCCATTTCCTTCCAGAAGGCAGAGTGATGGAAGGCCGTATCATAAAAGGGATTGCCGGGTTTTATTACGTGCATGTCCCTCAAAGCGGCCTGTACGAGTGCAAGGCCAAAGGCATTTTCCGAAAAGAGAACCGAAAACCGCTGGTGGGGGATGAAGTGCGGATCTGCATTCTGGATGAGAAAGACCGGGAAGGCAGCATCGAGGAGATCCTCCCCCGCAAAAACCAGCTGACGCGCCCGGCGGTGGCCAATGTGGACCAGGCCGCGCTGATCTTTTCGGTGGACGATCCCCGGCCCAATTACATGCTGCTGGACCGTTTTCTGGTCATGATGGCGTGGGTGCGCATTCCCACATGCCTGTGCTTTAACAAGAAAGACCTGGCAAAGCAGGAAGAGATGGACGCTATAGAGGAAATGTACAAAAAAAGCGGCTGTCCCGTGATTTTTACAAGCGTAAAGACCGGGGAGGGGATTCGCCGGATGGATGAACTGCTGGAGGGGAAGATCACGGTGGCGGCCGGGCCTTCCGGCGTGGGGAAATCCTCGCTGACCAATTCCCTGCAGCGGGAAGTGCAGATGGAAACGGGAACGGTCAGCAAAAAGCTGAAAAAGGGCAGGCACACCACCCGCCACTGCCAGCTGATTCCCGTAAGGGAAAATACCTATCTGGTGGATACGCCCGGGTTTACCAGTCTGTATCTGGAGAATATGGAAAAAGAAGAGCTTCGGTTTTATTTTCCCGAATTTCAGTCCTATGAAGGGCAGTGCCGTTTTCAGGGGTGCACCCATACCTTGGAGCCGGACTGCGCGGTGAACCGGGCTTTCAAGGAGGGAGAAATCAGCCCTTCTCGGTATGAGAGTTATTTGAATCTATTTGCTGAATTAAAAGATAAAAGGAGATATTAAATTCATGGAATATCAGTTATGCCCTTCTATTTTGTCTGCGGACTTCAATCGTTTGGGAGAACAGATTCAGGCGTTGGAGGGGCAGGGGCTAAAATGGCTGCATATTGATGTAATGGATGGAGACTTTGTGCCCAGCATTTCTTTTGGGATGCCGGTCATTAAGTCCATCCGCCGGGAGTCGAACATGTTTTTCGACGTGCATTTGATGGTTACGGAGCCGGAGCGTTATGTTCAGGATTTCGTAGAATGCGGGGCGGATTCCATTACGGTGCACGCGGAAGCGTGCGAGGATTTGGAGCGGACGGTGGAGCGCATCCGGGACGCAGGCGTACAGGCGGGGATTGCCTTAAAACCGGCGACGCCGCTGATGGAGATCAGTTATCTTCTGCAGCAGATTGACATGCTGCTGATTATGACTGTGCAGCCAGGATTTGGAGGGCAGGAATATATTGAGGATTCCACGGAAAAGATCCGTCAGGCCTGTCAGCTTTTGAAGGATGAGGGGGCAGAGATTCCCATTCAGGTTGACGGCGGGATCAACGACCAGACGCTGCCTCTTGTGTTGGAGGCGGGCGCCAGCCGGATTGTGGCGGGGTCTTACCTCTTTCAGGGAGATTTGAGCGAAAACATTGCAAAGGCCAGAAAGATCATGGGCCGTTATACAGAATAGTTAGGAGAGACATGCGTATTGCATTGCTGAGTGGGGGCGATATCCAGAGCGATTTTGCCCTTGCCTTTTTGGAAGAGCAAAAATTTGATAAAATCATAGCCGTAGACAAGGGCTTGGAATTCTGTCATCGAAACGGCATTCTTCCCCAGGGGATCGTGGGGGATTTTGACAGCGTAGAGGAAGGGCTTTTGCAGGAATACATAGCCCGGCCGGAAACGCTTCTTCGCAGGCTTTGCCCGCGAAAGGATGATTCAGACACGCAGTCCGCCTTTCATATGGCCATGGAGATGGGGGCGTCGGAGATCGGGATTTTGGGCGGCACGGGGAACCGGATGGATCATGTGTTTGCGAATCTGGAACTCTTATCCTATGGATTGTCGGTGGGGGTTCGCTGTTATCTGGCAGACGCTCATAATTATATCTGGGCCGCCGACCGCTCTCTTATGCTGCGCCGCGACAGCCAGAAGGGAAAATACGTGTCCATGTTCGCGTTCGGGGAACCTGTGGAGGGCCTGACTTTGGAGGGATTTGCCTATCCGCTGAAAGACTACAGGCTGACCAGCCGCGACTGTGGGCGGACGCTCAGCAATGAGATTGTGGACAAAGAGGCCCGCATTGCGTTTAAAAAGGGCTGTCTATTGCTGATGATGTCCAGGGATTAAAGGAGGAAAATACAACATGAAACTAGGAATCGTAGGCCTGCCCAATGTAGGCAAAAGCACCCTTTTTAATTCTCTGACCCGTGCAGGGGCCGAGTCTGCCAATTATCCCTTCTGCACCATCGATCCCAACGTGGGGATTGTGTCCGTGCCGGACGAGAGGCTGCAGCTTCTGGGGGATTTTTACCAGTCCAAGAAAGTGACCCCGGCGGTCATTGAATTTGTGGACATTGCCGGGCTGGTGAAAGGCGCCTCTCAGGGGGAAGGCCTGGGGAATCAGTTCCTGGCCAATATCCGGGAAGTGGACGCCATCGTGCATGTGGTGCGCTGTTTTGAAGATGAGAACGTGGTCCATGTGGACGGCTCCGTCGATCCGCTGCGGGACATTGAGACGATCAATCTGGAGCTGGTCTTTTCCGATCTGGAAATCCTGGAGCGCAGAATCGCCAAGACGGTGAAAGTCGCCCGGAACGATAAAAAAGCCGCCGGTGAACTGAAATTTTTGGAGAAAGTGAAAAGCCATCTGGAGGCCGACCAGCTCGCCATCACTTTGCCGCTGGAGGGCGAAGCGGAAGAGGCGTGGATGGGAGAGTACAATCTTCTGACCTATAAACCGGTGATCTACGCCGCCAATGTGGCGGAAGAAGATCTGGAAAAGGACGGCTCCGGCAACGCGCACGTGGAGAAAGTGCGGGAGTACGCAAAGAAACAGGGCAGCGAGGCGTTCGTCATCTGCGCTCAGATTGAGCAGGAGATCGCGGAGCTGGATGACGACGAGCGGAAAATGTTTTTGGAAGATCTGGGATTAAAAGAGTCCGGGTTGGAAAAACTAATCAAAGCCAGCTATCGCCTTTTGGGCCTGCACAGTTTCCTTACGTCCGGGGAAGACGAAACCAGGGCCTGGACCGTGAAGCTGGGCACGAAGGCCCCCCAGGCCGCGGGGAAAATCCATACCGATTTCGAGCGGGGTTTTATCAAGGCGGAAGTGGTGAATTACCAGGATCTGCTGGACTGCGGCTCTTATGCGGGCGCCAGGGACAAGGGTTTGGTGCGCATGGAAGGAAAAGAGTACGTGGTGCAGGACGGGGACGTCATACTGTTTCGTTTTAATGTTTAGGTGATTGCATGAATATGTCGATAAATTTCCCCCACTTAGGAATCCATCTGGAGCATGTGGGGAAAACGGTGCAGGTGTTGGGCATGGATATTGCCTATTACGGAATTGTCATTGCGCTGTCCATGATTCTAGGAGTTGGGCTTATACTTTGGGAGGTCAGAAGAACCGGACAGGATGAGGACTTCTACCTGAATATGCTGATTTTGTCTATTTTAATCGGCGTTGTGGGGGCCAGGGCTTACTATGTGTTTTTTTCATGGGAAGATTATAAGGACAATCTGTGGGAAATATTCAATACTCGAGGCGGCGGCCTGGCCATTTACGGGGGCATCTTGTTCGGCGTGACGACGGCGTGCGTATACAGCGCAAAGAAGAAAGTTCCCCTGGGACGGATGGCGGACACAGCCTGTCTCGGCCTGATTTTGGGCCAGATTCTGGGCCGGTGGGGGAATTTTTTCAACCGGGAGGCTTTTGGCGGCTATACGGACAATCTGTTGGCTATGCAGCTTCCGGTGGACGCGGTGCGAAAGGGTGAGGTCACTTCCCAGATGTGGGAGCACGTGCAGAACATACAGGGCGTAGCTTATATTCAAGCGCACCCCACTTTTTTATATGAAAGTTTGTGGAATGCATTGGTATTGGCTTTTTTGTTGTGGTTTCGGCATAGGAAGAAATTTCAGGGGCAGGTATTCTGTCTGTATCTGATCGGATATGGCTTGGGCCGTTTCTGGATTGAGGGACTGCGCACAGATCAGCTGACCTTTTCAGTGGGGGGAGCGCAGGTTCCGGCCTCCCAGCTGTTGTCTCTGATTTTGGCGATCGG
Organism: uncultured Lachnospiraceae bacterium; assembly: GCA_948444865.1. GTDB lineage: Bacteria > Bacillota > Clostridia > Lachnospirales > Lachnospiraceae > MGBC164599. The sequence goes on from CAOJVE010000005.1 coordinate 6,516, forward strand.
CGTGGGAGCGGCCGTTCTGGTTATCCGCCGCAGGCAAAAAAGCGAGGAAAAATAAACGGAAATACACAAGGAAGAGCAGGTACGGTTCAATGAATGGCAAGACAGCGCAGAAAAGAGCGGCCGAGGCCAGAGGCCTTAAGCTGCGTCGAAAGATTGAGAGGAAGAGAAGAAATCTGAATTGTCAAATTAAGGGAAGGAAAGATCTGCTGAAACAGCAAAAGCTCAGCAGGGAATTGGACCATTTGATCGGCGAATATCTGGAATTAATGGAGTGAAATAAGGGGAGAAGGGATTGCCAAATGCGCGGTCCTTTCTTTTTTTGCATGGAAAAATCCCCCCACGTGCAAAACACGGTCGAAAAATGGAGCGGAATAAAAAAATTTTCGTTTTCTTTTGGGCGCTTTGAAAAAATAAAATCTATATATGGTATCAATCTTGATAAACCAAAACTATATATAGATGAATTCTACGAAATCCGACGGGAATATACCAAATTCTCCAAAAATATTTGCCCCTTCGGAAATATTTTTTACCACTTGTGTTTTTTGTGATTTTGATATAAAATAGTCACATAAGTGGTAGAAAGTGGAGGATGGTGGTGGCAAATGGAGAGTAAGTGGCAGACTCCTACCACCTGGGGAAGCATTTGGGGAGATTAAATGACTTCCGCAAAAGGTGAGTTCATATGTTCATGGGAGAGTACAACCATACAATTGATGCGAAGGGGCGGCTGATTATCCCATCCAAGTTCCGCGAGTTACTTGGGGAAGAATTCGTGTTGACCAAAGGATTGGACGGCTGTTTATCAATTTATCCCATGAATGAATGGAGTTCCTTTGAAGAAAAGCTAAAGGCGTTACCACTTACAAATAAAAGCGCCAGAGCCTTCTCAAGGTTCTTTGTGGCAGGGGCCACTATGTGTGAGCTGGACAAGCAGGGGAGAATTCTCGTGCCGGCGACGTTGCGGGAATTTGCTGGTCTGGAAAAAGACGTGGTGCTCACTGGAAACATTACCCGCATTGAGGTATGGAGCAAAGAGACGTGGATAGAGAACAGTAATTACGATGACATGGACAGCATTGCAGAAGAGATGCAGGAAATGGGCATTGTCATCTGATGCGAACAGCAAGGAGAATGACATGGAGTTTATGCACAAGTCAGTATTACTGGAGGAAGCGGTAGACGGTCTTAAGGTGAAGCCGGACGGCGTCTACGTGGATGGGACACTGGGAGGCGCCGGACACGCAGAAAGGGTGTGCGGTAAACTTTCTGCCAAGGGGAGATTTATTGGTATAGATCAAGACCAGGATGCAATAATTGCTGCGGCCAGACGATTGGAGAAGTATAAGGGGAATACGACCATCGTCCGCAGCAATTATTGTTACATGGTACAGGAGCTTAAGAAGCTTGGAATTGAAAAAGCGGATGGAATATTGTTAGATTTGGGAGTGTCCTCTTACCAGCTGGATCATGCGGAAAGAGGATTTACTTATCAGAAGGACGCTCCTCTGGATATGCGCATGGATCAGAGTTCTGTCCAGACGGCCAGAGATCTCGTGAACGAATACAGCGAAAAAGAGCTGTTTCGGGTCATACGGGATTACGGGGAGGAGAAGTTTGCCAGAAACATCGCCCGGCGCATTGTGGATTATCGGAAGGACAAGCCTATCAAGACTACCGGGGAGCTTGCGCAGATCGTCCGGGACGCCATTCCCATGAAGTATCGGAAGATGCCCGGCCATCCGGCCAAAAGGACTTTTCAGGCTCTGCGCATTGAGCTGAACAAAGAGCTGGAGGTATTGGAAAATTCTCTGGAAAGCATGATTGAGATTCTAAACGACGGGGGAAGGATTTGCGTGATTACGTTTCATTCCCTGGAAGATCGAATCGTTAAAAATATATTTAAGAAAAGTGAGAATCCCTGCACTTGCCCCAGGGATTTTCCAGTCTGCGTTTGCGGGAAGAAGCCGCTGGGCCGGGCGGTCACCAGAAAGCCCATCCTGCCCACGCAGCGGGAGATGGAAGCGAACCGAAGGTCTAAGAGCGCGAAGTTAAGGGTGTTTGAACGCATGGAGCAGTGATGAGATATGGCCGATGTAAAAAGAAATGGGCATTACAACCGAGGAGCGTCCCAGAGTTACGGGATGAAAGATGTCTATGTAGACGGAAATACGGTCAGAAGAGTCCAGGCGCTTCCCCAGAAGGCGCCAAAGCCGACGGTCAGCCGGGCCGCCAGGAAGAACCGGGAACGGGCGCAGAGCATGAGCAAAGTTTTCGTCGTTTTTCTGGCCATAGCGTGCGCGGCTGTTTTATTTACCTGCGTGCGGTTTCTGCAGCTCAAATCCCGCATCACCGGCAGCATTCAGACGATTGCGGAACTGGAATCGGAATACAGTCAGTTAAAAGCGGATAACGACGCCTACGAGAGTCAGCTGAATGCGTCCATGGATCTGGAGCAGGTGAAAAAGACCGCCATGGAGCGCCTGGGGATGAAATATCCCACGGAAAACCAGATTCTTACGTATCAGCTGGACAAAGGCAGTTATGTCCGGCAGTACCAGGAAGTGCCAGAGGCAGAGTAGGTGGTTTTGGTGAAAAAAAATTACGCGAAGAAGAGAACGCCTGTGAAAAAGCTGGATAAGAAAATGCGCAAAAAGCTCATGGGTCTTTTTGTGGCTCTTATCCTGATTTTCATAGGCCTTTTGTCCCGCATCACGTACATCAACGCGGTCAGTGGGGAGAAATACAAAAAGCAAGTGCTCACCCAGGCGCAGCAGCAGTATGACAGCCGGGTGATTCCCTATAAAAGAGGAGACATTCTGGACAGGAACGGAACGGTTCTGGCAACCAGCAATAAAGTGTACAACGTGATCATGGACTGCAAAGTGATTAACTCCGACGAGAAATATCTGGGGCCCACCGTGCAGGCCATGGTCAGCCTGCTCGGTTCCAACGAAGAGGAGGTGCGCAACATTTTAAGCGCCCAGGACACCGCGTCCAGCCAGTACTATGTGCTGCAAAAGGGCCTGGACATGGAAAAGAAAAAAGCGTTTGAAGACTACACGGATATCGGGCCGGACAGCGGTCTGTCCGAGGAGGAAATCGAAGAGCGCAGCAACATTGTGGGCGTGTGGTTTGAGGAAGAGTATAAACGCAGCTATCCCATGGGTTCTCTGGCCTGCGATACCATCGGATTTATGTTCGACGACGGCAACGCGGACTGGGGCCTGGAGGGCTATTACGACACGATGTTAAAAGGCGTGGACGGCAGGCAGTACGGCTATTTCAGCAGCGGTTCCACGGTGGAGCAGAGCATCATACAGCCCACCGACGGCAAGAGCATTAAGACCACCATCGACGCAGGCGTGCAGCGGATCGTGGAAAAGTACATCCAGGCGTTCATCCACGCCATGGGCTCGGAAGAGCTGGGCGTAATCGTGATGGACCCGGACAACGGAGAAGTCCTGGCCATGGGGACCAGGGATTTCTATGACTTAAACAATCCCAGGGATCTGACAGGCCGGCATACCCAGCAGGAAATCGACCAGATGTCCGACGAGGAAACGGTGGAAGCGCTGAACAACATGTGGCGCAATTACTGTGTGACCGATTCCTTTGAGCCCGGCTCCACCGTGAAGCCTCTAGTGGTGGCGGCGGCTATGGAGAGCGGGATTATCTCAAAAGACGCGCGGTTCGTCTGCGACGGCGGCTGGAGTTATGGGGAAGGGGACGATGAATACATCCGCTGCACCAGCAGCCACGGAGAGCAGACGCTGGCCCAGGTCATCGCCAACTCCTGCAACGACGCGATGATGCAGATCGGCTCCATGATGGGCGCGGAGAAATTCCTGGATTCCCAGAGCATGATGAATTTCGGCATGAAGACGGGCATAGACCTGCCCGGCGAAGGGGCGGGAGTCCTCCACACCAAGGACAGCCTTGGATCGGTGGAGCTGGCCACGGACTCTTTCGGACAGGGTTTTATGCTGACGATGATTCAGGAAGCGGCGGCCATCAGTTCGGTGATCAATGGGGGCTATTACTATCAGCCCCACCTGGTCAGCAAGATTTTAGACAGTGAAGGCAAGGTGGTAAAGAACATCACGCCCACGCTGATGCGGCAGACCATATCCAATGACATATCCGCCAGCGTTCGGGAGCAGATGCGCGCCACGGTGGAAGGCGGCACCGGCAAGCACTCCAAGGTGCAGGGCTACAGTTCCGGCGGCAAGACGGGGACGGCGGAGAAGTTCCCGCGAAATGAGGACCGCTATCTGGTGTCCTTCATCGGATTTGCGCCGGTGAGCGACCCGGAAGTGGTGGTCTATGTGGTCATTGACGAGGCCCACGCGGAAAATCAGGAAAACAGCAAGCTGTCCCAGTACATCGCCCAGGGGATTTTGTCCGAGGCGCTTCCCTATCTAAACGTGGAGCCGGACGAGTCGGAGGACGGAACCGTGCCTCCCACAGAGTTGTGGTCCGGTTTCGCGGGCTATCTGGAGGCAACGGGACAGGAGAACGGCGGCCTTGGCAACACCCAGATACGAAAAAGCGAGAATCCGGAAACGGGAGAGCCTGCCGAGGTGGTGACGGGCGGCAACATTCCGCAGCCGCCGGATATGAACGAAGAAGTGGATTTGAATAACAATGTAGAAAGCGATGGCATTACCAACGAGGATGCCGGATTTTAATCGCACTTTAAAGCGTGTTTGGAAAATGTTTTGCGCCGGCGGGCGGGAAAGGTTTTTTGAACACGCTTTACCGTCTTTTCATTTTAGAATGGAATTTTTGTGGAAAACCCGAATAAATTATTAGTATGAAAAAGAACAAAACATTCCATAAAAAGAAAGTATTGGTGGTGTTTTTCTGCTGCGTGGCCATGCTTTTTGGGCTTCTGGGCAGGCTTATCTGGCTGATGGCGGTGCAGTCGGATTATTATTCAAAAAAGGCGCAGCAGCTGCATGAGCGGGAGCGCGACATCAAAGCGGCAAGAGGCCGGATTCTGGACGCCAACGGAGTTGTCCTGGCGGCCAACAAGACGGTGTGCACCATTTCCGTCATACATAACCAGATCAAAGAACCGGAAGAAGTCATCGCTATGCTTTCCAGGGAACTGGAGCTGCCCGAGGAAAAAGTCCGCAAAAGAGTGGAGAAAGTCTCATCCATAGAGCGCATTCAGGCCAATGTGGAAAAGGAAGTGGGGGACCGGGTGCGTGAGCACGGCATGGAGGGCGTGAAAGTGGATGAGGATTTCAAACGGTATTATCCGCTGGATTCCCTGGCCTCCAAAGTCCTGGGATTTACCGGAGGCGATAATCAGGGCATTATCGGACTGGAGGTAAAATACGAAGAATATCTGAAAGGCATTCCCGGACAGATTCTCCCATCCACAGACGCCCGGGGGATTGAACTGGATGAGGTAGGGGAGAACCGGATTGACCCGGTGTCCGGCTACGACCTGCAGACCAGCCTGGACGTAAACATTCAGATGTACGCCCAGCAGGCGGCCTTAAAAGTTATGGAAGAAAAGCAGGCAGACGGCGTATCCATTCTCCTGATGAATCCCCAAAACGGAGAGATCATGGCCATGGTAAACGTGCCGGAATTTAATCTCAACGAGCCTTTTACCTTAAACCGGCCGGTAAGCGGAAACGATCTGTCCCAGGAGGAAAAACAAAACCTGCTCAATCAGATGTGGCGCAATCCCTGCCTCAACGATACATACGAACCGGGTTCCACATTTAAGATCATAACGGCGGCGGCCGGGCTGGAGGAAGGCGCGGTGAAACTGACGGACACATTTTCCTGCCCTGGGTTCCGGGTGGTGGAAGACCGGCGGATACACTGCCATAAACGCACCGGCCATGGGGCGGAAACTTTCGTGGAGGGAGCGCAGAACTCCTGCAATCCGGTGTTTATCGACGTGGGGCAGAGGCTGGGCGTGGATAATTTCTACAAATATTTTAAGCAGTTCGGGCTTTTGGAGAAAACGGGCATCGATCTGCCCGGAGAGGCGGGCACAATCATGCACAATCCCAAGAATATGGGGCTTGTGGAGCTGGCCACGGTTTCTTTTGGCCAGTCCTTTCAGATTACGCCCATCCAGCTTGCCACCACCGTCAGTTCACTGATTAACGGCGGAAGCCGGGTTACGCCGCATTTCGGCGTGAGCGTGCGAAGTGAGGACGGCTCCTACGTGAAGCGGCTGAAATACGAAGCGAAGGAGGGAATCATTTCTCCCGATACCTCCCAGACGCTGCGGAGCGTGCTGGAGAGCGTCGTCTCCCAGGGTTCCGGGAAGAACGCCTACATCGAGGGATATACCATAGGCGGCAAGACGGCTACCTCCCAGACGCTTCCCAGGAGCGCCCATCGGTATATTTCCTCTTTTATTGGGTTTGCGCCTGCCGAGAATCCGAAAGTGCTGGGGCTTTGCATCATCAACAACCCCCAGGGGATTTATTACGGCGGAACCATCGCGGCTCCGGTAATCCGCAGTATTTTTGAAAATGTGCTGCCGTATCTGGGATGTTAGCCTTCTATTTGCCGCATAGCGGTTGATTAATCTCTTAAAAAGAATTATACTGTACTATGTGTGCAGAAAAAAGCAGGCACAAATTAACGAAAGAATCAAAGAGGTGTTGTATGAATTTTCAAGTGACGGTTCCGGTATTGATTGCATTTGCCATTAGCGTGGCGCTTGGCCCCATTGTGATTCCGTTTCTGCGTAAGCTGAAAATGGGTCAGACCGAGAGGGCGGAAGGGGTAGCTTCCCACCTGAAAAAGGCGGGAACCCCCACCATGGGCGGAATTATCTTTCTGCTGGCCACAGTGGTGACCTCCCTGGTGTATATCCGGGATTACCCGAAGATCACGCCAGTCCTTTTTCTGATGCTGGGATTTGGCCTGATTGGCTTTCTGGATGATTATCTGAAAGTGGTGCTCAAGCGCTCCGACGGCCTGCTGGCCTGGCAGAAATTCCTGCTGCAGATTGTGGTGACGGCGATTTTCGCTTTTTACCTCCTGAATTATACGGATGTGCCGCTGACCATGCGCATCCCGTTCTGGAGCGGCCATTACTGGGATCTGGGCTGGCTGGCCATTCCGGTGATGTTTTTTGCGGTGATTGGAACGGTAAACGGCGTGAACTTCACCGATGGCCTGGACGGGCTGGCCTCCAGCGTGACGATTATGGTGGCCGTGTTCTTCACCGTGGTTTCCATTGGCCTGGACAGCGGCGTGGAACCCATTACCTGTGCGGTGGTGGGCGGATTGATGGGCTTTTTGCTGTTTAACGTATTTCCGGCGCAGGTGTTCATGGGAGACACCGGGTCGCTGGCGCTGGGCGGATTTGTGGCAGGCGCCGCCTACATGCTGCAGATGCCGCTGTTCATCCTTTTAGTGGGATTCATTTATCTGGCGGAAGTGGCGTCCGTGATGATGCAGGTTACTTATTTCAAGGCAACCCATGGCAAGAGGATTTTCAAGATGGCTCCCATCCATCATCATTTTGAACTGTGCGGATGGTCGGAGACGCGGGTAGTGGCGGTATTTTCCATTCTGACGGCTATTTTGTGCCTGGTCGGTTTAATGGCGCTGTAAAAAGGGAGAGGAAAGATGGATTTTTCAGGAAAAAAAGCATTGGTATTCGGTTCTGGCATAAGCGGAATCGCGGCGGCGGATCTGCTGGCGCAAATGGGAGCCAGCCCGATTATTTTCGACGGAAGCGAAAAGGTTCAAAAAGAGGATATTCTTGGGAAAATCAAGGGGGGCTACATACCTGAAATATATATTGGCCAGCTGCCGCAGGAAGTAGAGGACAGGCTGGATCTGGTCGTGCTAAGCCCGGGCGTTCCCACGGACATTCCTCTGGTGCAGGATTTTTACCGGCGGGGCATTCGGGTATGGGGGGAAGTGGAGCTGGCGTACCAGGTCAGCGCATCCCGGAAAGTGCTGGCGGTGACGGGAACCAACGGCAAGACCACCACAACGGCCCTTCTGGGGAAAATCATGGCCGATTGGGAAGAGAGCGTATTCGTGGTGGGCAACATCGGAACGCCCTATACGGCCCTGGCCCTTTCCATGAAGGAGGAGAGCGTGACGGTGGCGGAGATCAGCAGTTTTCAGCTGGAAACCATCGACGCGTTTTCTCCCAAGGTCAGCGCCATCTTAAACATCACAGAGGACCATTTAAACCGCCATCACACGATGGAAGAGTACATCCGCGTAAAAGAGTCCATCACCGCCAATCAGACCGCCCAGGACGTGTGCGTGCTCAATTACGAGGATGCCGCGCTGCGGGAATTTGGGGAAAAGATGACGCCCCGATGCGTTTATTTTTCAAGCGAAAGGCAGCTCTTTCATCTGCCCGAAGGAATCTATCTGAAAGACAGGCCGGACGGCCGATGGATCGTGTGGCGGGAAGAAAACCGGGAGACTTTTGTTCTGCGGGTGGATGAGCTGAAGCTTTTAGGACAGCACAACCATGAAAATGTCATGGCGGCCATTGCCATGGCCTACAGCGCGGGCGTGTCCATGGAGAGCATCCGAAAAAGCGTCTGCGCCTTTCAGGCGGTGCCCCACCGGATTGAATACGTGGAGGAGAAAAGGGGCGTGGTCTACTATAACGACTCCAAGGCCACCAACCCGGATGCGGCCATCAAAGGCATCCAGGCCATGAACCGCCCGACGCTTCTGATTGCAGGCGGATACGACAAGGGATCGGAGTATGGCCCGTGGATTCGCGCCTTTGGGGGAAAGGTGCGCCATCTGGTCTTAATCGGCCAGACCCGAGAAAAAATCGCCCAGGCGGCCCAAAAGGAGGGCTTCACGGACATCCTCATGGCCGACGATTTAAAGGAAGCGGTGGCTATCTGCGCCGAAAAGGCCCATGAAGGGGACGCGGCGCTGCTGTCGCCGGCCTGCGCCAGCTGGGGACAATTTGAGAATTATGAGCAAAGAGGTGATATGTTCAAGGAGTATGTACATAAATTATAATAAGGGAGCATGAAGGAGGAGCAATTCCATTGCCTTCCAATAGAAAAGCGGAAAAAAAGACAGACAAAACCTTATTATTTCTTGTGCTGATCCTGGTGGTCTTAGGGCTTGTGATTCTATATAGCACCAGCGCTTATAATGGGCGGGTCAAATTCCATGACTCCGCCTATTATTTTAAAAAACAGCTTTTCGCCACAGCCCTGGGCCTGATGGGGATGTACCTGGTGTCCCACATGGACTATCACTGGCTGGTGCAGGGCGCGCCGGCGTTCTATGGGATTTCGCTTCTTTTGTCCACGGCGGTGCTGTTTGTGGGGCAGGAGTACAACGGCTCCAAGCGGTGGCTGGCTTTGGGCCCGCTGTCCTTCCAGCCGTCTGAATTTGCCAAGCTGGCGGTGATTTTATTTCTGGCGCGCCAGATTGAGAAAAACAAGGGAAAGACCACAGGGTTTTGGTTTATGTGCAAAATTATGCTGTGGCTTTTGCCCATTGTGGGCCTGGTGGGAACCAACAACCTGAGCACCGCCATCATCATACTGGGCATCGGCGTGATATTGATTTTCGTTTCCAGTCCCAAATATCTGCAGTTTGTGGGGCTGGGAGCGGGAGGAATCGCCTTTATGGGGATTTTTTTGGCCATGGAGAGCTATCGTCTGGAGCGGCTGGCAGTATGGCGGGACCCGGAGAGCTACGAAAAGGGTTTCCAGACCATCCAGGGGCTGTACGCGATCGGAAGCGGAGGCATCTTCGGAAGTGGGCTGGGCAACAGCTTACAGAAGCTGGGATTCGTGCCGGAGGCCCAGAACGACATGATTTTTTCTATCATCTGCGAGGAGACGGGGCTTGTGGGAGCGGCCCTGGTGATGTTGGTTTTCGGCCTGCTTCTGTGGCGGCTGATGGTGGCATCCACCCATGCGCCGGATCTTTTGGGGGCCATGATCGCGGTGGGCATCCTGGGCCATATGGCCATTCAGGTCATCTTAAACATCGCCGTGGTCACGAACACCATCCCAAACACGGGAATCACTCTGCCGTTTATCAGCTACGGGGGGACTTCCGTGCTGTTTCTGCTCAGTGAAATGGGGCTGGCCTTAAATGTAAGTCGTCACAAAAAATGAAATGGCGCATAGGATAACTCATAAGAAGGTAATTCCTGAGGTGTAGGATTTTGAAAAATATCCGGATACAGGGCGGTCGTCCCTTGGACGGCGCGGTAAGCATACAGGGGTCAAAAAACGCGGCGCTGCCCATCATGGCTGCGGCAGTATTGCATAAAGGGGAGACGGTCCTGCATAATTGTCCCAAAATTGCAGACGTATTATTTATGGAGAAAATCCTTGCCCGGCTGGGGGCGAAGGTCTGCTGGAAAGGCAGCTCGCTGCGCCTGGACTGTTCATCCCTAAAAAACACCAGAATACCAGACGAATACGCCTGCCAGATGCGCTGTTCCATTATTTTGCTGGGGGCTTTGCTGGGAAGGTTCGGCAAAGGGGACATTGCGCCGCCGGGCGGGTGCGTCATTGGCAAACGGCCGGTGGATCTGCATTTATCCATGTTAAAAGCGCTGGGCGCGCGCATCGAAGAAGAAGGGGGCGTCTTAAGGGCGCATACAGAAGGGCTTTGCGGACGCGCATTTGTTTTTCCCAAACAAAGCGTAGGCGCCACGGAGCACGCCATGATCTCGGCGGTTCTGGCAAAAGGAGTCACCCATCTGAAGAACTGCGCCAGGGAGCCGGAAATCATATGGCTTGCCAGATTTCTAAACGGTATGGGCGCGTCGGTGGAGGGAGCCGGAACCGATGAAATCCTTATCCGCGGCGTGGACGCTCTGCACGACAGCGCATTTCAGACGCCGCCCGACCGGATTGTGACCGGCACCTATCTGTGCGCCGCCGCCATCACCCGGGGCAAAATCATAATCGAGAATCCGCCCATAGCGGAGCTTCCCGCATTTCTGGGCGTCTACGGGAAAATGGGTGGACAATATGACATGGTTGGTGGTAAACTGATAGCGGACGGGAGGAAGGCGTACGGCGCCGTTTCCCTGGTGGAGACGGAAGTGTTTCCGGGATTTTCCACAGATCTCCAGTCCCCGGTGATGGCCGTTTTATCCCTGGCCCATGGAAAAAGCCACATCCGGGAAAATATTTTCGAGGACCGTTTTCGGGTGGCGGAGAGCCTGGTGCATATGGGGGCGCACATCCGCATCAACGGTCAGGACGCCTATATAGACGGAACGAAAGAACTGCGCGGCTGCCGCGTCAGAGCCCAGGAACTGCGGGGAGGCGCGGCCCTGATCCTGGCCGGTCTGGCGGCGAAAGGGCAGACATGCGTGGAGAATTTCCAGCTGGTGGAGCGGGGATACGAGCATATCCAGGAGGATATCCGCGGGCTGGGAGGAGTTGCTTTTGCAGAGGAGGAATGAGAGGCTTGGCGCAAAGGATGAGAAATCGCACATATCGTTATGCGGGAAAAGAGAATAGAAAAGGCCATCGGGTAAAAATCCTGCTTCTGCTGGCGACCCTGGGAGCCCTGCTCTGGTTCTGGTTCTTTTTCAAAATACAGGAAGTGGAAGTGGCGGGCAGCGCGCATTATTCCAAAGAACAGATTGAAAAGATAGCGCTAAAGGGGCCTTTGGCAGAAAACTCTGTCCTGGCCCCTCTTTTGTGCTCCAGGGACCATACGGAAGAGATTTCCTTTATCGACGCGGTGGAGGTCAGTTATGTGGCTCCCGGCAGCGTGCTCATCAGCGTAAAAGAAAAGCAGTCCATCGGCTGCGTGCGCTATCTGGACTGCTTCGTCTACTTCGACCGGGAGGGCACAGCCATTGAGTCTTCGGTAAACAGGGACGAAAACATCCTCTATTTCCAGGGGATGGAGCCGGAGTCCGTGTGCCTAAACCAGCCGCTTTTTGAAAAGGACGAAAGCTTTCTTGCAATGGCTGTAAGTCTCTCGCAAATGATTCAAAAAGACATCCGAAAGCCGGAGAGCATCCGGCTGGACGAAAAATCCAAGCTGATCTTGTCCTATGGGAGCATCCAGGTGAGGCTGGGCGGAGAACAGTATCTGGATGATAAAATCGAGCGAATGGCGGCGATCCTTCCTTTACTGGAGGGCAGCCAGGGGACGCTCCATCTTGAGAACGTAACTTCCGAGAGGAAGAGCATAACTTTTGAAAAAAAATAAAAAAAGCAAAGAAACGGTTGCTAAATCTTTCAAAAAAATATATTATAGGAATAGAGTTTAAAACATCCATGTTCATTGCGTAAATTCCTGAATGAAAACATATGCCACAAGATATGGAGTCTGAACACTGGGAGTGTATGAATATTTAGCGCCATGCCGCAAGGATTTAAAAGCAATCTGCAGGCGTCCAGGCGTTTTTGGCATAAGAATAGGAGAAAGAGGTTCCAAAGAACCCGGATGCATACCTTTTAGATGCACATACGGTATTTATTTTGAGAGGGGAGTGGTATGTGAAAGAGGTTTTCTGGTGACCATAGCATAGAAGAGCAAAGGGGAAATAAAAAGGGGAATAAAGGAGGAAGTACGTTGTTAGAGATTATGACGAACGAGGCTGAATCATCTGCTAAGATTATCGTGATCGGAGTGGGTGGCGCTGGCAATAATGCGGTAAACAGAATGGTGGAGGAAGCCATTGCCGGAATTGAATTTGTGGGGATTAACACGGATAAACAGGCGCTGACGCTTTGTAAAGCGCCCACAGTTCTTCAGATTGGAGAAAAGCTGACCAAAGGGCTGGGCGCAGGGGCGCAGCCGGAGGTGGGCAAGAAGGCGGCGGAAGAGAGCATCGAAGAGTTAAAGCAGCTGATGGAAGGCGCCGACATGGTATTCGTCACCTGCGGCATGGGAGGCGGCACGGGCACAGGGGCCGCGCCGGTGGTTGCGGGAGCGGCGAAAGAAATGGGAATTTTGACGGTTGGGGTTGTGACCAAGCCGTTCCGCTTCGAGGCCAAGACCCGGATGAACAACGCGCTGATGGGGATAGAGAACTTAAAGGAAAATGTGGACACATTGATTGTGATTCCAAACGATAAGCTGCTGGAGATTGTGGACAGGCGCACCACCATGCCGGAAGCCTTGCGGAAAGCCGATGAAGTGCTGCAGCAGGCCGTGCAGGGCATTACCGATCTGATTAACCTGCCGGCTCTCATCAATCTGGACTTTGCGGATGTGCAGACGGTTATGACCAACAAGGGAATCGCCCACATCGGAATCGGCGAGGCGAAAGGCGACGAGAAAGCGCTGGAGGCTGTGGAGCAGGCGGTGTCCAGTCCGCTGCTGGAGACGACCATCAAGGGCGCGTCCCACGCGATTATCAACATATCCGGGGACATTTCCCTGATGGACGCCAACGACGCGGCCAGCTACGTCCAGGAGCTGACCGGAGAGGAAGCCAATATTATTTTCGGCGCCATGTACGACGACACCGTGGCGGACGCGGCGCGGATTACCGTTATCGCCACCGGACTGGACGAGCCTCAGCCTAACAAGCTGGGCGGCTACGGCATGAGAAACGCGGGATCGCCCTTTGGCGGACCGGCCAACCGGCCTACGGGAAGCCGGCTGAATACAGGGGCGGGCGCAGGAATCGGCGGCGCGGCCAGCAAGACCGGCGCAGGCGCTTCCGCGGGACAGGCTTCTTCGACCAGAGGCTCTATGCCCAACTTAAACATCCCCCACGTGGACCCGGTGGCGCCCAAAGTGCCCACCAGCACCGTGGAGAAAAAGAACATCCAGATACCGGATTTTCTAAAAAGATGACGGATAACTAATAATGTTAAACACTATAAAAAACAGGCGGCTGTGCAGGCGGCCTGTTTTTGGGTTCAGGGAGGAGAGCCATGAGAGAAACGACCCGAATCGTAGTGGTGGAAGACGATAAAAAAATGAACGAAGGGATTCGGCTGGCTCTGAAACAGGAAAATTATATTTTTACCGCCTGCCGCACGCTGGCGGAGGCCAGGGACGCTCTGCGCACGCAAAAAACAGACCTGATGCTGCTGGACGTGAATCTGCCGGACGGAAACGGCATTGATTTCCTTGGGGAAATCCGGCGGGAGTATTGCATGCCAGTGATTCTTTTGACGGTCAACGACATGGAAATGGACATTGTGATGGGCCTGGAGGCCGGGGCCAACGATTACATCACGAAGCCGTTCAGCCTGATGGTGCTGCGGGCGCGGGTGGCGGTGCAGCTGCGGCCGCAGAAAGAGGGAAGCGCCCATTTCACCCAGGGCAGCCTGGATCTGGATTTTGAAAAGATGCAGTTTTACCAAAACGGCAGGCCCCTAGAGTTAAGCATAACGGAGCAGAAGCTTTTGAAAATCCTGTGCGAAAACCGGGGCGCCACCGTGAAGCGCAGCCATCTGATTGATATGGTCTGGAGCGGGGAGAGAGAGTTTGTGGACGAGCATGCCCTGACCGTGGCGGTGAACCGGCTGCGGGGTAAGCTGGAGGACGGGAAACGGGAATATATCAAAACGGTATATGGAGTTGGTTACGCATGGGTCATGCAGTGATCCTTTTAGGGGCGGTTTTTCTGGCGGCCGTCTCCGCTTTTGTCTGGCGCCGGCATTATGCCCGCCGGGAGCGAAAGCTTCTTTATCGGCTGGAAGAGATGATTGCCAAGGCGCGGCAGGGGGAACTGGCCCACACGGAAATATCGGAAACAGAATTTTCGGCGCTGGAAAACAGCTTCAAGTGTTTCCTGGAGGAAAGCCAGCTCTTGGCAGACAGCCAGCGGCGGCAAAAGGAGCTGGTCCACGGGCTGATTTCCGACATCGCCCATCAGACGCTGATGCCCATTGCCAATCTGAAAATGTACGCGGAATTATTAAGTGAGGCGGATGGTCAGAACCATGAGCTGACCGACGTCTTAAAAGGCCAGGCGGACAAGCTGGATTTTTTGATTCATTCCCTGGTGAAGCTGTCCCGGATGGAACACGGCCTGATTCACGTGCGCCCAGGCGCCGCCTCCGTGGCTCTTTTGCTTCAGCGTCTGCGCCAGGATTACAGCAGCGCCGCCGTGGAAAAGGGCGTGACTCTTCACATGGCCGAGACGACGCTTTCGGCGGTTTTCGACATGAAATGGACCCAGGAGGCGGTGGGCAATCTGGTGGATAACGCCATCAAATATACGCCGCCGGGAGGGCGGGTGGATATGGAGGCAAAGGCCTATCCGTTTTTCATCCGCCTGGATATCCGGGACACGGGGATCGGGATTCCAAAAGGGGAAATCTGCAAAGTCTTCGGGAGATTTTACCGGGGACTGGCCGTCCAGGACGAGCCGGGCGTGGGCATCGGCCTTTACCTGGCCAGGGAGATTATCCAGGCCCAGAAAGGGTACATCAAAGTCTCCTCCAAGGAAGGGGCAGGCTGCGTGTTTTCCGTATTTTTGCCGGTCTCGCCGATTTTGTGAAAAATGCAACAGTTCAGATGTCTTCACTGTTACGAAAAAACAATAAAATTTTGTGAAACTGGGAAAGAAATGTGGTAGAATAAACCTGTTACCGCTCCTATACCGGGTACGGAAAGGGGGTGTTCTGCATGGATATATTGGGGACATTTATAGTCACCGTCGCGGCAGGCGTGGTTTGCCACATTATCTGCAAATGGTTAGACGGCGACAAATAAATCGGTAACTGGCCTATGGCATAAGCCACCATATCAAAACGGAATAGAAAACCCCGGAGTAGCCGCTCCGGGGTTTTCGTTTTAGCCGTCCTGCATGGACAACTGGGAACTTTCATCGGTATTATAGCATATGTATTTTCCACTTGCAATATGCGTTTAAAATAATTATTGTTTATTTCTGCGGAGCGTTTGCTCTTACGCGATTCTATACTCTTTGGGGCATCCCGTATGGCCATGCGGCCATCTTATAAGATATCCATTTTGTGACATTTGAGAAACCAGTTGGAGATTTTTTTGTGGTAAAGTCTGTATTGGAAAGCGATACAGGAGGGGAACATGATTTTAGAAGTGAGAGATTTGCGGAAAATATACGGCGCCGGGGAGGCGCGCGTCTGCGCCCTGAATGGGGTAAGCTTTCAGGTGGAAAGGGGAGAATTTGTGGCTGTGGTAGGCACGTCCGGCAGCGGAAAATCCACGCTGCTGCACATGATGGGCGGGCTGGACACGCCCACGTCCGGGACGGTGAAGGTGGACGGACAGGATTTGGGGAAAATGTCCGGGGATGAGCTGGCGGTTTTCAGAAGGAGGAATCTGGGATTCGTGTTCCAGCAGTACAATCTGGTTCCCATGTTAAATGTTTGGGAAAACATTGCGCTTCCGGTGCGGCTGGACGGAAAGCGACCGGAGAAAGCCTATGTGGATTCCATCGTTCAGACCCTGGGGCTTACGGACAAGCTGGAGTTTCTGCCAAACGCCCTCTCCGGCGGGCAGCAGCAGCGGGTGGCCATCGCCCGTTCCCTGACAGCCCGGCCCTGCGTTTTGCTGGCGGATGAGCCCACCGGGAACCTGGATTCCAAAACCAGCCAGGACGTTTTGGGGCTTTTAAAAGTGACCAACCGACAGTTTCACCAGACGCTGGTGATGATCACCCACAACGAGGAAATCGCCCAGATGGCCGACCGAATCCTCCATCTGGAAGACGGGAGGCTTAAGCCATGGTAAAAGTGGAAAATAAAGAAGTCCTGCGGGAGCTGACCCATCGTTTTCTGAGAGTCAACCGGCGGCGAAACCGAATTGCCCTGCTGGCCATTGCGCTGACCTGTCTTTTATTTACCACGTTATTTACAGGAACAGTATCCATCGTTCTGACAAAAAGAGCGGCGGACATAAAGGCGTTTCAGGCCTCCTCCCATGCTTTCGCCCAGGACTTGACGGCGGAGGAATGCGAAAGGGGGATGCGGGCGTTAAAGGACAGCCGGGACGTGGACGCATGGGGCGCGGGAATCTTCCTGGGCGCGGTGGCCGACCGGCGGCTTGGGTTTTTGGCGGAAGTGCGCTGCGGCGATGAGAAAATGGCAAAAAGCATTCTTTCCGCGCCCACCGTCGGCCGGCTGCCCGAAAGCGGGGACGAAATCGCGCTGGGAACCATGACGCTGGATGCCCTGGGAGCGCCCTGCGAACTGGGGGCTCTGGTGACGCTGACCTACGAGCGGGGGCCGTTGGAGACGCAGACAGACACATTTCGCTTAAGCGGATACTGGGAAAGCGACAAAGGAACGGTATCGCAGATGGTCTGGGTATCCCAGGACTATGCCCAGGCGCACGCCTACCCGCTGACCAAAGAGGAGCTGGGAGAGGGCGTGCGAAACGGTGGCCGCGACCTGGCAGTCTGGTACAAAAATCCCTGGCTTCTGGAAAAAAAGACGGCAAAGCTTTCTGGCGACGGCAAAGTCGATTTCCAGCTGAATCCCGCCTATGATTTGATGGAGGAGGACGCATTTTCCGCAGGAACGGTGGCGGCTCTGGCGGCGCTTATCGTCCTGGCCGGCTATCTGATTATCTACAATGTCTTCAGCATTTCCGTGAAAAGCGACTTGAAAGTCTACGGACTTTTGAAAAACATCGGCGCCACGGGAAAGCAGTTAAAAAGGATGGCCTACGGCCAGGCGGCGCGGCTGGCCCTTTTGGGCATTCCCCTGGGACTTCTGGGCGGATTTTTCATGGGAGCGGCCCTGGCGCCGGCCCTGAATGTAGATCTGGACAGGGCGCTTGACGGCGAAAAAGTCCCGGCGGCGGTGTCGGCCCATCCGTGCATATTCATCATTTCCGCCTTTCTGACGCTGCTTACGGTTTACCTGTCGGTTCTGCGGCCCTGCCGTCTGGTAGGGCGCGTATCCCCCACGGAAGCCCTGCGCATGTCGGAGGGCGGGATTTCCCACAGGAAAACCGGCCGGACGGGAGAAATCGGCGGCTGGGCGGCCCTGGCGGCGCAAAACGCGCGGGCCAACTGGCGCAAGGGGCTTATGGTGATGTTCTCCATTGCCCTGTCTCTGCTGATTCTGGACTGCATCGTCATGCTGGTGCAGGGATACGATTTTGAGGCGTACAAAAAAATCGTGCTGGCCTCGGACTTTGAGCTGGATCAGCTGGCGGCCACCCTGGAAAATTCAAACTTCGACGGGATTACGCCGGACGTCAAAAAGCGGCTAAAAGCCTGTCCCCAAGACATTTCCATCGGCTATGTATATTTTGAAAGAGCGTCCCTTCGCATGGACGGGGATTTTAAGGAAGAGTGGAAACGCTGGAGCGATTTTTACAAAGACATCTGGGAGGACTACGAAAAAAATTTATGGCGGCAGACCTATGAAAAAGGCGCGCTCCCGGTCCATTATATGGCCGTGAATCAGGCCGTCTTTGAAAAACTGGAATGGGAAGGCGCGGCCTGTTCCTGGGAAGAATTTCAAAAGGGCGCGCGGGCGCTTGTAAACTACGGCGCCAGGTACCGGTGGCATCCTTTTTCTCACCGTCCCGCAAACGGCAAAATCCGCGTCGAGCTGGAGGGAGGGGCGGAGAAGACTTACAAAATCGGAGGCGAGGCATACCTGCCCTACTCCATGGACTATCCTTTTGGAGAGCTGTACGCGGCCACGGTCCTCCTGCCGGAGACGGAATTTATCCAAAGCGCAGGCAAGAAAAGCGCGCTGTACGCGTCCGTGGACTGCCCGCAGGGGGATCGAAAGGCGGTGGAAGATTATCTGAAGTCCGTCCTGTTGGAAAACAATCCGTCGGTGCACTTAAAGTCCAGCCTGGACCTAGACGAGAGCTTTCAGAAAATTGTAAGCAGATACTATATAATCGGCGGAATGATGGCGGCGGCGCTGGCTTTTATCGGCGTCATGAATTTCTTTAACGCAGTGGCCGCGTCCGTCATCAGTCGGAAAAGGGAGCTGGCGCTTTTGGAGGCGGTGGGCATGACTAGAAGTCATCTGGTGAAAATGCTGGCCGCGGAAGGATTCCTCTACCTGGCCGGGGCGGAAATCATTGCCCTTGCGCTGGTGGGCGTCTGTGCCGAAGGGCTTTTGGAGCGCACCTTGGGAAAAGCCTTTTACTTCCAGGCTCATGCAGTTTGGTGGCCGTGCCTGGCGCCGTTTCCGGCATTTTTGGCGGTCATATACGGGATATGCCGCCGCCAGTTCGGCGAAATGAGCCAAGAAAGCGTGGTGGAGCGGCTCAGAAGCAATTAATTTTCTGTAAATAAGCATTTGCTGATTCAGGATCAAAATGCAAGGAGGAGAGATAAAATGAAAATGACAACGAAAAAGATTATGGGATTTTTGCTGCTTATTGCGGCGGCGCTGGCGCTGCATCCGGCCCATCCGGCGCAGGCGGCGTACACAGGCATGCTGGGTTACCAGAAAAACTTAAAAAACGGGTTCCAGGAAATCGCCGTTTACAGCCCGGCGGACGAGCGGGGATACTATGAGGTATATGTGGATGGGATTTACGGGAAAACCTGCAAAAACATAAAGGCAACGTCCTCGGATAAAAAAATCGCCGCCGTGAAATACAGCGCAAAGAGTCAGTGTTTTGTGCTCACCCCCAAAAAGCCGGGGACAGTGCGGCTTACCTTTTCCGCCACCAGAAAAGGCAAAACAATAAAATGTAAAGGAACCGTTCAGACAGTGAAATTTAAAAATCCCGTGAAAAAACTGTCCATAAACGGAAAAAATTATGCCAAAAAGGTGAAAACGGCCCATGCCGTTGTGCACATCAAACCGAAGGAAGAAAAAGTCAAATTCCAGTATAAACTGCAGCCGGGCTGGGAACTGGAATCGGCATATGGAGAGGCCAGAAAGCCCAGTTATGAGATGGGATTTTACAGATCCGTGAAAAACAACAAGACTTATAATTTACAAAAAGAAGGGGAATTGCTCATCTGGATGACTTTGAAAAATGCCAAAAGAGGAGAAAGAGCAGATATATGCCTGTCTTTGGAACAATAAATAAAGCGCATGTCTGAAAAAAATCTGCATAACTTTTATTTTCCTGCACATACTAAACGCGTCAAATAAATACAGAAAAACAGGAGGTGGAAATTATGCCAGCATTGAGATGTTCAGCAATCACATGTGTCTACAATAAAGAGGAGCTGTGTTCCAAAGGCGACATCCTTGTAACCGGCGATGCAGCCAACATGGCGGACCAGACAAGCTGCGGCAGCTTCCAGGAAAGAAAAGGTGACAGCATGACAAATTCCTGCGCCGACGGATGCGGATGCGAAACCATTCAGGTGGACTGCGAAGCATGCAGATGCGTGTACAACGATGACCGCAAGTGCATCGCGTCCCAAATCGGCATCGCCGGTTCCAACGCGACCAGCAGCCAGCAGACCATGTGCGGCACTTTTCATTGTAAGTGAGACGCCGGTGAACGAAAGGGTAGTTTACCTTTAGGGTAGTTTTCCCTCTGCGGCAAATAGACAATTGAAAATAGCAAAGGTTTATGGTATGCGAAAAGCTGCCGGAACCAACGCGCGCTCCCGGAAATTTCAGAAAAGCATGCCTGGAATTTCCGGGAGTTTTTAAGCGTTTATTCAAATCAGTTTCTACTCTTTCTTCCACATCCTCCGAAACTCCCCCGGCGACACATCCTCTATTTTCTTAAACATCCGCGAAAAATAATTCGCGTCGTCGATCCCGCATTCCAGCGCCACCGCCTGTATGGGCAGATCGGAGAAGCGCAGCAGCCGTTTTGCCTGGGTGATGCGCAGCTGCTGGATATAGCTGTTGATGGAAATTCCGTAATTCATTTTAAAGACCCGGGTCAAATGGAATTTGTTGATATAGAAAATCTGCGCCAGGCCATCCAGGGAGATTTTTTCCGTGTAATGCTGGTCAATGTAATCCTTTACAGACTGGATTTCGCATCTGGAGTTGGCGCGGGTCCGGGGCGAGCGGGCAGACGGATTCCAGCTTTCCTCCATCAAAAGGCACAAAAGCGCGGTGAGTTTTTCGTATATTTTCATGTCTCGGATATAGAGATCGGACGCGGCGATGGCGTGCAGTTTATCCAGAAGACTCTGATACTCCCAAGGGCGCTGGGAGGTGAAACAGGGCAGGCCGCCCCGCTGCAGATATTTATCATAAATGCCATTCATATTGGAGCCGTAAAAGTGCGCCCATTTCAGCCGCCACAAATCGTCCGCGTCGGTCTGATGAAAATAAGGCTGGCGGCAGTCCAAAAAGGCGCAGTCGCCCTTTGTCAGAAAAAAATCTTTTTTCTCAAAATGCACCTTTCCGCTTCCTTCCAGCACCAGAAAAAATAAATAAGAATCCAGATTTTCCCGGTAGCTGGCATGGGGCTTTATGGCTTTCAGCTCCCCGATTTCCTGTAAATGAATGGTGTTGGCTTTTGCAAATGCAGACGCTGTATAGATAATACGCGCAGACTGCACCACCGGGCCGTCGTCAAACATAGATGTATTCATTAGTATAGTATAGCACATTTTTTTGGGCATAGCTATAATATTTAATTGCGGATGGCAAATAAAAAGTCAATATTATGCTATATATCCGCAAGAAGCTGCATGTATTCCGGCTATCGGAATAGCTATAATAATTGCACGATTATACAAGAAAGGGAAGCGGGTTCAAAATTATGAAGAAAGCGCTGATTACAGGAATCACAGGCCAGGACGGTTCATACTTGGCGGAATTTTTGCTGGAAAAACAATACGAAGTCCACGGAATTGTCCGGCGGGCCTCTATTTCCAATACAGGAAGGATTGACCATCTCCTGGAAAAAGGGGCCATTGCCCTGCATGACGGGGATTTATCGGATTCATCCTCCATTCTGCGCATCCTCAATATTGTCCAGCCGGACGAGGTTTACAACCTGGCGGCGCAGTCCCATGTACAGGTGTCCTTCGACGCGCCGGAGTATTCCGGAGACGTGGACGCGCTGGGGGTTCTGCGGATTCTGGAGGCCATCCGCATTCTGGGTCTTGCCAAAAAGACCCGGTTTTACCAGGCTTCCACCTCTGAGCTTTACGGGAAAGTGGAGGAAATTCCTCAGAATGAGAATACGCCGTTTCATCCGTACAGCCCCTATGCGGTGGCCAAGCAGTATGGCTACTGGATTACGAAAGAATACCGGGAGGCTTACGGCATTTTTGCCACAAACGGCATTTTATTCAACCACGAGTCGGAGCGGCGGGGGGAAAATTTTGTCACCCGAAAGATTACCCTGGCGGCCGGGCGGATTGCCTGCGGCCTGCAGGAAAAGCTGCAGCTGGGGAACATGGATTCCCTGCGGGACTGGGGCTACGCCAAAGACTACGTGGAATGCATGTGGCTGATGCTCCAGCATGAGAAACCGGAGGACTTTGTGATTGCCACCGGCGTGCAGCACACAGTGCGGGATTTCACAGAAAAGGCATTCCGGGCCGTGGGAATCGAGCTTCGCTGGGAGGGAAAAGGCCTGGAGGAAAAAGGGATTGACAAAAAGACCGGAAAGGTCTTGGTGGAAGTCAACGAAGCCTGGTTTCGGCCCACCGATGTGGACAATCTGCTGGGTGACCCCACAAAGGCGAAAACCGTCCTGGGCTGGAATCCCCAGAAGACCAGCTATGAACAGCTGGTGCAAATCATGGCGGATCACGATTTCAGACAGGCGAAAAGAGAAGCGGCCATGAAGCGGGCGGCGGATTAAACGGGGGAAGCGATGGAGAGAGAAGGAAAAATATATGTGGCAGGGCACAGGGGCATGGTGGGTTCCGCCATCGTCCGCGCCCTGGAGAAAAAAGGCTATGCGAATATTATAACGAAGACCCATCAGGAATTAAATTTGTGCAGGCAGCAGGAAGTAGAGGATTTCTTTGCCGAAGAAAAACCGGATTATGTATTTCTGGCGGCGGCCAAAGTGGGGGGCATCGTGGCCAACCAGGAAGCGCTGGCGGATTTTATGTACGAGAACGCCACGCTGGAGATGAACGTGATTCATTCCGCCTGGCAAAACGGCTGCAAAAAGCTTTTGTTCCTGGGCTCGTCCTGTATTTATCCCCGGATGGCGCCCCAGCCGATGAAAGAGTCCTGCCTGCTCACATCCGAACTGGAGCAGACCAACGAGGCCTATGCGCTGGCGAAAATCGCTGGGCTGAAATACTGTGAGTATCTGAATCGCCAGTACGGCACAGACTATATATCGGCCATGCCCACCAATTTATACGGACCAAATGACAATTACCATCCCACCCACAGCCATGTGCTGCCGGCCTTGATCCGCCGGTTCCACGAGGCTAAGGAAAGCGGCGCAAAAGAAGTGACCTGCTGGGGAACCGGCAAGCCGCTGCGGGAATTTCTCTATGTGGACGATCTGGCGGACGCCTGCGTGTTTCTGATGAATCGTTATTCCGGCGATGAGACGGTGAACGTGGGCACGGGAAAGGAACTGACCATCCGGGAACTGACGGAACTGACGGCAAAAGTAATCGGATATGGGGGAAAGATTTTGTGGGACGAGACAAAGCCCGACGGCACGCCCCGGAAGCTTCTGGACGTGTCCAAGCTGGAAAAACTGGGCTGGAAGTACAGCACCGAGCTGGAAGACGGCATCCGGCTGGCTTACGAGGATTTCCTCCATAATCCCATGAGGGCGCAGCGATGAATATTATATTATTGTCCGGCGGGTCGGGAAAGCGTCTGTGGCCGCTGTCCAACGACATCCGCTCCAAACAATTTATCAAGATATTTAAAAGAGAAGACGGAACCTACGAATCGATGGTGCAGCGGGTTTACCGCCAAATCCGCAGGGCCGTTTTGGGCGCCACCGTCACCATCGCCACGTCCAGGACCCAGGTTTCGGCCATCCGCAATCAGCTGGGTGAGGACGTGAATATTTGCGTGGAGCCTTGCAGGCGGGACACATTTCCCGCCATTGCCCTTGCCGCCTCCTATCTGCGGGACGTCAAAGGCGTGGCAGAGGAGGAGCCGGCGGTGGTTTGCCCCGTGGACCCTTACGTGGACGAAGAATACTTTGAAGCCATCGCCCGGCTGGGAGACCTGGCTGTTTCAAAGGACGTTCATCTTGCGCTCATCGGCATCGAGCCAACGTACCCCAGTGAGAAATACGGATACATCATCCCGGGCGATACGGGGGATATAAGCGCTGTGGAGGCGTTCAAAGAAAAGCCGGACAAGGATTTGGCCGAAGAATATATAGCGAAAGGGGCCCTGTGGAACGGCGGCGTGTTCGGCTTTAAGCTTCAGTATCTTCTGGAAAAAACACAGGAGCTGACCGGATTTTCCTCTTACGAAGATTTGCTGCAGCAGTACGAAGGCCTGGAGAAAATCAGCTTTGACTATGCGGTGGCGGAGAAAGAAGACCGCATCCAGGTCATGCGTTTCCGGGGAAAATGGAAAGACCTGGGCACCTGGAACACGCTGACGGAGGCCATGGACGAGCGTACCGTGGGCCAGGCCCTCTTAAACGAGACTTGCGAAAACCTTCATGTCATCAACGAACTGAACGTGCCCATTGTGTGCATGGGCCTTACAAACGCGGTGGTGGCCGCCAGCGCGGAGGGCATTCTGGTGTCGGACAAGGAGCAGTCCAGCTACATCAAGCCCTACGTAGACAGAATAGATCAGCAGGTGATGTTCGCGGAAAAATCCTGGGGAAGCTTCCAGGTAATGGACGTGGAAGAAACTAGCATGACGATCAAAATCACTCTGAATCCGGGGCACGGGATGAATTACCACAGCCACGAGCGCAGGGACGAGGTGTGGACTGTTCTTTCCGGACGGGGCAAAACCATCGTGGACGGCATGGAGCAGCCGGTGCAGCCGGGGGATGTCATTACCATAGAAGCGGGCTGCCGCCACACGATTATCGCCGAGACGGAGCTGAAAGTCATCGAAGTGCAGCTGGGCCGGGAGATTAGCGTACATGATAAGAAAAAATACAAGCTGGACCGCTAAGCCCTTTTTGCTGAAGCCGGCGGGAAAAGATTACCTGTGGGGCGGAACCCGCTTAAACGACGATTTCCGAAAAGACATCCCCCTGTCGCCCCTGGCGGAAACCTGGGAGTGCTCCACCCACCCCGACGGCCTGAGCCTGGTGGCTTCAGGGGAACACGCCGGCAAAACCTTAAAACAAACGCTGGATGAACACCCGGAATATCTGGGTGAGCATCCCTCCCATCCGGGCGGACTTCCCATTCTGATAAAATTTATAGACGCCAAAGAAGACCTGTCCATACAGGTGCACCCCGACGACGCCTACGCGGCGGCAAACGAGAACGGCTCCCTGGGGAAAACGGAAATGTGGTATGTGCTGGATGCGGAGGAGGACACGCAGATTTCCTACGGATTCAGCCACGACATCACCCGGGAAGCGCTGGAGAAAAGCCTGCGGGAAGGCAGTGTGGAGAAATACCTGCAGAAAGTCAAAGCCGAAAAAGACGACGTGTTTTTCATCAAAGCCGGCGCCGTCCACGGGCTGGGCGCCGGCGCCCTGGTGGCGGAAATCCAGGAATGCTCCAACATTACCTACCGAATGTATGATTATGGCCGGTTGGATAAAGACGGGAAACCCCGGCAGCTTCATATAGAAAAAGCGGCGGACGTGGCCAGTCTCTTTGGCAGCGATAAACCCCGGCAGCCCATGCGGACGTTAAAATACAAAAAAGGCAGCGCCCTGGAACTGCTGTGCCGATGCAAATATTTCCAGGCAGAGCGGATGCTTCTCAACACCGAGCATTGCCGGGAAATGGTGGATTACCGTACAAAGGAGAACTCCTTTCAGGTCTTGCTGTGCCTGAAAGGCTGCGGAAGCCTGTTTATGGAAAAGGGCGGGCATCTGAATTTCTTCAAAGGGGACTGCATCTTCGCGCCGGCCAGATCCGTGCCGGTGAAACTGCATGGCTGCGCACAGCTTCTGTTAGTCAGCTGTTAGAGAATTAAGCTGTTTCTGAAAATTAACTATGGAAAAGTCAACGAAAGTATTGTATAATGAAATCGCTTTGATTATTTATAACAGCAGGGTGTGTTTGGAATCTGGAAAGAAAGTTTCTGTAATTGGCACACTCATTTTTTCGTATAAAAGGAGAGGTTGAAATGGCGCAGACAAATAAGACAAAAGAACCGAAGAAAGATATCCAGCAGGAGACGCTGCCGGAGACAGTCATGATCGGTGGAGTGGCGGTTTTTATATTTGCGATTTTCGCGCTTTATCCGCTTTACTTTCAGGATAAATATGCCAATATGGGAAGCGCAAAATATGACTTTTTCAAGACGGCGTACACGGTTTTCATACCAGTCATGCTGCTGGCGTGCGCGTGCTATCTGTTTCTGAAGCGCAAAGAGCTGTCCATCAAGAAGATCTGCCAGGAAATGTTATTGACAGACTGGTTTGTGCTGGCCTATATTATTGTGTGTTGGATATCCTACGGACTGTCGGATTACAGGGACGCCGCCTTTTGGGGGTATGACGGCTGGTTTATGGGCGTGATGACCCAGACCATTTTTGTGCTTTTGTATTTCTTCGTGTCCCGGTGGTTTTTGTGGCACTGGAGTTATTGGTGGTTCATCGCGGTCCCGTCCGCGGCGGTTTTCCTGCTGGGGATTCTGCACCGCTTCAATATAGATCCTCTGGGAATGTACGAGGGGATAACTGACGAGGCTACGAAGGTTCTGTTCCTGTCTACACTGGGACAGGCCACCTGGTATTCCAGCTATCTGTGTATCGCCCTGCCCATCGGCATGGCTTGTTACTGGTATAAAAGAGAAGTGAAATGGTCCGCGCTTTGGGGCGTGTTTCTGGCGATCGCCTTTGCGTCGGTGGTAACGCAGAACAGCGATAGTGCGTTCATGGCTCTAGGTGGAAGCTTTTTGGTTCTTTTCTGGCTTTCCTTTGAATCCAATGAGTATTTTATGCGGTTCTGGGAGCTGGTGGTTTTGTGCCTGGCCTCTTTTAAAGTGATTGGGGTTCTGCAGAAAATTTTTGAAGCGCGCACCGTGAAGCTGGAAGGGCTGTCCACATTCTGTTCGCAGAGCACAGCAACCTGGATTTTGCTGGCAGTTGCGGTCGTAATCTATGCCGCTTTGTATTTTGTAAATACAAAAGGAAAGATGGATATACAGAAATTCCGCATGGTTCGGAACATCCTGTATATTTTAATTCCGGTCGGCATTGTTGCGGTGATTGTTTGTATTTATCTGGTGACGACGGGTAAGATAACGGGCACATTTTTAAATAATATTGGTTATTTTAACTTTAATGAATCCTGGGGAAATGCCCGTGGATTCACCTGGAAATTCACCATGCGCATGTTTGGGGATTACGGATTTAAGGATAAGCTATTCGGCTGCGGCCCGGATGCCTATGCCAGCGCGGCCTATGCCTACGACGCGGCCAGCTTGCAGGGATTTTGGGGAAATGCCGTGTTGGCCTGTGCCCACAATGAGTGGATGAACTGCCTGGTGGATATGGGGATTTTTGGTCTGGTTACATACCTGGGCAGCTTTGTGACCGCGTTTCTTGTGTTTATGAAAAACTGGAAATGCCATCCGTTTATGGTGGGTGGAGCTGTTGCGCTGGTGTCTTACTTCCTGCATAATTTCTTCTGTTATCAGCAGATTATTTGTACGCCGATTATATTCGTGGCAATGGGCATTGGCGTAGCGCTGCTGCGGAGAAAAGATGAATACGTGGAAGAGTGAAGAGCAAACTTTTAATTTTAGAAAGATAGAACGGTTATAAATGAATGCGCAGGAAAAGGGCGGGACATACAAACGGAAAATAGATAAAACGCAGATACCGGTTTGTAATATCTTAAGCGTGGACATTGCCGCCGTAAATATGGACTGGCTGCTGGAATTTACAGAAAAACATATCCGGGCTTTGTCTGGTGATTATCTGTGTGTGTCAAACGTGCATACAACCGTTACGGCTTACGAGGACGAGGAATACCGTGCCGTTCAAAATGGCGGCGTCATGGCCATTCCAGACGGCGGCCCGCTGTCCGCCGTAGGGCGCAGGCGGGGTTGTGCGCAGATGGAAAGAATCACAGGTCCAGATTATATGGCCCGGATTCTGGAAATTTCTGCCGAAAAGGGTTACAGGCATTATTTTTATGGATCAACACAGAAAACGCTGGACAAACTGCGGCAGCGTTTAGTAAAAGATTATCCGGGAATACAGATTGTGGGAATGTTCAGTCCGCCATTTCGCCCGATGACGGAGGAAGAGGATCTAGCTTTTGTTGAAAAAGTCAACGAAGGAAAGCCGGATTTTCTGTGGGTTGCGCTGGGAGCGCCAAAACAGGAAAAGTGGATGGCGGCCCATCAGGGAGCTGTCTGTGGATTGATGGTGGGCGTGGGCGCCGGTTTTGATTATTTCGCAGGAAATATTAAGCGGGCGCCAAGGTGGATGCAGCGACTGAATCTGGAATGGCTGTATCGCCTGATGCAGGAACCGGGCCGGCTGTTTAAACGATATTGGCATACGAATCTGAAATTTATCTGGGAAGCTGTACTGAAGGGAAAATAAATTGCGAAGTGACGGATATAAGCCAAATGTGCTGATTGTACACAACTATTACCAAATCCCGGGCGGCGAGGACACAGTGGTCGCCAATGAAAAGCGGATGCTGGAAAAGCATGGCCACAAAGTCATCCTGTATACCAGGAGCAATCTGAAGTTAAAAGAGCTTTCCAAGATACAGAAACTGTTGCTGCCATTTACCACAATCTTTAACAGGCGAACCTATAAAGATATAAAACGGATCATCCAAGATCAGAAAATAGACATTGTTCATGTGCATAATACATTAAATCTGGTCAGCCCTTCGGTGTATTATGCGGCGATTGCCTGCCATGTGCCGTTGGTGCAGACCATTCACAATTTCCGTCTGCTGTGTCCGGGCGCCACTTTTTACCGTGATGGGCATATTTGTGAGGATTGTCTGGAAAAAGGGCTTTTTTGCGCGGTTAAGCATGGGTGTTACAGGGAAAGCCGCCTGCAGACGTTGGCGTGTGTGATCAATGCCAAATTTCATCGAATGACGGGAATCTACAAGAAGTTAAATTATATCTGTCTGACGGAATTTAATAAAGAAAAATTATTGTCTTTTAAACAAATTTCTCCGGAAAGGGTATTTGTAAAGCCAAACTTTGTCGAAAGTATAAACGGCGAGATTGTTCCACCGGAAAAAAGGGCGGATCAATTTATATTTGTAGGACGTCTGGAAAAGTTAAAAGGCGTGGATGTTCTGCTTCGGGCCTGGAAGATGATGGGGGATTCGGCTCCAAAGCTGCTGCTCTGCGGAAACGGGCCTATGGAGCAGCGGTGTCGGGAGTATATCGCCAAGAACGGATTGGAATCCGTTGAGATGATGGGATTTGTTCCGAATGAGAGGGTTAGGGAGATGGTTGCTAACTCAAAAGCGCTTATATTGCCAACACAGTGTTATGAAGGATTTCCCATGACGATCGCGGAGGCTTTCGCGGTGGGGACGCCGGTGATTGCTTCGGATTTGGGAAATGCGGGGAGCTTGGTGGAAGAGGGAGTGACGGGGTGTAAATTTGCTGCTGATTCACCAGAGGAATTGAAGCGGGCGGTTGTTCGGTTAAAAGGATATTTGGATTTATATAGGACTATTGAGAATCAATGTACAGAAAAATATATGGAAGAGCAGAACTATGAATCATTGATGAGCGTGTATTGGGAGACTGATTAACTCTTAGAGTAGGTTGAGTGAAATTTAATTTGGAAAAGGATGAGGTGTATATGGCAAATAAGGTGGTTATAGTAACAAATATTCCGGCTCCTTATAGAGTGGATTTGTTTTATTATATGCAGACTCATTTTTCAGAATATGAATTTCATGTCATATATACAAGTAAAACAGAAGATAATCGTCAGTGGTTTTTGGATAGAGGTAAACTTATAAATTCTATTATTTTGCATTCAAAAGTAATAAAAATGAAAGGAAAACTGGATAATCGCTATATTCATTTGCCAATTAATATAATGACGTGTTTAAACAAAATTTCTCCCGATATTGTGATTGCATTTGAGTATAATTTGGCGGCTCTTCAATGTTTGCTCTGGTGTAAAATTCAAAATAAAAGCTTTATTCATCTGACAGATGGAACGTTATATTCAGAACGAAACATTGGCAAAATACAAAAGCTTGCTAGAAAGGTTATTATAAAAAACGCAGACGCATTCATAGCTAGTAGCTCAAAGGCAAAAGAAAAACTGATGGCGTGGGGCGCTAGTGAAAAAGAGATTTTTACCAGTCTTTTGACGGTGGATGTAAGTCAATTTGAAAAAATGGAGAAAGAAGTTTGTCCAGGACGTATACTTTATGTGGGAAGTATGATTAAAAGGAAAGGACTGGATTTGTTAATTAAAGCGCTTTCTTATTTGGATATAGAATATAATTTGCGTATAGTTGGCAATGGGACTGAAGATGAAATATCTTTTTTGAAAAAAAATGCGAAAAAGAATAATGTATACGATAAAATTACTTGGTGTGGTTTTAAAACAGGAGATTCCCTTATAGACGAATATAGACAGGCGCAAATATTTGTTTTACCAACTAGGGAAGATTGTTTTGGATTGGTTTTGCTTGAAGCGTTTTGTGCAAAACTTCCAATTGTTTCATCGAAATATGCGGATGGGATATATGATATTGTGGTTGATGGAAGCAATGGCTATATTGTTGATCCATTTAATAGTAAAGAATTTGGAAGAAAGTTACAAAATGCATTAATTGATAAAGATATTACTAGATGTGCAGAAAAGATATCTTTTGACAAATTTAAATTTGAAAGGGTATCTGAAGGCTATATTCAAGCGTTAGGGTTTGTTAATACAAGAAAAAATGGTTGTAAATAATTTATTATCTGTTCCATTAGAAAGGTTTAAAGAGATGGGGAGGAAAATAAATGATGCAGAGGTTAGGAAACTAGAATTAGAAATATTAATTAATTTTTCTAAGTATTGTGAGAAATATAATTTAAGATATTTTTTGGCGTATGGAACTTTGATAGGAGCTGTACGCCATAAAGGATTTATACCATGGGATAATGATGTCGATGTTGTTATGCCCAGGCCGGATTATGATCGGTTTATGGAATTAGTAAGAGAAGAAAGGATTGGGGAACATTTTCATGTTTTAGATTATCATGATGTTAAGACATTTCCTTTTGCAAAAGTAATTGATAACCGTACAAGACTTTCAGAGAAATATCTTGTTACGTATACGATGGGGGTTTACATTTATGTATTTCCACTGGATGGATTACCTGATGATGTACGAAAAAGGAAGAGGTTAGAAAAGAAAGCAGCAATATATTATAAATTATATGCTTTTACCAATTATAGATTTAATGAAGGCTCCACAAAATTAAAAAAGGCTATTAAAAATATTATGTATCCATTTTCACGAATAATCAGCAGCAGGTGGATTTGTGAAAAACTGAATAAGTTATGCGAAAAATATTCTTTTGATCAAAGTAAATTTGTGACAAATATAGTGTGGGGGTATCTGCCCAGTGAGTGTATATCAAAAGAAGTTTTTGAGTCTTCCGACAAATGTGAATTTGAAGGTCATTTCTTCAATATTCCAGTGGGGGGGGTAAATGGCTAAATAGGATATATGGAGATTATATGAAGTTACCGCCAGAAGAAGAGCGGATTATACATTATTTTGAGGCAGAATGGAAAGATTAGAGAGTTGTTTTTTTAAGTCAGGATTACGAAATGGGAAAGATATGAAAACGATAATTGTTTTGATGACGTGTTTTAATCGGTGTGAAAAGACAAAAAGATGCATTGAATCATTGTCAAGGGAAAATAAACATCCATATAATTTAGAATTTGTTATTGTAGATGATGGCAGTAGCGATGGAACAGAGGAGATGCTTTTTTTTTATTCAAAAAAGTATATAATACATGTTATAAGGGGCGATGGAAATCTATATTATACTGGTGGAATGCGGAAAGGAATGAAGTATATTCTGGCATCGCAGCAGGAATTTGATTATTTATTAATGGTCAATGATGATGTTGAGTTTTTTGAAGGTTTTCTTGATGAAATGGTTGAAAAAAGCAGAAAGAAGAGCCATGCTGTTATAGTTGGAGCTATTCATAATGAAATTGGAGAATTGAACTATGGAGCGGTAAAATTTAGGACAAAGAAAAGTTTGAAGTACCGGAAGTTGGAATTGCACGAACAGGATGTGGAAGCAGATACATTTAATGGGAACTGTGTATTAATACCAAAAGAAATATTTGTTAAAATAGGCCCTATGGATGAGGCTTATACACATAATTGGGGAGAATTTGATTATGGGATGATGATAGTTCGCGCGGGTTATGAAATATATACATCTGGAGATTATGTGGGAAAATGTGATGATAATTTGGAAACGTATTTAGATAAGAAAAAAACTATTTTACAGCGATTGAAAGATAAAGAGAGTCCTAAAGGGGCTCCTTTTAAGCAATGGTTCCATTATTTGCATAAAAATTATGGGATTGTAATAGCTGTCTTGAGGTGTTGGACGCCATATATCAAATTGTTTTTTGGAAAATAAAAGTTGTTTTGGGGTGTTAATATGTTCTTAAAGAAACTTTTGAAAAAGATAATACTAAAATTTAGGTGGGGGGGGTATGAAGCTTTTCACATAATGAGACCGCTGATATGAGAAGTAAAT
>CAOJVE010000006.1 GCA_948444865.1 uncultured Lachnospiraceae bacterium
GGCAATACAGGCTATAAGATCCAGTATAAGTATAAAGGGGCGGCAAAAGTAACTACAAAGACGGTAAAATCAAAAAAAGCGTTATCGTATACAATTAAAAACGCAAAATCAGGTAAGCGAATGATGGTCAGGATCTGCGCATATAAAAAAGTGGGCGGCAAGACATATACAGGAGCTTACAGCGCCTGGAAGACCAGCGCGAAAATAAAATAAGTTTTTCAGACCGGGTAAATGCAGTTTTGGAACAGGGCGCATTTGCCCGGTTTTACGAGAAAAGCAAGAAATCAGGGATTGACAAGATTGCGGACATCCCTTACAATAGTAAAATATGGGAATGTGGGATCATCGGATGTCGGCCAGGAGGCGGGGCATCCGATTTTTTCACACAAAATTCTCCAAACTCAAATAAATGAAGCGAAATTTTAGAAAAAGGAGGTTGAAAAATGGAAGAAACGATACAGCAGGAAAATAAAATGGGAGTTATGCCGATTCCTAAGCTGTTGGTGAGAATGTCTTTGCCCATGATGCTGTCCATGCTGATCCAGGCTTTGTACAATGTGGTGGACAGTATTTTTGTGGCGCAGATCAACGAAAACGCGCTGACGGCGGTGTCGCTGGTGTTTCCGGTGCAGAACTTAATGATCGCCATTGCGGTGGGCGTCTGCGTGGGCGTAAACGCGCTGCTTTCCAGGAACCTGGGGGAAAAGGACTTTGAGGGCGCCAATGCGGCGGCCAGAAACGGGATTTTCCTGTCTCTGTGCTGCTATCTCATATTCGCCGTTTTGTCCACCAGTCTGTCGGATTTATTTTTGCGGGTGCAGACATCCGATGTGCAGATTCGGGAGTATGGAACGACCTATATGCAGATTATCTCGGTGTGCTGCATCGGAGTTTATATGCAGCTGATGATGGAGAGGCTTTTGCAGTCCACTGGGCGGACTTTTCTGACGATGATCACCCAGAGCGTGGGGGCGATTATCAACCTGATTATGGACCCGATTTTAATCTTCGGCCTGCTGGGATTCCCGAAAATGGGCGTGGCCGGGGCGGCTCTGGCTACGATTTTCGGACAGCTGGTGGCCATGGGCCTGGCCCTGTTTATGAACGTCAAATGGAATCCCGATGTGAATATCAACATGAAAGGCTTCCGGCCCAGCAAGAAAATTCTTGGGAAAATCCTGTCGGTGGGGATTCCCACCACGGTGGTGCAGGCCATCGGCTCGGTGATGACTTTTGGCTTTAACAAGATTTTGCTGATGTTTACGCCCACGGCCACGGCTGTTTTCGGCGTGTACTTCAAGTTGAACAGTTTTATCTTCATGCCGGTGTTCGGCCTGAATAACGGGATGGTGCCCATCATCGCCTACAACTACGGCGCCCGCAATAAAAAGCGGATACTGGAAACCATCCGCCTAAGCGTCATCGCGGCGGTTTGTCTGATGCTGATCGGCCTGATGATTTTTATGACGATTCCCGGCCTGCTGCTGAGCATGTTTAACGCGTCGGAGGAAATGCTGGCCATCGGGATTCCGGCGCTTCGGATCATTTGCCCAAGCTTTCTGTTCGCGGGATACTGCATCGTCATCGGCTCGGTGTTCCAGGCGCTGGGCAACGGCGTGTACAGCCTTTGGGTGTCTATGGCCCGGCAGCTCTTTGTGCTTCTGCCCTCTGCCTACATACTGGCGGTGACCTTTGGGTTAAATTATGTGTGGTGGTCGTATCCGATTGCGGAAGTGGTTTCCGTGGCGCTGACCACGATTCTGTTCAGAAAGATTTACCGGCAGAAAATTTCGCAATTATAGAATCTTAGAGCGTGTTTGAAAACTCTCTAAATTCTTTGAAAAACTTGAATTTTAAAATATTTTGATACAGTCATAGCTCCTCAAGTCTTTTGAGTGTACTTTTCTGCGAGAAAAGCGCCAAAAGCGCCGGGGGTTGCTAAGCGCCAGTGGCGCTTGGTTAGCAACGACCGGAACGAAGTGAAGACCTTGCGAATTTCCCCCGGACTCCTTAAAACGCTTTTTTGAAAGGCAAGAGTCCTATTATCTGTAAATTTGCGGTAATTTGAGAGCATTTTAAGTTTCAAACACGTTTTAGAAAGGATGGGTTATGGAAAAGGAAAAAATGACAGGGCAGGATTATGTGGTAAGGGGCACGGCGGCCGGCGGCCAGATCCGCGCGTTCGCCGCGGCCACGAGGGATTTGACGGAAGAGGCGCGGCAGGCCCACAATACTAGCCCGGTGGCCACAGCGGCGCTGGGCCGGATGCTGAGCGCCGGGGTTATGATGGGGGCCATGATGAAAGGGGAAAAGGATTTGCTGACGCTGCAGATTCAGTCCCAGGGCCCTCTGCAGGGGATCACGGTGACGGCGGACTCCCACGGGAATGTGAAAGGCTACGTGGGAAATCCTGCGGTGTGCATCCCCGCCAACGCAAAAGGCAAGCTGGATGTGGCCGGAGCCGTGGGGGCCGGGCTTTTGCGGGTGATTAAGGATCTGGGGTTAAAAGAGCCCTACCTGGGCCAGACCGAGCTTCAGACCGGCGAAATCGCGGAAGACCTGACCTATTATTTCGCGGCCAGCGAGCAGGTTCCCTCCTCGGTGGGCTTAGGCGTGCTGATGAATAAGGACAACACAGTGCGCCAGTCCGGCGGGTTCATCCTCCAGCTGATGCCCGACACCCAAGAGGAAGCAATCGCGCGGCTGGAAAAAAACATCGCCAGCCTTAGGCCGGTGACGACCATGCTGGACGAGGGACTGATGCCGGAACAGATGCTGGAGACGGCGCTTGCCGGGCTGGACGTGGAAATCCTGGAGACGGCCCCCTGCCGGTTCTACTGCAACTGCGACCGGGCGCGGGTGGAAAAAGCGCTGATCAGCATCGGGAGAAAAGAGCTGGAGGAGATGATCCGGGAAGGCAAAGACGTGGAGCTGAATTGTCATTTCTGCAGCAGCCATTATATTTTTACGCCGGGGGATTTGCGGGAGCTGCTGGAGCGGGCTAAATGATAGTCATTAAAAAGCCCCGCCAGGCTGTGTAAAGCCTGATGGGGCTGTCTTCTTATTGCTGTTGGAATCTTACCGGAAATTACATTTCTTTAAACTTCACCGTTTTTTTCTGCCCTTTGTTTTTAAACAGTTTTTTGTTGGTTTTAAATATTGGGCAGTGCCTTTCTTTGATACATTATAATAGGCTTTTCCGGCTTTCAAATTCTTGCCATTCACTGGTTTTGGCTTTGGTGTTTCACTTGGATTAGGCGTCATGCTTTGGACGAAATCAATCTTCACCGGCCTGCGCCTATCCTCTGTTGTTCCATCGCCCAACTGGCCGGATTTACTATTATGCCCCCACGTCCACACATTTCGCTGACGTAAAATTGCATTTGTAATTTTTAGCCTTTTTCTTTCCTGTCTTTACGGTGATCGTAAAAGTTGTCTTCCCATATTTCTTCACAATGAAGGCGAATGTGGAAGTCTGCGCGATCTGGATTTGTGTCGCCACTTTCTTATTGCTGGAAGTGACTTTGGCGATCTTTCCGCCCGCCAGTTTGCTTTCTGGTAGCGACATATAGATCTTAAATCCTCCTTTTATATGCAGCTGCTGTGCCGTCAGCCCGTAGCCGGTGTTTTTGGCAAAGGGAATGGTCAGTGTGTTAGCGGACACATGGGCGGGTGTGAAGCGGTTGCTCCATAACCAGAGTTTGAGCAAAATAGATAAATAAGGAGCGAATTTAAAACGGTTTTGAGCTGCGTTTTATCTATTTTGTCCATAGCAGTGTTATCCCAATTACCCTCCATAATATTATTGCTCTTTTATACATCTCCCTTTCTTTTTTACAAGATGCGGCATTTTTTGTGGACGAATTTTTAATCCCTTCTAAGCTCTTCCAGGGCTTATTGGCGATGGCGTCATTTTTATGCCATATCTGCCAGGTTGACAAAAGCGCCGTCTTAAAATAAAATTATATTTGTAAAATAATAACAAAAGCGCCAAGAAGGGCTTGTCCATGGCCTTACAGCAAGAACAGCTTTACACAATCAAAGACATCTACGCCCTTTCCGATGGCCAGCAAGCGGAGCTGATTGACGGGCACATTTATCCGATGGCGCCGCCCATGCGGATGCATCAGAAGCTGGTTTCGGAACTGACCCAGCAAATTGGCGGCTATATCAAGGCCAGGGGAGAGGAATGTGAGATTTACCCCGCGCCGTTCGCGGTCTTCTTGAACGAAGACGACAGAACCTACGTGGAGCCGGATCTTTCGATTATATGCGACAAGAATAAGCTAAACGACCAGGGCTGCGATGGCGCGCCGGACTGGATTATAGAGATTGTCTCGCCCTCCACGCAGCAGATGGATTACGACATAAAGCTTTTCAAATATCGGATGGCCGGCGTGCAGGAATATTGGATGGAGTACTAGTGACGCGCCTTGTGAATGTATACGATTTTAAAGATTGGGAAAATACGGGTCAGCATAGTTTTGAGGATGAAAGAAAAGTCTGCATTTACAAAGATCTGAGCATAAAAATAGCGGATTTTATACAGGAATAAAGAAAAACCACAGGAGGCATATATGAAACAGGGATTTCTGAAAGTAGGGGCGGGAACGCCCCGGGTGCGGGTGGCGGACTGCGAATACAACGCGGGCCAGATTATACAGCTCATCCGGCAGATGGCAAAGGAGCAGGCGAAGATTATCGCGCTGCCGGAGCTTTGCCTTACGGCGTACACCTGCGGGGATTTGTTCTGGCAGGAGCGGCTTTTGGAGGAAGCGAAAGAGCAGCTATTGCGGGTGGCGAAGGAGACGGCGGATGTGGACGCGCTGATTTTCGTGGGGCTTCCGCTGGAATACGAGAGCAAGCTATATAACGTGGCGGCGGCGTTAAACCAGGGCGCCGTTCTGGGATTTGTGCCGAAGACGCATATTCCCAATTACAATGAGTTTTACGAGGCGCGGTATTTCACGTCGGGCCGGGATGTGCAGGGCGCGGTAAGTTTTGGCGGGCGGGACGTGCCTTTTTTGGCCCGGCAGATTTTTGTCTGTGAACAGATGCCCCGGCTGAAAGTGGGCGTGGAAATCTGCGAGGATCTCTGGGCGGCCAATCCGCCCAGCAATTGTCTGGCTTTGCAGGGCGCCAATGTGATTGTGAACCCTTCCGCCAGCGACGAGCTGGCAGGGAAAGCGTCCTATCGCCGGGATTTGATCCGGGGCCAGTCCGCGCGGCTTTTGTGCGGGTACATTTACGCCTCGGCCGGCGAAGGGGAATCCACCCAGGACGTGGTGTACGGCGGGCACAGCCTCATCGGGGAAAACGGCGTGATTCTCTCCGAGAGCAGGCGTTTTGAAAATGAGATGATCTACGGCGATCTGGATATTTTCCGCCTGGAAGGGGAGAGAAGGCGCATGTCCACGTTCCAGCCGGAAGACGGGGAAGGCTGCGAAAAGATTTCCTTTTCCCTGGAGGTGCAGGAGACGGCCCTGGAGCGGAAGTTTTCGCCGGACCCCTTTGTGCCGGAGGACCGGGGCGACCGGAAGCAGCGGTGCGACGAGATTTTGAACATCCAGGCCATGGGCTTAAAACAGCGTCTTTCTCACACGGGATGCCGCTGCGCGGTGTTGGGACTGTCTGGCGGACTGGACTCCACGCTGGCGCTTCTGGTGACGGCGCTGTCCTTTGACAAGCTGGACATTCCCCGGGAAAATATCCTGGCGGTGACCATGCCCTGCTTTGGGACCACGGACCGGACTTATCAGAACGCCTGCCATTTAAGCCGGCGCATGGGCGCCACGCTTCGGGAAGTGGATATCAAGGAGGCGGTGACGGTTCATTTTAAGGACATCGGCCAGGATCCCGAAAAGCACGACGTGACCTACGAGAACAGCCAGGCCAGGGAGCGGACGCAGGTTTTGATGGATCTGGCCAATCAAAGAGGCGGCATGGTGATCGGGACGGGGGACTTGTCCGAGCTGGCGCTGGGCTGGGCCACCTACAACGGCGACCACATGTCCATGTACGGGGTCAACGGCTCCATTCCCAAGACGCTGGTGCGCCACCTGGTGTCCTACTACGCGGACGCCTGCGGGGACAAGACGCTGGCGGGAATCTTAAGAGACGTGCTGGACACGCCGGTGAGCCCGGAGCTTCTGCCGCCTGCGGACGGGGTCATTTCCCAGAAAACGGAAGACCTGGTGGGGCCGTACCGGCTGCATGATTTCTTTTTATACTATATGCTGCGCTGGGGCTACCCCCCACGGAAGATTTACCGGGTGGCCTGCCTGGCCTTCGCCGGCGTTTACGGGGAGGATGTGATACGCCACTGGCTGCAGGTTTTCTA
This sequence comes from uncultured Lachnospiraceae bacterium, assembly GCA_948444865.1. Classification (GTDB taxonomy): domain Bacteria; phylum Bacillota; class Clostridia; order Lachnospirales; family Lachnospiraceae; genus MGBC164599. Next base: position 6,341 of record CAOJVE010000006.1, read on the forward strand.
CAAACGGTTCTTTTCCCAGCAGTTTAAGCGTTCCTGTTTGCCGGACGGGCCGAAGGTGGGCTCCGTGGCCGTCTCCCCGCGGGGAGATCTGCGGATGCCCAGTGACGCTTGCGGCGCGGCCTGGCTAAAGGAACTGGCGGAGTTTTAAACCTCCGCCTTTTTTAATGCCGTGGAGATGGCGTTGATGAGTATGAGAGAGGTGTACTTATTTTCCTCGGAATAGGAGATTTCGTCCAGAGACTGGCTGGAGTAGATCTGGTCGGCCAGTTCATCCAGCGTTGGCTCCATCAGGGGGAACATGGCTGTGGTGCTTTCGCTTAAGTTTACCAGCCGGATAGCTTTGATCCGACTGCTGTCAACGGTCACCTCGACATCGAATGTGTTTTCGTGGATCGCGATGGTGGAAGTATATACGCCCGGCTGATAGCGGGCGGCGCCGTCGGCGGAGGCTGATTCAGCGCGCTGGGGGCCGAACATTAAAAAGAGCAGCACGCCCAGCAACAGGGCGAGCGCCAGGAAAACTACCGTGTAAACTACTTCCTTCATATGTAATACGACAATCTTTGTTTTTGCACTCATGGGATGCGCCTCCTACTTTCTTTGTATATCCTATGAAAAAATCATTAGATTATGATAAAATGATATGGCCAAGTAAAACGCTGCTTATAAAAGAGAGAAACGGAGTAATCTATGTCATTGCATTTTATTTTAGGAGCGTCCGGCTCCGGGAAATCGCACGCGCTGTACGAGAACATCATCCAGCGTTCCATCCGTCACCCCGAGACTGACTACTTGATTCTGGCGCCGGAGCAATTTACCATGCAGACGCAAAAAGAACTGGTGGATATGCATCCCAACAAAGGCATCCTCAATATCGATGTCTTAAGCTTTCAGCGTCTGGCCTTTCGGGCGCTTGCGCAGCTGGGCGAGGATCGGCGGAAAATCCTGGAAGAGACGGGAAAAAGCCTGGCGCTGCAAAAAGTGGCCCAGGAGAATCTAAATCAGCTTACCTATCTGGGAGGCCAGATGAAGAAGCAAGGGTATGTCCAGGAAATAAAATCTCTTATATCAGAGTTTATGCAGTACGGCGTGTCCATAGAACAACTAAATCAGATGATCCAGGCCGTGGAGGGAAAAAAGAAAGTCACTGCCAAAAAGTTACAGGATATCGCCCTTTTGTACGAGGCGTTTCACCGTTATCTGGAGGACAAGCTGATTCCCGCGGAGGAAGTTCTGGACGCGCTTTGCCCGTGCATCCACCGCTGGGAAAAAATCAAAAACTGCGAAATCGTCCTGGACGGCTTTACGGGATTCACGCCGGTGCAGAATAAGCTTCTGGAAAAGCTTCTGGGGCTGTGCCCCCATGTCTGGGTGACGGTGACGCTGGGGGAGGGGGAGAACCCCCACGGGAAAATCGCGGAGCACCAGCTTTTCGCCCTGAGCAAAAAAATGATCGCCACCCTTTGCCGCATGGCCCGCAGGCAGGGCGTGGAGATTGAGGAGCGGTGGATTTTCGCCGACGGCCAGTGGCGCTTTAAGGACGCGCCCGCGCTTGACTTTCTGGAGCGGGAGATTTTCCGGTTTCGGCAGAAGACGTACGAAAAGCCAGCAGAAGAAATTCGGATTTTTACGGCGCAGGACCCCAAAGAGGAGATGGAGGAGGTAGGCCGGCGCATCCTGCGGCTGGTGCGGGAAAAAGGATTTCGCTTCGGAGACATCGCCGTGATCGCCGGGGATCTGGCCAGCTACGGCAGCTATGCCCGCCAGGCGATGGAGGAGATGGAAATTCCCTGTTTCTTGGACGAAAAACACACCATCTGGATGAATCCCTACATCGAATGCCTGCGGGCCGTCGTGGATCTGGTCCGGTGCAACTATTCCTACGAAAGCGTTTTCCGCTACCTCCGCTGCGGCATGTCCGATCTGCAGCCGGAGGAATGCGACATGCTGGAAAATTACGCGCTGGCTTTAGGCATCCGCGGATTTGGCCGCTGGCAGGAAAAATGGGTGCGGGTATACCGGGGGATGCCGCCGGAGGACATAGAGATCATCAATGAGCTGCGCCTGCGTTTTCTGGCGGAGGTAGAGGCGTTCACCCTGTGCTGCAAGGCGAAGCCCCGCACGGTGGAAAGCCTCACCCGAGGGCTGTACGCCTTCGGCACGCGCAACAAAATGCAAGAAAAATTAAAGCGGCGGGAGCTTCTTTTTAGGAAACAGGGCAACCGCGCCATGGAAAAGGAATATTCCCAGATCTACGGCATTGTGATGAGCCTGATGGAAAAAATGATCCATATTCTGGGTGAAGAGCCCATGACGGTGGCCCAGTACCAGAAGCTTTTGGAGGCGGGGCTTACAGAGGCCAAGGTGGCGCTGATTCCGCCCAGCGGCGACCAGGTGCTGGTGGGGGACATGGAGCGGACGCGGCTCAAAGACATTAAGGCGCTTTTTTTCGTGGGGGTCAACGACCAGACCATTCCCAAGAATAAAAAGGCGGGCGGCATCCTCTCCGAGCAGGAGCGGCTTTTGTTTGAGGAGGAAGGGCTGGAGCTGTCGCCGTCCCGCCGGGAAGCCATGTACATCCAGAAATTCTACCTGTATTTGAACATGACCAAGCCGTCCCGGTACCTCACCTTGTCCTACAGCCGGGCGGACGGGGAGGGGAAAGTCTGCGGGCCGGCCTATCTGATCGACAGCCTGCGGCGGCTGTTCCCCGCCCTTTCGATGGAGGACGCGGCGGCGGACCGGGACTACGACCGTCTGTTGGAGCATCCAAGCGGCGGGATTCCCCTGGCCATCCGGGGCCTGGCGGATCTGGCCAAAGGCAAAGAAGACGACCAGTGGCGGGAGCTGTTCCACTGGTACTGCCACGAGCCTGCCTATGAGAAAATAGCCCGGCAGCTGGCGGACGCGGCCTTTTACCACGCGCCCCAGGAGCGCATCGGCAAAAGCGTGGCCCGGGCGCTGTATGGGGAGTCAGAAAAGTTCGGCCCCACCCGGCTGGAGCAGTTCGCGGCCTGCGCTTTCGCCCACTACGTGAAATACGGCCTGGGGCTTCGGGAGCGGATCTATTATGAATTTCAGCCCATGGACCAGGGAAACGTGATGCATAAGGCTCTGGAACTGTACGCCGGCCATCTGCGCCGAGAGAAGCTTTCCTGGACGGATTTAAGCGACGAGGAGCAAAAAGAGCTGGTGGACCAGTGTGTGGACCAGGCGGTGGCCGATTACGGCGGCGCCGTCCTCTACAGCAGCGCCCGCAACGAGTACAGGATTGCGCGGATCAAGCGGATTTTGCGCCGCACGGTCTGGGCGCTGCGGGAGCAGATTCGGCGGGGCGGCTTTGCGCCGGCGGGATTTGAAGTGGAGTTCCCCGGCGGGCGCATCGACCGGATGGACCTCTACGAAGACGGGGAAAAAACATATGTGAAAATCATCGACTATAAGACGGGGCGGATGCGCTTTGACCTGACGTCCCTGTATTACGGCCTGCAGCTGCAGTTGGCGGCCTACCTAAACGGCGCGCTGGAGCTGGAGCGAAAAAGGCGGCCGGGGCAGACCGTGGAGCCGGCTGGGATCTTCTATTATAATATCCAGGATCCATTGGTCTGCGGCGAAGCCGGGGAGCCGAAAGACGCCCGGGAAAAGAAAATCCTAAAAGAGCTGCGCATGAATGGCCTGGCCAGCGACCAGAGGGAAATCCTGGAAAAACTGGATGCCACCGGGGAGACGATTCCCGTAAAATACAACAAAGACGGCACATTAAGCAAAGCGTCCAGCGTGGCTTCCCAGCAGCAGTTCGGGCAGATGATGAAATTTGCCAAGAAAAAAATGAGGCGGCTGGCAAAGGAGATTATGGAGGGCGAGGCTGCCGTCCGCCCGTATGAGCTGGGAAACGAGCAGGCCTGCGCCTGGTGTCCGTACCAGGCGGTCTGCGGGTTCGACGAGGGGATAAAGGGGTATGAGCGCCGGCGGCTGCGGCCCCTTTCCCCGGAGGAATGCTGGAAAGCCATAGAGGAGGAATGTGAAGATGAAAATGGCCTGGACGACGGAACAAAAGAAAGTCATTGACCTGCGGGATCGGAATATACTGGTCAGCGCGGCGGCGGGCTCCGGCAAGACGGCGGTTTTGGTGGAGCGGATTTTATCCATGGTCACAGACCCGAAAAAGCCCATGGACATCGACCGACTGCTGATCGTGACCTTCACCCGCGCGGCGGCCTCGGAGATGCGGGAGCGGCTGCGCACGGCCATCGAAAAGCGCCTGGCCGAAAATCCTGACGACGCGCACCTGCAAAAGCAGTCTACCTTGATTTACAGTGCCCAGATCAGCACCATCGACGGCTTCTGCCAGAACGTAATCCGCAACTATTTCCACCGGCTTAAGCTGGACCCGGCTTACCGCACGGGGGACGAGGGCGAACTGAAATTGCTAAAGGCGGACGTGGCCCAGGAAACCTTGGAAAAAGCCTACCAGGAGGGAACGCCAAAATTTCACAGCCTGGTGGAATGCTACGCCGCCGGGAAGACCGACGAGAGCCTCATCGACCTGGCATTGCAGGTCTATGAATTCGCCATGAGCTATCCCTGGCCGAAGCAGACCTTGGAAGAATGGCGCAAAACCTACGAGGCCGAGACGAAAGAGGAGCTGGCGGACGCGGACTGGATGCGGGCGCTTTTACAGGACGCGAGAAAGAAAATCCAGGCGGCGTTGGAGCTGTCGGAGGAAGCCTGCCAGCTGGCCATGGGCGCCGGCGGCCCCTATATGTACGCGGACGCGCTGGAAAGCGACCGGGAGCTTTTGGAGCGGCTGCGGGGGGAATTGGATTTTGACGGCTACGTGCAGGCGCTGTCCGAGCTTTCCTTCAAGGCTCTTTCCCGGAAAAAAGACGACCAGGTAGACCTGCAGCTGCGGGAGCAGGTGAAAGCCATCCGGGACCAGTGCAAGGAGATTTTGAAGTCTTTAAAAGAAAGCTATTTTTCACAGAATCTGGAAACGGTTTTAGAGCAGCTCAAAGTCTGCCGCACGCCGGTCTGCGCGCTCCTTGACCTGACCGCCGCGTTTATGGAGGACTACGATAAAAAGAAGCGGGAGAAGAACCTGGTGGATTTCGCGGATCTGGAGCATTTTGCCCTGGACATCCTGGTGGAGCGCACGGACGGAAAAATCCGTTACACTTCCGCGGCGAAGGAGCTTTCCGGCCAGTTCGAGGAGATTTTGATTGACGAGTACCAGGACAGCAGCTTCGTGCAGGAACAGCTAATGTTGGCGGTTTCCCGGGTCTGGCAGGGGCAAAACAATATTTTCATGGTGGGGGACGTAAAGCAGAGCATTTACCGCTTCCGCCTGGCACGGCCGGAGCTTTTCATGGAAAAATTCGACCGGTATACGCTCACCGACAGCCCCCAGCAGCGCATCGATCTCCACAAAAATTTCCGCAGCCGCGCCCAGACGCTGGCCGGGGTCAACTATTTATTTTACCAGATCATGGGCCGGGAAGTGGGGGACGTGGAGTACGACGCGGCCGCGGCCCTGTACCCGGGCGCGGATTTCCCGGAATACGATGAGGAGCAGGCGTGCGTCTGCGGGGAGCTGGCTACGGAGGCGCTTCTGGTGGAGGCCGACGGCCCGGAGCTTTCGGAGGAGAAAGGCGCGAAGGTGCAGCGGGAGATGGAAGCCCTGGCCATAGCCGGGAAAATCCAGGAGCTGGCGGGGGCGTATCCGGTGCTGGACAAAGAAACTGGGCAATACCGCCCGGCCCGCTACGGGGACATAGTGATTTTGCTGCGCACGGCTTCCGGCTGGTCCGATACATTTGTAAAAGTCCTGACGGCCCAGGGAATTCCCGCTTACAGCCCGTCGAAGACCGGGTATTTCTCGGCGACGGAAGTGGTGACGGTTTTGAATTATCTGCGCATCTGCGACAATCCTCGCCAGGACATCCCCTTTGCCGCTTCCCTTCATTCGCCCATAGGCGGCCTGAGCGTCCAGGACCTTGCCCAGCTGGGCGCCGAGCCGGGCAGCCTTTACGAGCAGGCGAAGGATTACGTCCAAAACGGCGCGGACGGGGCGCTGCGGGAAAAGCTGGGGCTTTTTCTGGATTGTTTAAATGACGTGCGAAAGCGCGTGGCGGACACGCCGATTCACCAGCTGATTCTCTACATCCTGAAAGTGACCGGATACGGCCATTACGCGGCCGCGCTGCCGCCCGGGGACCGTCGCTCGGCCAATCTGCAGATGCTTGTGGAAAAGGCGCGGGAATACGAAGAAACCAGCTACCGGGGGCTTTTTCACTTTGTGCGGTACATCGAAAGCCTTCAGAAATACCAGGTGGATTACGGCGAGGCGCCGCTTTTGGGCGCGGAAGACCACACGGTGCGGATTCTGACCATCCACAAGAGCAAAGGTCTGGAATTTCCCATCGTGTTTGTGGCGGGCATGGGAAAAAGATTCAACCAGCAGGACGCAAACGCCCGCCTGCTGCTTCACCCGGATCTGGGCGTGGGCGCCGACGCTATTTACCCGGAAGAGCGCATCCGCGCGTCCACGGTCATCCGCCAGGTCATCCGCCAGAAGACGCTGACCGAAAATCTGGGGGAGGAGCTGCGCGTGCTCTATGTGGCGCTGACCCGGGCCAAAGAAAAGCTGATTCTGACGGGAACGGTCACAAAGCTGGAAAAACGCCTGCTGGAATGCCAGGGGATTTTGCGGCGGCGGGAACGGAAGCTGTCGTCCTATACCATCGAAAAGGCTAGGGATTACTGGGGCTGGATTCTGCCCGCGCTGGCGCGTCACCCGGCCATGGAAGGGATTTTTGCGCGGTACGGGCTTTCCTGGGAGCGTGGCGCGGGAGGCTGGGAAATGGAAGAGACGGCGCCTTTTGCCGTGGAAGCCATCGGCGCCGGCGACTTGCTGGCGGAGGAAGCCCAGCGTCAGGTGGAGGCTGTTTTCCAGAAAGAAACGCTGTTTTGGCCGGAGGCGGAGACGGTTTTCGACGCGCCTACCCGCAGGCTTTTGCAGGAGCGGTTTTCTTTCGCCTACCCATACGCGGACCGAAAAGGGGTGCCCATGAAGGTTTCCGTCTCGGAGATCAAGCGGTGGGAAGACCAGCCGGAGGCCGACGAGGAAAACCTGTTTTTCGAGCCGGACATCGTGCCGCTGATCCCGGACTTTATCCAGGAAAAGGAAGAGTCGCTTCAGGGCGCGGCCAGGGGAACGGCTTACCACAAGGCCGTGGAATGCCTGGATTTTTCCCGGGCGGACAAAGAAGGGATTTTGCGGCAGCTGGAGGCGTTGGTCGCCGGCGGGCGGATGAGCGAGCAGGAGCGCGCCTGTATCCGAGAAAAGGATCTGCGGACGCTTACTGCGTCCCCGCTGGGACAGAGAATGGCGCAGGCCCAGCGCCAGGGGCTTTTGTTCCGGGAGCAGCCTTTCGTGATTTCCCAGGACGCCTCCCGGGTGGACCCCGGCTGGAGCGGCGACGAGCAGGTTTTGATACAGGGAATTATCGACGCGTATTTCCAGGAGGGGGACGAGCTGACGGTTGTGGACTATAAGACCGATTGGGTGAAGCCGGGGGAGGAAAAGGCCCTAATGGAAAAATACCGGATTCAGTTGGAATATTACGGCCAGGCGCTGGAGTGGATGACCGGGATGCGGGTGAAGGAGAAATACCTGTATTCCTTTTGGCTTGGCAGGGCGCTGGCCGTTTAGATGGGAAAGAAAGGATGTGGGGAGGCTTTGAAAAAAACAATGCCCTGGCTGCTTGCGCTTGCGCTGCTGGCCTGCCTGGGCGGACTTTTGTATGGCTGCTGGCGGGCCTACGGGGACGTTTCCCGCCTGCGGGAAAGCCGGGCGCGGCAGGAACAAAAGAAACGCCAGGAAAAAGAACAAAGAGAGCGCGAAAAGCGCCAGGCCGAAGAAGAACGAAAGGAAGCGGCCGGGCGGCAGCAGGAAATGCAGGGCATCCGCGACGTTGTGCAGGGGATGACGGCGGGCTTTGGCGACGGGGACTGGGCGGTTTATGTGAAGGATTTGACGGGCGGCGGGTCTTTTGAGATCAACAGCCACCAGATGGAGTCGGCCAGCCTGATCAAGCTCTTTATTATGGGGGCAATCTGGCAGGCGGCAGAGGACGGGACGCTTTCGATCACCCCCGAGATCCAGGAGCTGCTGACCCAGATGATTACCGTCAGCGACAACGAATCTTCCAATCGTCTGGTGGAGGCCTTAAGCCCCGACGGCCTGAGCCATCCCCAGGGGCGCACAGTCGTCAATGGCTTTGCCGCCGCCAACGGCTTCGCCGACACCAACCAGGGCAGGGACTTAAAGGACCACAGGGATGTGGAGCCGGTGGAAAAAAATTACACCTCCGTCCGGGACTGCGGCCTCTTCCTGGAAAAAGTGTACCGGGCGGCCTGCGTGTCGCCGGAGGCCTCGGGAGAGATGCTGGAACTTTTAAAGCGGCAGCAGCGCAGGGAGAAAATCCCGGGCGGCCTGCCGGAAGGCACAGTGACGGCCAACAAAACCGGGGAAGTCAGCACAATGGAGCACGACGCGGCCATTGTCTACGGCCCCGGGAGGGATTACGTCCTCTGCGTGATGTCGGCGCAGCTTACGGACACCGAGTCGGCGCGGCGGCATATCCGGGAGATTTCGGCGGCGGTGTATGAAGGGTTTGCGCGGCTGGGAGGCGTTGCCGGATAAATTTTTCCCCTCTTTTTTCAAAATCCATATAAGGCGACGCCAAGCGCCGCGGAAATTAGAATCAGCTGTATGGGAGAAGGGTTTTTCTTCAAAAACCTGCGGCAGACAAACAACCCGCCGGCCAGCAAAAAAGCGATCAGAGCCGCCTTTTTGTCCAGGGTCCTTCCTTTGGCGCAGCGTGTCAGAAGCATCGATGCGCCGGTGGCCAGAATGATGCCGATCATGCAGGGCTTTAGGCCCGAAAGCGCGGCCTGAACGAAGACGTTTTTCAGGACCGTTTTCAAAAGGGCGGTGATTAGCAGAATAATCGAAAACGACGGAAGGATAACCGCCAGCGTGGCCAGAATGCTGCCGGGCAGTCCGGCCTGGGCGCTTCCGACATAGGTGGCCAGGTTGACCATAATCGGCCCGGGCGTGGATTCGCTGACGGCGATCATATAGGCCAGTTCCTCCTGGGACAGCCAGCCGTAGCCGAGCACGACCTCCTGAATCAGAGGAATCGCGCCGTAAGCGCCGCCAAAAGCGAAGCAGCCCACTTTCAAAAAGCCCAGAAACAATTCCAGATAAATCACCGCCGCTCACCGCCTTTCATCCTATACGCCGCCAGACTCACTGCCGCGCAAACCAGCATAAGCGTGATGGAATTAAAACGCACGGAAAAAAGATTTATGCACAGCGCGGCGGCGAAGCTTCCCGTCAGAATCGCCAAGGGCAAAGGTTTTTTCGGCATTTTTTTCAACATTTTGACGCCGGCGTCCAGAATCAGAATCCCGACGGCGACCTGGATGCCTTTGAACGCGCTTTTCACAACGGCAAATTCCAGAAAATTGTCCAGGAACATGGAAATCAAATAGATAATGATAAAAGACGGCAGCACAATGCCCACCGTGGCGGCCGCCGCCCCCAAAAACCCCGCCTGCAAAAATCCCACATACGTGGCGGCGTTGATGGCGATGGGCCCGGGCGTGGATTCCGCGATCACGGCAATGTTCATCATTTCGTCGTGGCTGATCCATTTTTTGCGCTGCACGCAGTTGTCCGCAATCACCGCAATCATCGCATAACCGCCGCCGAAGGTGAACAGGCCGGTTTTTGCAAATGTCAGAAATAAATCGAGCAGAATAGGCATGGAAAACTCTCCTTTTTGAAAATTAACTTCATTATATTGGGTCTTTGCGGAGATGTCAAAATCTTTTAAATGCATTTTTAGCTTTTCGCTGGGGGAAAAGTCTGTTATATTATATGTTAGAAGAGAGTCTTATGAAATATTTTCCATGGTGAAGGAAATAATGCGCGGTCCGCGGGAGCGTTGCAAGAAAAGACAGGGGAAAGGGGCAATCATATGAATTATTCAGAAAATGCAGACAAGCAATATCATATTCAGGTAGGCAAAGGCGACGTAGGCCGTTACGTGATCCTGCCGGGGGACCCCAAGCGCTGCGGGAAAATCGCCCAATATCTGGACGATGCCGTGCAGGTGGCCGACAGCCGGGAGTTCGTCACGTATACCGGCTATCTGGACGGCGTGAAAGTCAGCGTCACATCCACCGGCATCGGCGGCCCCTCGGCGGCCATTGCGCTGGAGGAACTGGTGAAGGCGGGGGCGGATGCCTTTGTGCGGGTGGGCACATGCGGCGGGATGCAGCCAGAAGTGAAAAGCGGGGACACGGTGATCGCCACCGGCGCGATTCGGATGGAGGGAACCAGCCGGGAATACGCGCCTCTGGAGTTTCCGGCGGTGGCAGACGCGCAGACGGTCCATGCGCTGATGGAGGCGGCGAAAGAGCTGGGGCAGGATTTCCATGTGGGGGTGGTGCAGAGCAAGGATTCCTTTTACGGACAGCACGCCCCGGAGGAAAAGCCGGTGAGCTACGAGCTGCTGCATAAGTGGGAGGCGTGGAAGCGGCTGGGCTGCCTGGCCTCCGAGATGGAAGCGGCGGCGCTTTTTGTGGCGGGCGCCAGCCTGGGCGTGCGGGTGGGCGCCTGTTTTCTGGTGATGGCCAATCAGGAGCGAGAAAAAGCTGGTCTGCCTAATCCGGTGGCGCACGACACGGACCAGGCGATTCGGGTCGCGGTAGGCGCGGTGCGCCGGCTGATCGCGGCCGACAAAGAATCCCGGTAACTGGCGAAAGGAGATAAAACATGCAAGAGATGACGAGGGAAAAGGCGCGGCGGCTGATTGAGGCGGCGTCCGCGCAGCTGAAATATTCATACGCGCCCTACTCCGATTTCCGGGTGGGCGCGGCGCTTCTGGCCAGAGACGGAAGGGTTTATACCGGATGCAACATCGAAAACGCCGCGTACGGGCCGTCCAACTGCGCGGAGCGGACGGCATTTTTCAAGGCGGTCAGCGAGGGCGCGCGGGATTTTGAGGCCATCTGCGTGGTGGGCGGGAAGGCCGGCCGGCTGACCTCCTACACGCCTCCCTGCGGCGTCTGCCGTCAGGTGATGATGGAGTTTTGCAACCCGGAAGAATTTCAGGTTATTCTGGCCACGGGAACGGAAGACTATAAGACGTACCGACTAAAGGAGCTGCTGCCCTTGGGGTTCGGGCCAGGGAATCTTACATAGAAAAGAAACGCGAGAAGTCGGACGGGAAACGAGCGTTCATTTGGCCCGGCGGCGCGAATTTCGCGTTGGAAACGGGCATTTATGGAAAGGCGGTCAAAAAAATGAAGAGATATAAGCGGATTTTTGTAATCGTAATCGACTCCCTGGGCGTGGGGGCCATGCCGGACGCGGAGCGGTTCGGCGATTTTGGCGTAAACACGCTGGGGCATATTTCGGAGTCTGTGGACACGTTTCGCATCCCCAATCTGCAGAAGCTGGGCATGGCCAACCTCACGCCCTTAAAACAGGTGGCTCCGGCCGAAAACCCCCTGGGCTGCTACGGGGTTTTGCGGGAAAAAAGCAACGGCAAGGACACCATGACCGGCCACTGGGAGATGATGGGGATCGAGACGAAAACGCCGTTTCAGACTTTTACGGAGCATGGATTCCCTAAAGAGCTGATCAAAGAGCTGGAGCGGCGCACCGGCCATAAAGTGATCGGAAATAAGAGCGCCAGCGGAACGGCGATCATCGAGGAGCTGGGTGAGGAGGAAATTGCCACGGGCCATATGATTGTCTACACCTCGGCGGACTCCGTTCTACAGATCTGCGGAAATGAGGAGACGTTTGACTTAAAAGAACTGTACCGCTGCTGTGAGATTGCCCGGGAGCTGACCCTTCGGGAAGAATGGAAGGTGGGCCGCGTGATTGCCAGGCCATACATCGGCAAGAAAAAAGGTGAATTTGAGCGGACCAGCAACCGCCATGACTACGCGCTGAAGCCCCCGGCCAAGACCGTGCTGAACGCTTTGCAGGAAAACGGCTATGAAGTGATTTCCGTGGGAAAAATCGCGGATATTTTTGACGGCGAGGGAATCACCCAGTCCAATAAATCGAAATCTTCCGTCCACGGCATGGAGCAGACCATCGCCATTGCGGGGGAGGACTTTGAAGGGCTGTGTTTCGTGAATCTGGTGGACTTTGACGCCAAATGGGGGCACAGAAGGAACCCGAAAGGGTACAGGGACGAGTTGGAGCGGTTCGACGAGAAGCTGGAAATTCTGCTGGAGCGGTTAAAGGACGACGATCTGCTGCTGATCACAGCTGACCATGGCAATGATCCCACTTATAAGGGAACGGACCATACCAGAGAGAAGGTCCCCTTCCTGGCGTACGCCAAATCCATGGAGCGGCGGGAGCGGCTGGCGGAACAGGAAACCTTCGCGGTGATCGGGGCCACCATCGCGGACAATTTCGGGATTGCCATGCCGGGGGGCGCCATCGGCACATCCCTGCTGGAATATTTGAGATAGAGGGGAGCGGAAAAATGAACCAGGAAATTTTAAAATATGTGGATCACACGCTGCTGTCCCAGACGGCCACCTGGCAGGAGATCCAGGAGACGCTGGACGACGCCATCAAGTTTGGGGCGGCGTCCGCCTGCATCCCCGCGTCCTATGTGAAACAGGCGGCGCAGTATGTGGACGGAAAGCTGCCCATCTGCACGGTCATCGGTTTTCCCAACGGTTACAGCACAAAAGCGGCGAAGGCGTTCGAGGCGCGGGACGCCATCGAAAACGGCGCCTCTGAGATCGACATGGTAATCCAGATCGGTTTTTTAAAAGACAAAAGATACCAGGAAGTGGAGGAGGAAATTCGCGCCGTTCGGCAGGCGTGCGGGAATAAGATTCTGAAAGTGATTATAGAGACGTGCCTTCTGACCCGAGAGGAGAAGGTGAAGATGTGCGAAATCGTAAACGACGCAGGCGCGGATTACATCAAGACCTCCACTGGATTTGCAGGCGGGGGAGCCACATTTGCGGACGTGGCGCTGATGAAAGAGCATGTGGGAGAAAACGTGAAAATCAAAGCGGCCGGGGGGATTTCCTCCTTTGAAGACGCCGAAGAATTCATCCGCCTGGGCGCCGGGAGGCTTGGAACCAGCCGGCTGATCAAGCTTCTGAAATAAAGACTTTTGCTTTAAAATGTCCGCAGGCGAACGCCACAATCTATAAGAAGGTTGTGGCGTTTTGGCGTCTGCGCCGCAGGGCGGGTTATTATTTATGTAAGAAATCAGGCTTTCGCCACATGCACTTTCTGGATGACAATCAGCGTGCCCAGCATCAGCACGATGGCCACCGGCAGCGCAATGAGCGCGTTAGGAACGAACCCGGCAATGATATAGCTTACGAAGCTGACCGCGGCCACCGTGATGGCATAAGGCAGCTGGGTGGATACGTGGGTTACATGGTCGCATTGGGAGCCCGCGCTGGCCATGATGGTTGTGTCCGAGATCGGTGAGCAGTGGTCGCCGCAAACGGCTCCGGCCATACAGGCGGAGACGCAGATAACGCCGATGGGATTGCCCAATGGGAACACGGCCAGAGTGATCGGAATCAGGATTCCGAAGGTGCCCCAGGATGTGCCCGTCGCAAACGCCAGGAACACGCCGATGAGGAATACGATCGCTGGCAGGAACGACTGGAAGCTGCTGGCGGAACCCTGCACCACCGCTTCCACGAACTGTTTCGCGCCCAGGGAATCGGTCATTGCCTTTAAGCTCCATGCGAAAGTCAGAATCAGGATGGCCGGAACCATGGATTTAAATCCTTCCGGGATGGCGTCCGTAATCTCTGAGAATGAAATGTTTCTGCGAATCAGGTAATAAATCATGGTCAGAATCAGTGCCACAGCGGAACCCAGCATCAGTCCGATGGACGCGTCCGAATTAGAGAATGCGTCCACGAAACTGGTTCCCTCGAAGAAACCGCCGGAGTAAATCATGCCGATGACGCAGGAAACGATCAATACGGCGATGGGGAGAACCAGATCCATCACTTTTCCGTCGGGATTGGAAGATTCAGAAGCCGCGGCGGCATACTCTTCCATACCTGAGAAAATGTCCCCGTTTTCTTTGGCGTTTTTCTCATGTTTGGCCATGGGGCCATAGTCCATGCCGGTCAGGGCAAGGAAGATCATCATGATAATCGTCAGCAGGGCGTAAAAGTTAAACGGAATTGTCCGGATAAAAAGGTACAGTCCGTTTCCGTCCTCCACGTAGCTGGCCACTGCCGCCGCCCAGGAAGACACCGGCGCGATGATGCATACCGGCGCAGCCGTAGCGTCGATGACGTAGGACAGCTTGGCCCTTGATATCTTACTTTTGTCGGAAACCGGTCGCATCACGCTGCCCACCGTCAGACAGTTGAAATAATCGTCAATAAAAATCAGCACGCCCAGGGCGATGGTGGCTAACTGCGCGCCCGCCCGGGTTTTGATACGGCTGGTGGCCCAGCGTCCAAAGGCGGCGGAACCTCCGGCCTTGTTCATCAGGACAACCATGATGCCCAGAATCACCAGGAAGATCAGAATGCCTACGTTGTAAGCGTCGGAAAGCACGGATACGATGCCGTCGTTGAACACGTGCGTAAGCGTTCCCTCGAAATTAAAGTTTGAGTAGAGCAGACCTCCGATTACGATGCCGACGAACAGAGAAGAGTACACCTCCTTTGTGATCAATGCAAGCCCGATCGCGATCACAGGCGGAAGCAGTGACCAGAACGTCATATAGAAGTGGCTCGTGGGTTTCGAGGCTTCTTCCTCCGCAGCGTAAGCGATGACGGGGAAGAGCATAGTTATGGCTGAGGCAAGAAACATCAGGTGCATGAGCCGATGTCTCTTAGGTGTGTCTTGTTTCTTTTTCATCTTGCGTCCTCTCTTTCTAAATCCATTGTTGCAGCTGAAAGTCAACGCCATTTATTTGACTTTAAGCTGCACGAATTATCCAAAACGGATACACCAATTTTAACATATATTGAGTAAAATTGCACCTATCATATGACTTTTATGCGAAAAAATTGTGACAGTTGCTGGAATTCTCTTTTTGGCGGGCAAGGTCAGCAAATTTTGCCTTGTAAAATCCGTCCAACTGTAGTATAATCGCACTTGTTATATTTTTAATTGAAGTGGCCAAGTGGCCACAGTGATATGCCCAGAGGGTATTTCCAATGAAACGGCCGAATGGCCATGGAGGTATGCCCGGAGGGCGTATGCATGAAGAGATGGTCCTCTGTCGCAGTCATTGGCCTGCAGTCAAGAACATCCAAATAGAACGAAGGAGTGAAATCAATGAACGAAATTATCAGGAAAATCGAAGCCACCCAGATGAAAGAGCAGCCGCCCGAATTTCGCGTAGGGGATACGGTCAAAGTTTACGCGAAGATCAAAGAGGGAAATCGTGAGAGAATCCAGGTGTTTGAAGGCACTGTGCTGAAAAGGCAGAACGGCGGCAACCGCGAGACTTTCACAGTTCGCAAGACATCCAACGGCATCGGCGTTGAGAAGACATGGCCGCTGCATTCACCGAATGTGGAGAAGGTGGAAATTGTCCGTTACGGTAAAGTAAGAAGGGCGAAGTTGAATTATCTGAGAAATCGCGTGGGCAAACGCGCGAAAGTAAAAGAGCGTGTGGTAAGGTAGTAGTGGATTTTGAGGGGCTGTGTAAACAGCCCCTTTATTCCCGCGAGCAGTAAGCCAAGCAGACGCGCTTGCATGGATATTTGGCGACTGCCGCGGGGGTCAAACGCCCCGTTGCCTGCAGCGGGGCATTTGATTTCTATAGGGAAGATTTCCGGAGGTTTTCAGATGGCGGGAAAAGCATCAGGTGAAAAGACTTTTTTTGAAAGCGATTTTGTAAAAAATATTTTGATATGGTTTTTTCAGATTGCGGTGGTTTTGGCCTGCGCCGTGGTGGTGGCAATCTTTTTTTTCCAGTCGGTGACGATGCAGGAGGGCTCCATGGAACCCACGCTGGCGGCGGGGGAGCGCTTCTTTATCAATAAAATGGCGTACAAGCTGGGAAGCCCCGAGCGGGGGGACATCATTGTCTTTAAAACCAGCTCCAAGGAGGAGGCCGCCATGCAGATTAAGCGGGTGATCGGCCTTCCGGGGGAAACTATACAGATTAAGGACGGCCAGATTCTGATCGATAACGAAACGTACAAAGAAGGCAGAGATTTTCCCAGCATCGCCAATCCGGGGCTGGCTGAGGAGGGCGTGTCCCTAGAGTCGGGCGAGTATTTCGTGTTGGGGGACAACCGTAACAACAGCGACGACAGCCGCTATGGGGACGTGGGAAGCGTCCAGCGAAAGAACATCGTGGGGCAGATCTGGTTTGTGGCGGGGCCTGTTAAAAAAATAGGATTTCTGAAAGAAGATTGACAGCCGGAAAGGAAAAGAAGAGTATGAATTTACAGTGGTATCCGGGGCATATGACGAAGGCCAGGCGGATGATGCAGGAAGACTTAAAACTGATTGATCTGGTGATCGAGCTTTTGGACGCACGGGCGCCGCTCAGCAGCCGCAATCCCGACATTGACGAGATGTGCCGGCAGAAATCCCGGCTTTTGCTTTTGAACAAGGCGGACCTGGCGGACGAGCGGAAGAATCAGGCCTGGAGCGCTTTTTTTCAGGAAAAAGGCTTTCACGTGGCAAAGGTGGATTCCAGGAGCACGGCGCAGGTGAAATTTATCCACAACATCGTCCGGGAAGCCTGCCAGGAGAAGCTGGAGCGGGACCGGAAAAGGGGCATTAAGAACCGTCCCATACGCGCTATGGCGGTGGGGATTCCCAACGTGGGGAAATCCACGTTCATCAATACGTTTGCCGGGAAAGCCTGCACGAAGACCGGGAACCGGCCGGGCGTTACCAAGGGCAAGCAGTGGATTCGCCTGAACAAAAGCGTGGAGCTTTTGGACACCCCCGGTATTCTCTGGCCCAAGTTTGACGATCCCCAGGTGGGGACGCGGCTGGCCATGATTGGTTCGGTGAAAGACGAGATCGTCAACATAGACGAACTGGCCCTGCAGCTGATCGCTTATCTGAAAGCGGAGTATCCGGGGATTTTGCAAAAAAGGTATGACATAGAGGAGAGCGGGGAGCCCGTGCAGCTTTTGGAGGCCATCGCCCGCGAGCGCAAATGCGTGAAAAAAGGCGCGGATCTGGACTATGGAAAAGCGGCGGGCATGATTCTGGAAGAATTCCGCTCCGGGAAGCTGGGGCGCATTACCCTGGAATGATTTTTGCGGCGTCTGCATATGAATAGTCGAAACCCTAAAGAGCAGGCGGTAAGGTTTTTATGCAGATCCATGTTGTGGAAGAAGGAGACACGGTGGACGGCGTTGCCCAGGCGTATGGCGTCCCTGTGGAAATACTGATTCTGGATAACCAGCTGGTTTATCCCTACAAACTGGCCATCGGCCAGGCGCTGTACATCCCGACTTACGACTCGGCAGGGGAGCGGCCTCTGGCGCAGGTTTCCGGCTATGCGTATCCCTATATCAGCCCCTGGGTGTTAGGGCAGACGCTTCCGTTTCTGACGGAACTTCCTATTTTTTCCTATGGATTTACAGCGGAGGGATGGCTGATTTGGCCGGCTTCCGAGGAAAGCTGGATGATCGACATGTGCAGCGCCCAAGGGGTGATCCCGTTTCTGACGCTGACTCCGCTGGACGACCAGGGCAAGTTTGACAACGGGCGGATTGCCTCGGTGGTGCAAAATCCGGCGGCGGGGGAGCGGCTGATTCAGGAGCTTATAAGCGTTCTTCGGCAAAAGGGATACGGGGGCGTGGACATAGATTTTGAGTATATCCGCCTGGAAGACCGGGACGCTTTTACAGAATTTGTCCGCAGGGCGGCGGACGCGCTCCACGAGAATAGCTTCCGCATAAGCGTAGCCCTGGCCCCCAAGACCTCCGCCGACCAGCGGGGGCTTCTCTACGAGGGAAAAGACTATCCGGCGCTGGGAGCCCTGGCGGACAGCGTGCTTTTGATGACCTACGAGTGGGGCTACAAATACGGGCCGAATATGGCGGTGGCCCCCATACATAATGTAGAACAGGTGGTGCTGTACGCGCTCACGGAAATCCCCGCCGCCAAGATACGCCTGGGGATTCCCAATTATGGATACGATTGGCCGCTGCCTTTTGTGAAGGGCGTCACCGCGGCCAACACCATCGGGAACGTGGAGGCGGTGCAGATCGCCATCGCCCACTATGCGCGGATTCAATACGACGAGACGGCCCAGTCGCCGCATTTTCGCTACTGGCAGGAAGACGTGGAGCATGAAGTCTGGTTCGAGGACGTGCGAAGCCTGGCGGCGAAGTTTTCTCTGGTGAAAAAATACGGGCTGCAGGGGATGGGCTACTGGCAGATCATGCGCTGGTGGCGGGCCAACTGGCTGGCGTTGGAAGACGCTTTTTTGATTCAGAAGGATTGACAAAAAGATGAAAACGATTCGGGAAATACAGGAAGAGTTTGCGGCGGCCGGCGAAGAGTTCGATCCGGCGCTCTTTGAAAAGTACCGGGAAGACAGCCGCAAGGGCGTGCGGAATCTTCTCACAAAATACGAAAGGGCCCAAGAAAGGCTGAAGCGGGAGCGGGAGCGGATTTACCGGATGCAGGAGTACGAACGAAAATACGCCCACGCGGGGTTTGTGTGCGGCGTGGACGAGGCCGGCCGGGGGCCGCTGGCCGGGCCGGTGGTGGCCGGGGCCGTGATTTTGCCGCCGGACTGCTCGATCCTGTATCTCAACGACTCCAAAAAGCTTTCGCCGAAGCGAAGGGAGGAGCTTTACCCGGTGATCCTTGAAAAAGCCGTGGCCGTTGGGGTGGGCTATGCCAGCCCGGCGCGGATCGATGAGATTAACATCCTCCAGGCTACCTATGAGGCTATGCAGGAAGCGGTGGAAAAGCTCTCGCCCCAGCCGCAGCTTCTTTTAAACGACGCGGTGACCATCCCGTGGATCGTTATTCCCCAGGTTCCGCTGATCCACGGGGATTCCAGGAGCCTGTCCATCGCGGCGGCCAGCGTTGTGGCCAAAGTGACCAGGGACCGGCTGATGCTGCGGTACGATCAGGAGATGCCCCAGTACGGTTTTGCGGCCCACAAGGGCTACGGAAGCGAAGCCCACATGGAGGCGCTGCGAAAATACGGCCCCAGTCCCATACACCGGAAAAGCTTTCTGAAAAAATTTTTTGAAAACGCCGAAGGGCGCGTCCATGAATAAACGGGAAGTGGGCAGCCGTTATGAAGCGCGGGCGGCGGATTTTCTGGAAAGACAGGGTTATGAAATCCTGCAGCGAAATTACCGGAACCAGGCCGGGGAAATCGACTTGGTCGCCAGAGACGGAGATTATCTGGTCTTCGTGGAAGTCAAATACCGTCGGGACAAAAGCCGGGGCGGGGCTTTGGAGGCGGTGGACATGCGGAAGCGGCGGCGGATCTGCCGGGCGGCTCTTTTATATCGGGCGCAGAAACGGATTTCCGGGGAAACGCCCTGCCGGTTCGACGCGGTGGGCGTCGACGGGGAGACGCTTTCGCTGGTGAAAAACGCGTTTGATTTCTGCGGCGGAGCGGCGTGGTGACGGCGGCCCGCGCATGCAAAAAGGGGGAAAACATGCAGATGGAAATTAATTGGAAAAACGAAGGAGAGCGGCGGACCAAGGTGCGCTGGGACGGGGACGTGCCCTACCTGGTCTATCCGATCCTGGAAGAAACCGGCGCGGTCATTCACGGATTCAGCACGCGCTTGGGCGGCGTAAGCCAGGGAGTCTGCGCCTCCATGAACTTAAGCTTTTCCAGGGGCGATGAAGAGGCGGCCGTCCTGGAAAATTATAAAAGAATCGCAAAGGCCATCGGATTTTCCCTGGACAGCGCAGTCGCCTCGGACCAGACCCACACGGCCAACGTGCGGACGGTCACGGCGGCGGACCGGGGCTGCGGCCTGACAAAGCCCCGGCCTTACCATGACGTGGACGGCATGATCACAAACGCGCCGGGGGTGACGCTGGCCACTTTTTACGCGGACTGCGTGCCGCTCTATCTCGTGGACCCGGTCAAACGCGCCATCGGGCTTTCCCATTCCGGCTGGAAGGGCACGGTGGGCAAAATCGGAAAAGCCACGGTGGAGGCCATGGAGCGGGAATACAAAACCGCCCCGGAGGATCTGGTCGTGGCCATCGGCCCGTCCATCTGTCAGGACTGCTACGAGGTCAGCGGCGACGTGATTGAGAAATTCCGGGAAGCGTTCGACGAAAAGCTGTGGGACCGCCTGTTTTACCAAAAAGAAAACGGGAAATACCAGCTGGATCTCTGGGAGGCCAACCGGCAGATTTTCCTGGAGGCCGGGGTGCGGGAGGAAAAAATCGCCCTGCCCGGACTGTGCACTTGCTGCAATCCAGAGTTTTTATTTTCCCATCGGGCTTCTAAGGGAAAGCGGGGGAATCTGGCGGCGTTTTTGGCGCTGCGGTAGGGTTTGCTCGTCGTTCGGCGCCTTATAGATCACGCTGCGGGGGAATTTCCTAGTGAAAATAAAAAAGTGCGCTATGCCTATGTGATCACAGGCATAATGCACTTTTATTTTTTGCTGTCCATCAACGATGTTTCGTTTTCTCCAGCAGCTTAATAATCTTATCGTTATGTGACCGTACTTTTTCCACAGATATGTCGTGATTGATGTTATCCATAATATTGGCCAGATATTTGCTCATATTGGCCTCAATGTAATAGGGTCGTTCCAGCAGCTCCGGGATGCGGTAATTTAAGTTCGTGGTAATCAGCCGGTAGATGTATCCTTTTTCATAAAATTCATCGAACTTGGCCAGTCCGTCGGTGAACAGGCCGAAGGTGGTGCATATGAAGACCCGGTTGGCGTTCCGTTCCTTTAACTGAACCGCCACGTCCAGCATGCTGCCGCCGGAAGAAATCATGTCATCAATGATAACCACGTCTTTTCCCTCCACAGAAGCCCCCAGAAATTCATGCGCAACGATGGGGTTCTTGCCGCCGACGATGGTGGAATAGTCCCTCCGCTTATAGAACATGCCCATATCCACGCCTAAAATATTGGAGAAATACACGGCTCTGGACATGGCGCCTTCGTCTGGGCTGATGATCATCAAATGGTCGTTGTCTGTATGGAAATCGGGCACGTTTTTAATCAGGGCTTTCAGGAACTGATAGGTGGGGAAGAAACTGTCAAATCCTTTTAAGGGGATGGAGTTCTGCACCCTGGGATCATGCGCGTCAAAGGTGAGGATATTGGAAACTCCCATATCCGCCAGTTCCTGCAGCGCCAGCGCGCAGTCCAGGGATTCCCGCTTGGAGCGTCTGTGCTGTCTGCCTTCGTACAGAAAGGGCATAACCACGTTAATCCGGTGCGCCTTGCCGTTGGCTGCGGAGATGATCCGCTTCAGATCCTGATAATGGTTGTCAGGGGACATATGGTTTTCGTGGCCGCAAACGGTGTAAGTCAGGCTGTAATTGGTGACGTCCGCCATGATAAATAAGTCCACGCCGCGCACGGATTCCTTAATGTAGGCTTTTCCTTCCCCGGTGCCAAAGCGGGGACATTCACAGTCGATCAGAAAAGTGTCCGCGTTGTATCCGGGAAGCCGTATTCCGGATTTGTCGTGGTCTGTCATGCCTTTGCGCAGACGGACCAGCTTCGCGTCCACTTCTTTTGCCAAGGTCTGGCATCCTGCCAGGGCTGCGATCTTTAAAGGAGCCACAGTCATAGGTTGTTCCAGTAGTTCTGTGTTGGACATAGTAAACCTCCATATTGTATCATTGGTATTCCCTTCCTTATTCAGTTATAACATTTGGCATAAAGCCAGTCAAGGAAATTTATTGCTTTTTATTTATAAAATTGGTATGATAGGGAAAGCAAATGGAGAGGAAATCGTATGGCAGATAAAAAAAGGGCCCCCAAAGGCCACAAAATCAGGACTGTGAAGGAAGGCGGCATCGCCTGGGAGCTGGGACTTGCCCCCGGCGACCGCCTGCTGGAAATCAACGGGCGGCCCATCCGGGATGTTTTTGACTACGAATATGAGATGCGGGAAGAATATGTGGAGCTGTCGGTGGAAAAAGAGGACGGGGAGCAGTGGGTTTACGAGGTGGAGAAGGATTACGACGAAGAGCTGGGCGCGGAATTTGAAAACAGCCTGATGGATGATTACCGCTCCTGCTCCAACCGGTGTCTGTTCTGCTTTATCGACCAGATGCCGCCGGGAATGCGGGAAACGCTGTATTTTAAGGATGACGATTCCCGGCTTTCTTTTCTCCAGGGCAATTACATCACGCTGACCAACATGGACTGGGAGGAACTTGCGCGGGTGGCGCAGTATCACTTTTCGCCCATCAACGTGTCTGTGCATGCGACGGACACGGATCTGCGCTGCAAAATGCTGCACAACCGTTTTGCCGGGGACATTATGGAGAAATTAAAATATCTGGCGCAGGCGGGCATTGAGCTAAACGGGCAGATCGTGCTCTGCAAAGGGCTAAACGACGGGGAAATTCTGGAAAAAACCATCGGGGATTTGGCCGGGCTTCTGCCCCATATGCGAAGTCTTTCGGTGGTTCCGGTGGGGCTGACCCGCTACCGGGAAGGGCTTTTCCCCCTTACGCTTTTTAGCCGGGAGGAAGCGCGGGAGGTATTGGATCAGATCGGGCGCTGGCAGGAGCGTCTGCGGCGCCAATGGGGCGCGGGGTTCGTCTATGCCAGCGACGAGTGGTATCTTCTGGCCGGTCGGCCGCTGCCCGCCCAGGCGGATTACGACGGTTATCCCCAGCTGGAAAACGGGGTGGGCATGCTGCGTCTTCTGGAAGAAGAGTTTATGGAGGCTTTAGAGGCGCAGCACGGCGATGACCGGGCGATACAGGGCAGCCTGGCCACCGGAGCGCTGGCGGCGCCTTTTCTGGAACGGTATATGAAAGAACTGCAGAGGAAGTTTCCCCGGACGCGCATAGAGGTTTTTCCTGTGGAAAACCGTTTCTTCGGGGAGAGCATCACGGTGTCCGGGCTTTTGACGGGGCAGGATTTGTGGGAACGGCTAAAAGGGCGGCCCTTGGGGGAGAGGCTTCTGATTCCGTGCAACATGCTAAGGAGTGGGGAAGAGACGTTTCTCGACGACTGGACCGTGGCCGAGCTGGAGCGGCGCCTAAACGTGCCGATTGTTGTGACGGACCCGGCCGGGGAGGATTTGCTGCAGGCGGCGCTGGGGGCTTTGGCAAAAGGAAAGCATAAAAGGAGGCAGATATATGAGCAAACCGATCGTAGCCATTGTGGGCAGGCCGAATGTGGGGAAATCGACCCTGTTTAACCGGCTGGCCGGCGAAAAGATTTCGATTGTAAAGGAAACCCCCGGCGTGACCCGGGACCGCATTTATGCGGACGTGGAGTGGCTGGGCAGGAATTTTACCATGATAGACACCGGCGGCATCGAGCCGGACAGCGGCGACGTGATTTTATCCCAGATGCGGGAGCAGGCGCAGATCGCCATCGACACGGCGGACGTGATCGTGTTCCTGGTGGACGTGCGCCAGGGGCTTGTGGACGCGGACGCGAAGGTGGCGGACATGCTGCGCCGGAGCAAAAAGCCGGTGGCGCTGGCGGTGAACAAGGTGGACAACCAGAAGTTCGATGTGGATGTCTATGAATTTTACAACCTGGGCATGGGCGATCCGATTCCCATCTCCGCGGCCGGCAAGCTGGGCCTGGGGGAACTGCTGGATAAAGTGATCGAGGGCTTCCCAGAGGACGCCAAAGAGAGCGAGGAATCGGACATTCCCCGGATTGCTATCATAGGAAAGCCCAATGTGGGGAAATCTTCTATTGTAAATAAAATTCTCGGCGAGGACCGGGTGATCGTGTCGGACATTGCCGGAACCACCCGGGACGCCATCGACGCCGCGGTAAAAAGAAACGGACAGGAATATATATTTATTGACACCGCCGGGCTTCGCCGCAAGAGCAAAGTCAAAGAGGACCTGGAGCGGTACAGCGTGATCCGGGCCGTGACGGCCGTGGAGCGCGCGGATGTGGCGATGATCGTGATTGACGCGTCCGAAGGCGTTACCGAGCAGGACGCAAAGATCGCCGGCATCGCCCATGAAAAGGGAAAAGGCGTGATCGTGGCCGTGAACAAATGGGATCTGGTGGAGAAAAACGAGAAGACCATCTATCGCTACACAGACCGGGTGCGGGAGGTGCTCTCCTTCATGCCTTACGCCAAGCTATTGTTCATATCGGCCAAGACCGGCCAGCGGCTTCCCCGCCTGTTCGATACGATCGACGCGGTGATCCAGAACCATGCCATGCGGATTCAGACGGGCGTCTTAAACGAGATTCTCACGGAGGCGGTGGCCTTGCAGCAGCCGCCCTCGGACAAGGGAAAGCGGCTGAAAATCTTCTATATGACCCAGGTGTCGGTGAAGCCGCCCACCTTTGTGCTTTTTGTAAACAGCAAGAAGCTCATGCATTTTTCGTATACCCGGTATCTGGAAAACCGCATCCGGGACGCTTTTGGATTTGAAGGGACTCCGCTGAGATTCATCATCAGGGAGCGTAAGGAGGGAAAATGATTCGGATTGCATGCCTGGCCATCGGATATGTGTTTGGTCTGTTTCAGACCTCGTATTTTCTGGGAAAAGCGCATCATATGGACATTCGGGAGCACGGAAGCGGCAACGCCGGAACCACCAACGCGCTGCGTACCATGGGAAAAAAGGCGGCGGCGATCACGCTTCTGTGCGACTGTTTAAAATGCGTGCTGGCCGTGTGGCTGGTCAGCCTGTTATTTGGAAAAAGCCACCGGGGGATTCTGCCGCTTTTAGAATTGTACGGGGCGGCGGGATGCGTGCTGGGCCACAATTTTCCCGTGACCATGGGTTTTAAAGGGGGAAAAGGAATCGCGGCGTCGGTGGGGATGCTGCTGGCGTTTGACATACGGCTGTTTTTGATTGCGGCAGTTGTCTTTTTCACGCTGTTTTTTCTTTTCCGCTATGTTTCCCTGTGCTCCATCGCCAGTTATCTGGTGACGATGGCGCTGACGGTCGTATTTGGGCAGATGGGCAGCTACGGTCTGGGAAATAAAGAGCGGACGGAATTGTATATTGTGATGGGGGCGCTTACGCTGCTGGCGATTTACCGGCATCGGGAAAATATCCGGCGGCTGCTTGCCGGCACAGAGAGCAAAGTGACATTTTCAAAGCAGGAGGAATGATTATGGCGAAAATCGGTATACTGGGCGCAGGAAGCTGGGGGACGGCTCTGGCCGTGCTTTTGGACAACAATGGGCATCGGGTGCAGGTCTGGTCCACATTTGAGGAAGAGGTGCGGATGCTTAATGAAACCCACGAGCACAGCGAAAAGCTGCCCGGGGTGAAGATTCCGCAGACCATTTCTTTTACCAATGATCTGGAAGAATCCACGCGGGACAAAGACGTGATCGTGCTGGCCGTGCCGTCCCCGTTTACCAGGCAGACGGCGCATCGGATCGGGAAATATCTCAAGCAGGGGCAGCGGATAGTGAACGTGGCCAAAGGAGTTGAAGAAGCGACGCTGATGACCTTAAGCGAGATTATCGAGGAGGAAATTCCCCAGGCGGACGTAAGCGTGCTGTCCGGGCCCAGCCATGCGGAGGAAGTGGGAAGGAAGATGCCCACCACCTGCGTGGTCAGCTCAAGGACCCAAAAGACGGCGGAATACCTCCAATCCATTTTTATGAGTCCTGTGTTTCGGGTGTACACCACGCCGGATATGCTGGGCGTGGAGCTGGGCGCGGCGCTGAAAAACGTAATCGCTCTGGCGGCCGGCGTGGCGGACGGCTTAGGATATGGGGACAATACGAAAGCGGCGCTGATCACCCGCGGCGTGGCGGAGATCTGCCGGCTGGGCGTGCGCATGGGCGCAAAGATGGAGACGTTTTACGGACTTTCCGGCATGGGCGATCTGATCGTCACCTGCGCCAGCGTTCACAGCCGGAACCGGCGGGCCGGTTATCTGATCGGCCAGGGGCGCACCATGAAGGAAGCGATGGATGAGGTGAAAATGGTGGTGGAAGGCGTGTATTCGGCAAAAGCCGCCAAAGGCCTGGCCGAGAAATACCAGATTGAAATGCCCATTGTGACAGAGGTCTGTAAAGCCCTCTTTGAAGATAAGCCTGCCGCCGACGCGGTGAATGATCTGATGCTGCGGGATAAAAAAGTGGAATCGCCGGCGCTGCCCTGGGAATAAAATAGGCAATTGAATTTGGGCAAAATAAACAAAACGGAGTTTGAAACTATTTTGGATTCGTTCCGTATTTGTTTATTTTGCCCAAACTTTAGCTGGCTGGAAAGGATTCGCGATTTCAGAAGGCGACGTCTTTTAGATCGTCGGGGATGGAAGCGCTGCGGTAGTCACGGTTCAGCTGGTCGATCGCGTCCATGTCCTCCGGCTCCAGCGAGAAATCGAAAATTTCCCCGTTGCCGATAATGCGCTTTTCCTGGGTGGATTTGGGGATGACGGCCACGCCCTTTTGCAGAATCCAGCGCAGGCCGATCTGAGCGGGCGTCTTGCCGTATTTGGTGGCGAGGATGCAGATTACGTCGTCATCCAGATAGGCGCCCCGCGCCAGCGGCGCATAGGCCTGTACGGCGATTCCCTTGGACTGGCAGTAATCCAGCGTTTTCTTCTGATACCAGTAGGGGTGGAATTCAATCTGGTTGACGGCGGGCGTAATCTTCGCCACGCTGGCCAGCTCCTCCAGATGGCGCGGTTCAAAATTGCTAACGCCGATGGAGCGGGCGCGGCCCTGCTCGTAAAGCTTTTCCAGTTCCTTCCAGGTGCTTAGGTAGCAGCCGGGCACCGGCCAGTGGATCAGATAGAGGTCCACATAATCGGTCATCAGCCTTTCCAGGCTTCGGGAAAAAGGACCTTCCACGTCCCCCAGCCGCTGGGCGTTGTTCCAGATCTTTGTGGTGATAAAGAGATCGCTGCGGTTTACGCCGCATTCCCGGACGCCGCGGCCCACGCCGTCTTCGTTTTTGTAGGCGGAAGCAGTGTCGATGAGCCGGTAGCCGGCCTTTACCGCCCAGCCGATGGCCCGTTCCACTTCCCGTTCGCCGGTTGCCTTATATACGCCAAGCCCCAGAAGGGGCATATCATTTCCTGAATTCAGTTTGATCGTGTTAGCCAAAGCCGTTGCTGACATAAAAACCTCCTTAAATAACATGAACATTTGCAAAATCCCCGAAATTCGCAGGGGCGTTCGGAATAAATCTAGGAATTATTCGTGGAGTATATCATATAAATGTGAAGTTAATGCAAGAAAAGTATTACAAAAATAATAAATCCCTTAAGACCCCTGAAAGGGCTTAATAAGCGGTTTTGCATAATTTGGCATAGATTTACGAAAAAGATTTTGTGTTTTTTTATAAAAAATTAATAAGATTTCCTTGAAAAAAATCTGATAAAGTTGTATAATTACAAGCGCTTGATAAATTCATGCCAGAAATGAACTTTCCATAAATATATCTTGTGGGAGTCAGGCCGTTGATAGAAAGGAGCGGGATATGCATTTAATTAAAGACGAGAATGGTAATGTTATTTCCCATGACCATGGACACGGAGAACACCAGGGGGGCTGCCCTCACGGCCATAACCATGAACATTGTGGCCATCATGGAGAAGATGGGTGCCAAAGCGGAGATTGCAAGCAGGAAACTGTGGCTGTGCTGGCCTATATGGTGCAGCATAACGAGCATCATGCGGCGGAACTGGATCAGATGGCCGATAATTTGGAAAAATTAGAGATGTTTGACGCTGCGAAGACCATCCGGGACGGCGTAGCGGATTTCCAGAAGGCGAATATGCGTTTTAGTTTGGCGTTGGCGCAGGTAAAAGAGCAGATAAAGGAGGCATAATTATGTGCTTGGCAACGGTAATCAGAAAACGGGATGGAAGCACGATTCTGAAAAATGTGAGTCGAATTGACGTGGAAGGGGAAACCCTGCGGATTCGTGACGTAATGGGCGACGAGAAGACGGTGCAGGGAACCATCCGTATGGTGGATCTGGCCAACAGCATTGTGGAACTTGAATGCGCGGAATAAATGAAGGTCGAGTAGAATGAAGCTGGGGAACAGTATGAAAAAGCGTTTGGCAGAGATGATGAAAAAGAGAACACTTCTTTCCTTTGAAGTGTTTCCGCCGAAAACCGATAAAGGCATGGATAAGCTGACGGATTGTCTGGAACATCTGTATGCGTTTAATCCGGACTATATTTCCTGTACATACGGAGCGGGCGGGACCAATGTGGGTAAAAACATGGACGTCTGCAGAAAGATTCTGGAAGCGGACAACGACACGGTTCCGGTCACCCATTTCACATGTATAGGCAATACAAAGGAAGAGATTAAAGAAAAGCTGCAGAGCTATCTGGATAACGGCGTTGACCATATGCTGGCGGTGCGGGGAGATCTGCCGGAAGGCTGGACGGGCACCGGAGGCGACTTCTCGTATGCCACGGAGCTGGTCAGTTATGTTCGCAGAGAGTTTGGAGACAAGTTCGAAATTGCCGTGGCCGGGTCGCCGGAAGGGCATATCGCCTGTCGGTCCCTGGAAGCGGACATAGCCCATCTGAAGCAGAAACAGGACGAGGGCGCGGATTATATTATGACGCAGCTTACTTTTGACATGGAACAGTTCAAATACTGGTTGGACGCAATCCGGACTGCCGGCGTTACGATGCCGGTGGATGTGGGCGTAATGCCTGTGCTGAACAGGGAGGCCGTTATTAATATGTGCTTATCCCGGAATGGATGCGCGATTCCCCGCAAACTTGCGGAAGTGATTTCCCGTCATTGGTTCGACACGGACGGGGATGGCAAAAAGCGTCCGGAAGCGCTGGAAGCGTTTCGGCAGGAAGGCATCGCATATACCGTGGATCAGATTTTGGAGTATATGGCTCTGGGTGTGGAAGGCATCCATCTGTATGCGCTGAATACCTGGGAGAATCCCACGGAGATTTTGAACAAAGCGGGTATCCGCTCAGTGATCTGAGCGTTTACGAGCGGTCGGTCTGAAAGCGGACGGCTGCAGAATATAAAGGAATAGCCGCAGGCAACTATGCATTGTTTGTGACTATGAAGGAAATAAGACTGAATAGTGGATGGAATGAAAATTCCAAAAAAGTTTTACAAAAAACAATATGATTTTGGAGGGAACCTGATGGCACATGTGATTGCTGTCGCCGGCAAAGGCGGAGTAGGAAAGACAACTTTATGCGGGCTAATCATCCAATATCTTGGCGAAATGGGGAAAGGCCCGATCTTGGCGGTCGATGCAGATGCAAATTCCAACTTAAATGAAGTGCTGGGCGTGGAAGTGGAGAAGACCCTGGGGGATATCCGCGAAGAAATAGCGCAGGCGGAGATTGCCAAGGAGAGTCCGATTCCACCCAGTATGTCAAAAGCGGACTATGCGGAAATTCAATTTCAGCGGGCGATCATCGAAGATGACGATTTTGACATGTTGGTCATGGGACGTACCCAGGGAAAAGGCTGTTATTGTTTTGTAAACGGGCTGCTTCAATCGCAGCTGACGCGGCTGCAGAACAATTATCCGATTTTTGTGGTGGATAATGAGGCGGGAATGGAACATATCAGCCGTGGTATTCTGCCAAGCATGGAGACGGCGATTTTAGTCAGCGACTGCTCCAGAAGAGGCGTGCAGGCTGTAGGGCGCATTGCCCAGTTGATTCGGGATTGCGGCATGAAGCCCAAAACCGTTGGCCTAATCGTGAACCGAGCGCCTGGCGGCGTGTTAAACGATGGCACTCGGGAAGAAATTGAAAAGCAGGGGCTGGAATTGTTGGGGGTTGTGCCCCACGATGACACAGTTTATGAATTTGACTGTGATGGAAAGCCCACTGTACAGCTTCCGGATGATTCACCTGTGAAAAAAGCAGTTCGGGAGATTGTACAACGTCTGCACTTGTAAAGCAAAATGGCATTCGCCCTGTATGCAGAGGGGAAAATTATGGGGGTTTACATTCCCTGTTAGATGGATTATATTATTTAGATGAGAATGCCACATTTATTTTAAGGAGGTTTATTAATGAGTGAGTTCAAGTTAACCACAGTGGAAGAATTTGAAGCGGCTACCGAGCGGCTTCTGGAGACTGGGGCAAAAGTTGGAGCCGATTCCTGGCAGATGCGTGTAAAGAACCAGACTCCCCACTGTAAGTTTGGTGAATCTGGCGCATGCTGTAAGATTTGTTCTATGGGTCCATGCCGTATTACTGCGAAAGCGCCGAGAGGTATTTGCGGATGTGACGTTCACGGTATTGTTGGTAGGAATTTCCTGAGATTTACAGCAGGCGGCGCTGCAACCCACTCCGATCACGGACGTGAAATCTGCCACACACTGTATGAGACATCTGCAGATGGTAACTATAAAGTAAAAGATCCTGAAAAACTGATTCGGATCGCAAAAGAATGGGATATTGAGACGGAAGGCAAAGACATCTATGATTTGGCTCATGAAGTGGCTGAAACAGGTTTGTTGGAATATGGTA
>CAOJVE010000007.1 GCA_948444865.1 uncultured Lachnospiraceae bacterium
CTAAGGGTGATTCTGCTGTTCCGCATAATTATAGCAGGAATTTATAACCTTTTCAACAGTTCTTCGCGCTCTTTTTCAAATCCGGGTTTGCCGAGAAGGGCAAACATATTCTTTTTATAGCTTTCAACGCCTGGCTGGTCGAATGGATTTACGCCCAGCACGTATCCGCTGACGCCGCAGGCAAATTCAAAGAAATAGAATAATTGACCCAGGAAGAATTCGTTTTGGGCCGGGATATGAACCATTAAATTGGGAACTTGTCCGTCGGTGTGGGCGAGGATTGTTCCGTTCATGGCGCTTTTGTTGATGAAATCTACGTTTTTGCCGGCCAGGTAGTTTAATCCGTCCAGGTCCACGGGCTCTTCCTGCAGTACGATTTCATCCCGGGAAGTTTCCACGTTCAATACGGTTTCAAACATGATTCGGGAACCGTCCTGGATAAATTGCCCCATAGAATGAAGGTCCGTCGTCAGATCCACGGAGGCCGGGAAGATGCCTTTGCCGTCTTTTCCTTCGCTTTCGCCGTACAGCTGCTTCCACCATTCGGATATATAGTGGAGGCTGGGTTCGTAGTTGGCCAGTATTTCCACACTTTTGCCCTTCCGGTGCAGCGCGTTGCGCACAGCGGCGTACTTGAGGGCGTCGTTTTCTTCAAAATCGTTTTCCAGGGCCATTTTGCGTCCGGCGGCTGCGCCTTCCATCAGCTTGTCAATGTCCGCGCCGCTGACGGCGATGGGAAGCAGGCCCACAGCTGTCAAAACGGAGAAACGTCCGCCCACATCGTCTGGAACCACGAAGGATTCGTAGCCTTCTTCCGTGGCCAGGTTTTTCAAAGTGCCGCGGGCTTTATCGGTGGTGGCGTAGATTCTCTTGGCTGCCGCTTCTTTTCCGTATTTCTTCTCAAGAAGCGCTTTGAAAACGCGGAACGCGATGGCCGGTTCCGTGGTTGTGCCGGATTTGGAAATCATATTGATGGAAAAGTCTCTGTCGCCGATTACATCGATCAGACCCTGGATATAGGAGCTGCTGATGCTGTTGCCCACATAATATATTTCCGGAGTTTTGCGAAGCTTAGGGCTTATCTGATTATAGAAGCCGTGTCTTAAAAACTCAATGGCCGCGCGCGCGCCCAGATAAGAGCCTCCGATGCCGATTACAAGCAGAACCTGGGAATCTTCCTGGATTTTTGCGGCCGCCTTTTTGATCCGGTCGAATTCTTCCTTATCATAATTTTCGGGAAGGTCGATCCATCCCAGGAAATCGTTGCCCAGACCGTTTCTGGCCATCAGTTTTTCCTTTGCGGCCATGGTCCACTCCTTCATGGCAGGTATCTCGTTGGCGCCTAAAAAAGACTCCGCTTTTGAATAATCAAAAGTTATTTTATCGCTCATGTTTTATCACCCTTTCATTTTGTCTTTAGATTTAGTGTAGCAAATAAACGGGTTTTTCGCAACATTTTACCCCATAAATTCCCGGATTACTTCCCGCATGATCTCTTCTTCTTCCGGGGACAAAAGCTCGCCGAACCGTCCTTTTTCTCCGGAGCTCTCCCGGATGCCTCCGGCCACATAATCCACCATAGCGTCCTGCTGTTCCCGGCTGGCTGCGGCGGAGGCTTGGACAGCGGCGGCCTGACGGCAGCTTTCTTCTATATAGTTTGCCATGGAATGATGGATTGTATCCTCTTTGTAAGAAAAATCAAATGCCTGCCGAACAATCAGAAGCGCCACCGGAACGGCAATGCCTGTCCGGAAATATATGGAAGGAACCATGCCGGTATGTAAAAATATTTTGGAAATGAGCACGGACAGACACAACAGGAAGGCACAGACCAGAGAAGGCATCCATGCCCAGCGGTTCATCCGGCGCATCAGCTCGTCGCGGCAGCTGCAATGTTTCAGCCATTTTTCTTTTAAGTTCGTCAGGCTGTTGTCCTTTTGCAGCCTTCTTTTGTAACTGAGACGTATGACGGCCATTCCCAGCGCGCCCAGTGCGCCCATTCCCGCCATTGCATACAGTAAGATCTGCATGTCCATGATTTTTTGTAACATATAACCCTCCTTCAAAAATCGTTCATAGCTGGAACCTATTCCCTGTCTTCCTAAAGTTATTATATAGCAGGCATGTACATTTTGAAATAAAAATCGTTCGACAAATCCTTTGCTAAAGCGCATAAATGCTGGACTTCGACGGGCTTTGACGTTTGTGGTGGGCAGCGCAAAGATTGTAATTAAACGGCGGCTGTGTTAAAATTATAAAAGGGCGTTTCGGGTGGAGAAGCCTATAAACAGAGGTGAACTATGGTTATTGAAGAACTTCATGTAAAAAATTTTGGAAAACTGCAGGATACGAAAGTTCCTTTTCAGGAGGGTTTAAATCTGATATATGGGCCGAATGAGAGTGGGAAAACTACCCTGCACACTTTTTTGAAGTGTATGCTGTTCGGGATGCGCCGTTTGAGAGGGCGGGGAGCTGCGAAGGACGTTTACAGCCGATACGAACCGTGGGAGTATGGGCATTATTATGCGGGGGCCATGCGTTTTTCCAGCGGCGGCAAAGTGTTTTGTCTGGACCGGAATTTTCAGAAGGACAACGTGCGGGCGGAGCTTTTCTGCTTAACGGACGGCGAAAAACTGTCGGTGAAGCGGGGCGATTTGTCCATGCTGTTGGGGAACGTCAGCGAGATTGTCTACGACAATACCGTGTCCATCGGGCAGACAAAGGGCGTCACCGATCAGGATTTGGCGCTGGAGCTTAAGAATTACATGGCCAATTACCAGGGGACGGGGGACAGTGACCTGAATCTGGGCAAAACCATGCAGATTTTGAAAAACCAGAAGAAGGTTTTTCAGGGGGAACTAAAGCTGAAAAAGGCCCAGGAGGATTCCAAGAAGGGAGAGGCGGCCTCGCAAACGCTGTACTTAAACCAGGAAGTGCATCAGCTGGGGGACAAGATTCGGGCGGAGAAGCGTCAGCTTGTCCAGTTGGAGCGGGAGCGGCAGGATTTGGAGGACGCAAAAGAGCAGGGCGAGATGAAAAAGCAGGCGCTTTGGTGCAGGCTGCTGAATGTGGCGGCGGCATGCATTGTTGTGATAATGGCGGCAGCGGCGGCGTTCCTGCCTGAGCCAGCCCGAAGCGGCGCTGTGATTGCCGGGGCGCTGGCGATGTGCGGCTGTCT
The DNA here is from genome assembly GCA_948444865.1 of uncultured Lachnospiraceae bacterium. GTDB lineage: Bacteria > Bacillota > Clostridia > Lachnospirales > Lachnospiraceae > MGBC164599. The sequence goes on from CAOJVE010000007.1 coordinate 3,179, forward strand.
TTTTGTCCGGGGGAAGCGAAAGAGGAAGCTGGACGGGCTTCGGGACAGGCGGCGGGAGGAGCGTGAGATGCTGACCCGGCAGATTGAGCGTATGAAAGGCCGTTTACATAATCAGGAAGAGGAGCTTAAGGAAAAGTCTTTGGAGCTGGAAAAACTGGCGCAGCGGCTTCACGCCTATAATCAGGACGCGCTGGGAAAAGGGCTGGGCGGCAAAGACCCTTTGGAGGAGGAAATGGAAGGGATCGACTTAGCCATGGAGGTCATTGGCATGATCGGACAGCGTTTGCAAAATGAGGTGGGAAGTCAGATCTGTCAGCGCACTTCCGAGGTTTTGGCGGAGCTTACCAGGGGGAAATATCATCAGGTAGTGATTGACAAAGAGCTGCAGATGGGCGTCAGCGCCCAGGACCGTTACATTCCGGTGGAACAGTTAAGCCGCGGCACCATGGAGCAGGTGTATTTTGCGCTGCGCATGGCCGTGGGGGATATACTGTGCAGTCAGGAACCCTTGCCGGTGGTGCTGGACGATGTGTTTGTGATGTATGACGAAGTGCGTTTAATGGAAACGCTGCAGTGGCTGATTGAGCACAAGCGGCAGGTTTTGCTTTTCACCTGCCATAAAAGGGAGGGGCAGATCCTGCAAGACTATGGCCTGCCGTATCACCGGGTGGGTGTGTTTGATTGACAGCGGACGAAAAGCATTGTATAATGAATGCCATCTTTTATTTTACGCGGAGGGGATGATATGGTGAAAATCAACGGAGAGAGTCTGGATATTGCGGGAAAGACTCTGGAGGAATATTTGAAAATGACCGAGTACGATTCTGCGCGGATTGCCATAGAGCGCAACGGGGAGATCGTCCCTAAATCCCAATACGGGGAAACGACTCTGGCGGAGGGGGACTGCGTGGAAGTGGTCAGTTTTGTGGGAGGTGGCTGATTTGATTCCTACAGAAGAAGAGATGCGAGACGCGCTGCGAAAGCGTCATGGCGAAAAACTGCAGGAGAAGTTTTCATCCGCCGCGGTCGCGGTCTGCGGCCTGGGCGGTCTGGGGTCTAATATTGCCATATCTTTGGCCCGCGCGGGGATCGGCAGACTCATACTGATTGATTTTGACAGAGTGGACGTGGCCAATTTAAATCGGCAGCAGTACAAAGCGTCTCAGGTGGGCAGGTACAAGACCGAGGCGCTGGCGGAGAATCTAAAGGAGATTGCTCCCTATGTGCGGCTGGAGACGCGCACGGCCCGCGTGACGGAGGAAAACGCCCGGGAGCTGTTGGGCGGCGCCCAGGTCGTGTGTGAGGCTTTTGACGATGCCCGGCATAAAGCTATGCTGGCCAGCGCGGTTCTTGAGACAATGCCGGAGAAGTATCTGGTGGCGGCGTCCGGCATGGCGGGGCTTGGCAGTGCGAATCTTATCAAGACGCGTAAAGTGATGTCCCGGTTTTATCTCTGCGGGGACGGAGTCAGTGACGCGGCGGAGGGCGGGGGGCTTTTTTCCTCCCGGGTGACGCTCTGCGCGGCTCACCAGGCGCACGCGGTTCTGCGGATTTTGGCGGCACAATGATTTATATAGAAGGAGAGGACAATCAATGGACAGTGACAAGCTTATCATCGGTGGGCGCGAGTTTCATTCCCGTTTCATACTTGGTTCCGGCAAATATTCTTTGAATCTCATCGAGGCGGCGGTGCGGGACGCGGGGGCGGAGATTATTACGCTGGCGGTGCGCCGCGCCAATACCAGGGAGCAGGAGAATATTCTGGATTTTATACCAAAGGGCGTGACGCTTTTACCCAACACCAGCGGCGCCAGAAACGCGCAGGAGGCGGTGCGCATCGCCAGGCTTGCGAGAGAGCTGGGCTGCGGGGATTTTGTTAAAATCGAGATCATGCGCGACTCCAAGTATCTGCTGCCGGACAACCAGGAGACGGTTAAGGCTACGGAAATCCTGGCAAAAGAAGGTTTTGTGGTTATGCCGTATATGTATCCCGACCTGAATGTGGCCCGCGATCTGGTCAGCGCCGGCGCGGCCACGATCATGCCCTTGGCTTCGCCCATCGGTTCTAACAAAGGACTGGCGGCCAGAGAATTTATCCAGATTCTGATTGATGAGATCGATTTGCCCATTATCGTGGATGCGGGGATCGGCAGACCGTCCCAGGCCTGTGAAGCCATGGAGATGGGCGCGGCTGCCATTATGGCCAACACCGCACTGGCCACGGCCAGGAATCTTCCACTGATGGCGTCGGCTTTTCGCCAGGCCATTGAAGCTGGCCGGAAAGCCTATCTGGCGGGCCTTGGCAGAGTCCTCACGCGAGGCGCGTCCGCGTCCGATCCGCTGACCGGGTTCCTCCGCGATTAAGGAGCGTTCATATGGAAAATCAATTTATTATAGATTCAGAACATTTATCGCCCAAGGCGCTGGAAAAAAAGCATCGCCTGGAGACAGATCCGTCCGCCCGAAAGAGCCATATGGAGTACCTTCCGGGTATGGAAAAGATTGAATCGGATGTCTGCCAGCGCGTGATGGCGCAGGTGGATGCCTTTGACTATTCCCAATATACGGGAAAGGATGTGAAGGCGGCGCTGGAGGGGGATGCCTGTTCGATCGAGGATTTTAAGGCGCTGCTTTCCCCTGCGGCGGAGCCGTTTCTGGAGGCGATGGCGCAGCGGGCGCGTCTGGAAACCAGCCGGCATTTCGGGAACACGGTGTATCTGTTCACGCCGCTTTATATCGCAAATTACTGTGAGAATTACTGTGTTTACTGTGGGTTTAACTGTTACAATAACATCAGCCGCATGAAGCTGACCTTTGAGCAGATAGAGCATGAGATGGAAGTTATTGCTAAAAGCGGCATGGAGGAGATATTGATTCTCACAGGGGAGAGCCGCGCCAAAAGCGATGTGGCCTATATCGGGGAAGCCTGCCGGCTGGCGCGGAAATATTTCCGCATGGTGGGGCTTGAGATTTATCCGGTGAATACCGAAGAGTACCGTTATCTCCATGAATGCGGGGCGGATTACGTCACTGTTTTCCAGGAGACGTACGACGAGGAGAAATACGAGACTTTGCATTTGCTGGGGCATAAGCGAGTGTGGCCATACCGGTTTGACGCCCAAGAGCGGGCCTTGCGCGGCGGGATGCGCGGCGTGGCGTTTTCGGCGCTTTTAGGGCTTTCGGATTTTCGCAAAGACGCATTGGCCAGTGCACTGCATGCGTATTATCTCCAGCGGAAATATCCCCAGGCGGAGATGTCTTTGTCCTGCCCCAGACTCCGCCCCATCATCAACAACGATAAAATCAATCCGCAGGACGTTCACGAAAAACAGCTCTGTCAGATTGTCTGCGCATACCGGATTTTCCTGCCCTTTGTGGGCATAACCGTTTCCTCCCGGGAAAGCGCCGAATTCAGGAATGGAATCGTGAAAATTGCCGCCACCAAGGTTTCGGCCGGAGTTTCCACCGGCATCGGCGATCATGAGAGCAAATACACTGGAAAGGAGCTGGACGGGCAGCAGGGCGATGAACAATTTGAGATCGCCGACAGCCGCAGCCTCGACAAAATGTATCGGGACATTTCCGGGGAAGGGCTGCAGCCGGTTCTGAATGATTATCTGTATGTCTGATATTTTATGCGTGACCAACCGGACGCTGTGCCGGGAGGCGTTTCTTGCGCGGATTGAGAAAATCGCCGCCGCCCATCCGGCAGGCATAATCCTCCGGGAAAAGGATTTAACGGAGGAAGCGTACAGGGAGCTGGCGGTGAGGGCGATGGCCCTCTGTGAAAAATTTGATACGCCGTGCATTCTTCATAATTTCACCAAGATTGCCATACAGCTGAAGGCTTCTTTTGTGCACTTGCCTCTTCCGGCGCTGCGCACGCTTTCGCCGGAAGATAAAAGGCGCTTTCAGAAAATCGGCTCATCCTGCCATTCGGTTGAAGAAGCTCTGGAAGCGCAGAGGCTTGGCTGCAATTATATCCTGGCGGGGCATATATTTGACACGGATTGTAAGAAGGGCCTGCCTGGGAGGGGGCTTGATTTCCTGGAGAGCATATGCAAAAGCGTTTCCATTCCCGTTTATGCCATCGGAGGCATCGGGGCGGGCAATATAAGGGCGGTGCGAAAGACCAAGGCGGCGGGGGCCTGTGTGATGAGCGGTTTGATGACTTGCGAGGACGCAGAGAAATATCTTTTGGAATTGGAGGAGGCGTGATATGAAATTCTGTAAGGACATGCTGTTATTGTATGCGGTGACGGACAGCGGCTGGGTGGGCAGGCAGACTTTATATGAGCAGATCGAAGACGCGCTGGCGGGCGGCGCCACCATGATTCAGCTTCGTGAAAAAACGCTGGCGGACGATGCGTTTACGGAGGAAGCCGTGCGGGTCAAAGAGATTTGCCGGCGGCATCAGGCGCCTCTTATTATTAATGATAATGTGGAGGTGGCTTTGAGAAGCGGCGCGGACGGCGTTCATGTGGGGATTGAAGACGCGCCAGTGGCCCAGATCCGCAAAAGAGTCGGGGATGATTTTATAATCGGAGCCACTGCCAAGACCATCGCCCAGGCTCAGGCGGCCGAGGCGGCGGGGGCGGATTATCTGGGCATAGGCGCAGTATTCCCATCGCCCACCAAGAAAAACGCCATTCGCATCACGGTAGAAGAGCTGCGGAAAATCTGTCAGTTGGCATCCATTCCCGCCGTCGCCATCGGGGGCATTGGCCTTGAGAATATGGCGGAGTTAAAAGGCGGCGGTATGGACGGCGTCGCGGTCGTCTCAGCTGTTTTTGGCGCGGCGGATGTGAAAAAAGCGGCGCAGGAGCTGCGGGCGAAAGCGGAATTATATTGTAGAGCGGACGGGGAGGGAAAATAACATGGATGAGAAAATGAAAGAACTGGCGGAAAGTTTTCAGTGTAAGTACACGCTTTTTGAAAAAGGCGCGTCTCCCGAACTGGTGGGACAGGCTTACCGGGAGGCGCTGAAAGCCGGTCAGGCGGGCGGCTTTTATCCGGCTGTCTTTTTGATGGATGAGTATGCGGTGGAGTGGCTGGGGGAGATCGTGAAAGACGAATACAACCGGGACGAGATCATCGCTGGCTGCAAAGGGAAAGGCAAGGAGATATTACAGGAGCGTTTCGATCAATATATGGAGGATCTGATGGAAGACTTGGGACCGGAAGCGGGGCAAAAGTGGCTGGAGGATTTCATCGGGACGGAAACCAAAGGCGATGAGCTGCATGATTTCATTGGATACAGATCGTTTTGCGACGGGATGCTGGAGGCGGACGCGCTGCTTTTGGAGATTCCGGTGAAAAATCCCTGGGAGATTATCGGGTACCTGCCCATGGGCGGCTGGAACGAGTGTCCGGCACCGGAAGAAATGATTGACATATGTAAATATTGGCATGAGAAATATGGCGTGATTCCGGCGGTTTTCACCCATGATGTGATGGAGTTCTACGCGCCGCTGGGACTTAATGGCAGGGACAGCCTGGAGGCGGCCAAAGAGCAATATGCGTTTTGTCCGGATAGAGTGGACCAGGGAACCCGAACCTGTAAAATTTCGGAGCTGGCGGCTGGGCTGGAAAAGTCAGACGTATGGTACTTTTGGTGGGATTAAAATTCCGGGAATCAGTCCCAGTTAAGGGGCTGATTTTTTACGCGTTGGTAGAAGCCCTGAATGATGTCTTCCAGCGTTATTTTCTGCATTTCCGATTCGGCTGCGTTTTGCACGCGCTGGTAATAATCCTGCAGGGTATAGAGGATATTTACGCCCACATTGCATTCCGGGTTAATATTGTTGTCCAGGTGCAAAAGCGGTTTTTGTCCCTCCACGGCCAGGTATACGTCCAGCAAAGTGATGGACGCAAGGGGTTTGGCCAGGTAAGGCTTCGCCTGTCCCTGGGAGCTGTTGAGGAGGCCGGCTTTCCGCAGGGCCATCATCAGCTGGCGGACGTGGGAAGGGTTGGTGCGGATGCTGTATGCAATAGTGGAACTGCTCAGATCCTGTTTGGGGTTAATATGGATAAATGCCATTAGGTGGATGGCGTCGCTTAATTTTGTTGAGTATTTCAAAGGCGTATCCTTCCTTTCGGAATATATTTTATCATAAGACAGAACAAAAAGAAAGAGAGAAGCTTAAGTTGAATGCACAGACCAATATTGGTTTATTTGAGAAAGAAAAGGTTTCTTCGGCGGTCATAAAGCTGGCGATTCCCACAGTAATCAGCTCGCTGGTGATGGTGATTTATAATCTGGCGGACACATATTTTGTGGGGATGTTAAATGATCCGGTGCAGACGGCGGCGGTAACGCTGGCAGGGCCGGCTTTGCTGGCATTTAATGCGGTGAATAATCTGTTTGGAGTGGGGACTTCCAGCGCCATGAGCAGGCTGCTGGGCAAGGGGGATGCAGACGCTGTGCGGGACTGTTCGGCTTTTGGGTTCTGCTGTGCGTTTTTTTGCGCCGCGCTGTTTTCGGCTCTCACCTGGATATTTCAAAATCCCCTTTTGGGGCTTCTGGGCGCGGACGCGGGAAACTTTGCGGCTACGGCCGGGTATATGAAGTGGGCAATTTCTCTGGGCGCGGTTCCATCTATTTTGAATGTGGTGTTTGCTTTTCTGGTGCGGTCGGAGGGAAATTCCCTTCACGCCAGCGTGGGGACCATGAGCGGCTGTCTGCTGAATATAGTTCTGGACCCGGTTTTCATTCTGCCCTGGGGGTTGGGGATGGGAGCGGCGGGCGCGGGTCTGGCCACGTGCTTGTCAAACTATGCAGCGTGTATGTATTTTTTGATTTTGCTTTATAAAAGAAGAAGAACTACCTGCGTCTGCATTGATCCACGCCGGTTTTCCATTCAAAAACCGATCGTGGCGGACGTGTTTGGCGTGGGAATTCCGGCGGCGGTCCAGAATCTTTTGAATGTCACAGGGATGACGGTGTTTAATAATTTCGCCATGGCTTATGGCTCGGAAGCAGTCGCGGCTATGGGAATTGTTCAGAAAATCCAGATGGTGCCCATGCAGGTTGCGCTGGGAGCGGCGCAGGGGGTCATGCCCTTTGTGGGGTATAATTTTGCCAGTGGGAATCGTCCGCGGATGAAGCAGGCGGTTCTGTATCTGATGAAGCGGGCGTTGCTTCTCATGGCGGCGGTGGTAATAGGCGGCGGCATATTCGCCAGGAGCCTGGTGAGCTTTTTTATCGGGGATGCGGCGGTGGTGGCCTACGGGGCGCGTTTTTTGCTTGGATTTTTGCTGGCGCTGCCGTTTATATGCGTCGACTATATGACGGTGGGCGTTTTCCAGGCGGTGGGCGAAGGGAGAAAATCGCTGCTGTTTGCGTTTCTGCGGAAAATCGTTCTGGAGATTCCTGTCCTGGCGCTTTTGAACTATTTGGTTCCTCTGTATGGGATGCCCTACGCGTCCATGTGCGCAGAGATCATTTTGTCGGCGGTGGCTGTTAAAATGCTGCGGGACATGCTGCTATAACGTTCGTGAGAGGGGGAAACGTACAGGGGAAATTTTGGGAAGCGTGGGAATTGACATATCTTTGGACCGTATTTATAATATTACTCATAAACAAGGAAGAAAAATAGGCAGGTGGATACGTGGAAAAGAAACAGTTTTATAAGACAGTGGCTGCGTTGGTTCTCCCTATTGCAATTCAAAATCTAATTAATGTAGGCGTGACCTCGGCGGACGTGATTATGCTGGGGAAAGTGGGGGAGACGGTTTTGTCCGCCTCTTCTTTGGCTGGGCAGATTTATTTTATCATGACGCTGATTTTTTTCGGGCTTACGTCGGGGGCGGCGGTGCTGACGGCTCAGTATTGGGGGAAAGGGGACACACGGACCATAGAGAAGGTTCTGGGAATTACTCTGCGAATTGGGCTTTTGGTGTCCATTGGGTTTACGCTGGCGGTTTGGGCGGCGCCGGAAACGCTGATGCGGCTGTTCACCTCGGAGAAAGAGGTGATTGAGCAGGGAATCAAGTATTTGAAAATCATTTCCTGTTCGTATGTGTTTTCAGGCATTACGATTGTGTATTTCAACGTCATGCGCAGCGTGGAGCGTGTGGTAATCGCTACAGTGACATATTCTATATCTTTGGTAATCAATGTGGTCTGTAACGCTATATTTATTTTTGGATTTCTGGGCGTTCCGGCCATGGGCATCCGGGGCGCGGCCACAGGGACGCTGATTGCCCGCATCTTCGAGGTGTGCGTGGTGATTATTTACGGGTGGAAATTCAACGACACAGTGCGGTTTCACTGGAAGGACTTGTTCGCCAGGAATCCCGTTCTGCACAAGGATTTTCTGAAATATTCCATGCCGGTGATGTTTAACGAGCTGGCTTGGGGCGCGGGCATGGCGGCGATCACGGCGATTGTGGGGCATCTGGGCAGCGCAGCGGTGGCGGCCCATTCCGTGACCCAGGTAAGCCGGCAGCTGGCCATGGTGGTGAGCATGGGCGTGGCGGCGTCTGCGGCCATCGTCTGCGGCAAAGCCATCGGAGAGGGCAAAGAGGATCTGGCGAAGATCTACGCGTCCCGCTTTACGAAGCTGGCGGCATGTCTGGGCGTAGCTGGCGGAGCGTTGATTCTGCTGATTTCCCCGGTGGCCCGGGCGTTGCTGAATCTATCGGATCAGGCCCGTTCGTATCTGGGGTTCATGATGCTGGTAATGGCCTTTTTGACTTTATTCCAGTCTATGAACTGTGCCTGGATCGTGGGAATATTCCGCTCGGGCGGCGATACGAAATACGGGCTGTATCTGGACGGATTTTCCCTGTGGGGCGGCTCCATCATTCTGGGAATTATCTGCGCGTTCGTATTACATATTCCCATGCCCTGGCTGTATGTGGTTCTCTGCTGTGACGAGCTTTTGAAGCTGCCCTTCGCCATCCGGCGGTATAAGTCTTACCGTTGGCTTCGGAATGTGACCCGTGCGTCGCTGTAGTAAAAAACGAGTGCGAGAGGAGGGGATCTTTTTGAAGACAAAAGTGATAGCCATTGATCTGGGCGCTTCCAGTGGGAGGCTGGTGGAATGCGCGTTGGAGGACGGGCGGATGCAGGTAAAGGAAATCTATCGTTTTCCCAACGCCGGAATTCGGGTGAACAGCCGGATCTACACAGACATTCTGTATATTTATGACAATATTTTAAAAGGACTGCAGGCATGCGCCCGGGAAGGCGGCCAATATGAGTCGGCAGGCATTGACGCGTGGGGCGTTGACTTTGGATTTCTCGACAGCGAAGGGGAGCTGACGGCCAATCCATACCAATACCGGGATCTCCAGAGCGCGGATATGCCCGCTATATTTGCCGGGCAGTTTGGCGAAAAAGGGCTTTTTTACGAGACGGGCGTTCAGAATATGTGGTACAACACCGTTTACCAGCTGATGGGCATCCGGCGCAGGAAAAAAGACGCTTCTCAGAATGCGGCGACTTTTCTGATGACGGCAGATATTCTGGGGTATTTTCTCACCGGGAAATGCAGCCTGGAGTACACAGGCGTGTCCACGACCCAGATGTATGACATGAAAAACAAGCGGTGGTCCCAGAAAATTTTGTCGAAACTGGGGATGGACGCGGCCCTGTTTCCGCCGGTATTGGAGACGGGGAGCGTAAAGGGCGAATTTCTGGAAGAGGTGCAGAAGCAGGCGGGCATGATGGAAGGCCGGGTGAAGCTGGTGGCCACGGCGCAGCACGATTCGGCGTCTGCAGCCTACGCGGTTCCGGCAAAAGAGGGGGAATATCTCTTTATCAATTCGGGAACCTGGTCGGTGCTCGGGACGGTTTTGGACGAGCCGATTGTAAACGATGCAGTGTTTGAACATGGATTTTCTAATGAGGGAGCGGCTTTTGGGCGGATCAAGCTGGTGAAGTCCATTATGGGCATGTGGCTGGTGCAGGAAATCCGCAAATGCTGGAGGAAAAAGGGAATGCCTGCGGATTATGATTTCCTGATGGAAGCGGCGGCCCAGGCGGAGGCCTTTGCCGGCTATATGGATGTGGACGACGAGTCTTTTATCGCGCCCGCGGACATGGAAGAAGCCATGGAAAAATACATGGCCCAAACCGGCCAGAGCGAGATACGGGGCCAGGGCGGTTATTACCGCGTGATTATGGAGTCGCTGGCGTTTAAATACAGGCAGGCGATCATGGAACTGGAAGACATCTGCCAGAAAAAATTTGAGAAAATATATCTGTTGGGCGGCGCCGTGCAGGACAGGGGCTTTTGCCAGTATATCGCCAACGCCACTGGAAAGGAAACAGTGGCCGGGCCGGTGGAGGCCACGGCGGCGGGCAACGGCATGATTCAGTTTTTGGCGTTGGGGCGCGTGCGAAAGTCTGACGCGGCGGCGATTATCCGGGAGTCCTTTGCGGTGGAAAAATACCGGCCACAGGAGACGGAGTTCTGGAAGAAAAATTACGAGAATTACCTTCAGGTTACAAAAAGGGCGTTTCTAAACGGACTATGAGAAAGGGGCAATGATAGATGAACATGCAAATGCTTCACCCGGCGCAACAGCTGGCGCAGTATATACGGAGGGTGTACGATCAGAAACTGACGACGACTTCCGGAGGCAATCTGTCCATTAAGGATGAAAACGGCGATATGTGGATCACGCCGGGGTCGATTGACAAAGGTTCGCTGACAAAGGAGGATATGGTCTGCATAAAGCCGGATGGGACGGTGATCGGCCGGCATAAGCCCAGCAGTGAGTATCCTTTTCATCAGAAGCTCTATGAGACAAGAAAAGAGCTAAAAGCCGTGCTGCACGCGCACCCGCCGGCGTTGGTGGCCTTTTCCATCGTCCGCAAGATCCCGGATATGGGGCTTACGCCTTTTTCATGGCTGGAATGCGGGAAGGTAGGGATGGCGAAATATGCCATGACCGGCAGCCAGGAGCTGGGTGACCGGATCGCGGAGGTTTTCCGCCAGGGATGCGACGCGGCTATGCTGGAAAATCACGGCATCGTGGTGGGCGCGAGGAACCTGCCGGAAGCGTTCGGCAAGTTTGAGACTATGGAATACGCGGCCAGAACCCATCTGCACGGGGCGGCTCTGGGAAAATTAAATCCGCTGCCTTTTGAAACATTGGAGAAATGCCGGGCCGGGCAGGATTTCCGGCTGGAGGCCTTTGAACCGGAAGGGTATTCCAGTGAGGAGAAAACGGCGCGCGGCGAAATCTGCGCCTTTGCGGCGCGGGCGTACCGGCAGGGGCTTCTTACCTCTGTGCAGGGTTCTTTTTCCAGTCGGGTGGATCCGGATCGGTTTGCGGTTACGCCGAGGGGCAAGGACAGGCTGTATCTGGAGCCGGAAGACCTGGTTGCCGTGGACGGCGGGCGAAGAGAGGCGGGAAAAGAGCCGGACGCCACGGCGGCGCTGCACAGGGCGATTTATCAGGCGCACCCTGCGGTGGGCAGCATTATCATGTGCCAGCCCCGGCACGCGATGGCTTTTGCCGTCACGGACGAGCCGCTGGACTCAAAGACCATACCGGAGAGCTATATTATGATGCGGGACATTCCCAGATTTTCGGGGCTTACGGCGCTTGCGCGGCCGGAGGAAATCGCGGCTATGTTCAACGAGAGCACGCCCATTGTTCTGGCGGAAAATGACTGTCTGATCGTGACGGGCCCCACCATGCTCAATGCCTTTGACCGGCTGGAAGTCACCGAATACAGCGCCATGTCGATTATCATGTCGAAAAGCCAGGGTGAGATTATTCCGATTGATGAAAAAGGGCTGGAAGAGATCCGAAAGGGATTCAACCTGAAATAAAGATTTTTTAAATGCCACAGACTCTGTTGCCCTTTTCGGGGGCAAAGAGTCTGTGGCGTCCTTATATTAAAAAAAAGGAGATAGAATTATGAAAGGAGGGCCGGAAGCCGTTTTGCCTCCGGCTGAATGTGAAACAAAAAATGTTTAACATTTGGATGATATTAATTTAACAGATATTTGTGATGAAACTGTGAGCAAAAAATGAAATAAATATGAATATAATGCAAATTTCATAAATTTGCGTTTGGGCGGGAGCTGTCCGCCGTTTCATAAAAAGGTGAAAAATAATTCAAAATGATAAAAAATGCGTGACCAACGGCGAAAAAGATGGTAAGCTGAACTTAGAAAGGGAACTGGTGATTTATTTTAGGAAGGGTTAAGGTGAGAAGCTATGAAGAAGAGATGGGGAATCTGGATACTGGCAGTATGGTTGCTGCTGGGCGTTTTCTCTGTGGAAGCAATGGCGGCCGACGGCGGGCGCGCCGGGGCAAAGCGGGAGTCGGAGGCGTTTGTATGCACGTGGGTGAATCCCATGTATCCAGAGGCGGAGATTGCCAGCCCGGGGGAGATCGAAGAGGCGGCGCTCCCAGAGGACAGGGCCGGCGCAGGCGGATCCGCGCTGACCATGGACGGGGCGGCCAGGAAGCTGCGGCAGGAGATGGTGAATCGGAGCGCAATGGCCGTGGTGTACGTACAGGCCAATAATCTCAGCAGGGAAGAAGCTGCAAATGCTGTTTTAGATAAGGCAATGTCTGTAGACAGCAAGACCGCCGGGCGGGAAGGCGACTACATCCGGTGGCATTTAGCGGGGGCCACCATGGCGGCCAGCGCCCATAATCTGAATGGGACGGTTCAGTACAGCATCGTGTATTTGATGCGTTTTTACACAAGCAAGCAGCAGGAGAACCAGGTGACGGCGAAGGTTGAGCGGGTTCTCTCCTCCCTGGGCGTGAGCAAAAAGACGAATTACGGCAAGGTGAAGGCCATATACGATTACATCTGTAAGAATGTGACTTACGACTACGCGGGACTGAATGACAGCTCCACGGGCAAATACACGGCGTACAATGCGCTTATGAACGGGCGGGCCGTCTGCCAGGGCTATGCCAGCCTGTTTTACCGGATGGCCAGGGACGCCGGGCTGCAGGTCCGGTTCATACCGGGCTCGTCCAGGTCTGTGCCCCATGCCTGGAATATCGTGAAGTTGGGAAAATATTATTATAACCTGGATTCCACCTGGGACGCGGGGAGCCGCAGTTATTCATTCTTCCTGAAAAGCAACAATGCGTTCCCGGATCATGCCCGAAAAATCGATTATGCATCTGCGGCATTCAATAGGGCGTACCCCATGGCGGCGAAGTCTTACAGCTCTTCCACGGCGGCGTACAATATTTCAAAAGCGTCCGTTTCCGGGCTTAAGACCAAGGCGTATACCGGGAAAAAGATCACCCAGAGTCCGACTTTAAGGCTGGGCGGGTCCGCGTTAAAAAAGGACCGGGATTATACAATCTCTTACAAAAATAATGTAAACGTCGGCACGGCGACGGTTGCTTTCAAAGGGAAAGGGAACTATTCGGGCGCGCTGAAAAAGACGTTTAAGATCACGCTGAAAAAAGGGAATGTCTACCAGGCGGGCGCCTATAAATACCGGGTGACGGACATCGGCGCCAGCGGGAAAAAAGGCGCCGTGAGCCTGGCCGGGGCTGTGAACAAGGCCATTTCGTCGGTGAATGTTGGCGGAGAGGTGAAGATCGGCGGGAAAACGATGAATATCACGGCCATAAGCGCCAACGCCTTTAAAAACAACAAGAACCTGGCCAGCGTTTCCATCGGGAAAAATGTGAAAAGAATAGGAAACCAGGCATTTTACGGGGCGTCCAGTTTGAGGTCGATTGTAATCAGAGGCGCGAAGCTAAACAACGTGGGGGAAAAGACGTTTTTTGGCATTCACAAAAAAGCTTCCATAAGAGTGAAAAGCGGTATGCGCGCCAGGTATAAGGCGCTTTTGAAAGGAAAAGGGCAGCCGAAGTCGGTTGTGATTCGGTAAGTGAAAAGAGGGGAAGCGTTTGGCGCATTTCCCCTCTGAGAATATAAGCGTGGCGAAAGAACGCCTTTCCAAAGGCGGGATAAGCGTTTTGTTCGTCCGTTTGCGTTTAGTCTGAAGCTATTTCTGTAATAATTTTTTTCTTATTTTTGTGTAATTCATCTTTCCGTTTATCGGCTCCAAATTTTTGGGATTCGCAAGAGACATAAACTTTTTCTTGGTAATTTTTTTATTTCCGTAATAGTAAAAGGGCTTCTCGGTGAATTTCTCTCCGTTGTCCGGGTAGCCGTTTTTGTTCGTGTCTTTAAAGTGCAGGATTTTCAGTGGTTTGGGGTGGCGACTGACCAACTTGTAATTTTTTATTTTCATGCAGTATACATTTCGAACGGCTCCGGCATAATCGTTATTTAAGTTGTATAAATAATTTTTCTTTGGAGCATAGGAATAGCCTGTATTGCCCATAACGCCATATCCCCATTGCTCCATTAGGGCGCACGCTTTTTTTGTTTTGGTATTGTATGTATACATACTTACCCAATTTCCATTCTTGCCTACCACAAGTTCCGGGATGTTATCGTTATTAAAATAAATTAAGTCGTAGCTGTACGGCGTATAGGAAATGAATTTGGACGAATGGTTCGCCCGTTCCTGTTTACTTTTTTTATTACAATCCTGCACTATTTTTAGGTAAGCTTTTTTCCAGGATTTGGAGGTTGTTTTGGCGGCCGCCTCAACGGAAGCGGTATTCACATAGCAGGCGCTGCCCAATGCCATGGATATTGCGATACCAAATGTGATTGCGGTTTTCAGAAATTTTTTCATAGTGAGGCTCCTTTCTGTTCTCGGCGCAGAGTGTGTCTTTAATATTGAGAGTGGGCGCTTAATTTAAGCTGTCTTTTAACTTTTCGATCATTTCGTCTATGTGCTGCTTTTCTATAATAAGAGGCGGCACAAGACGAAGCACGTCGGTTCCGGCGGAGATGACCAGCAGGTTATTTTCTAGGGCGCGGTTTACGACTTCTCCTACGGGGCGGCCGTCGATAACCAATCCCTGCATGAAGCCTTTGCCGCGGCGGGTTTTTACGCAGGGGTATTCCTGGATTAGTTCATCCAGGCGTTTTTCCAGGTAAGGAGTCAGCTCCCGCACGTGTTCTACGATTTTTTCCTGCTCGTAAATGTCCAGAACGGCGCGGACGGCGGCGCAGGCCAGCGGGTTTCCGCCGTAGGTGGTTCCATGGTCGCCCGGCTCCAGGGAATGGGCGGCGGCTTTTGCGCCTAATACGAACGCGCCCACGGGAACGCCGCCTCCCAGCGCTTTGGCGCAGGTCATAATGTCTGGCTTTACGTTGTATCCCTGCCAGGCGAAATAATCGCCGGTTCTGCCCATGCCGCACTGGATTTCGTCCAGAATGAGGAGTATGTCATGCTCGTCGCAGAGCTGGCGCAGCCCTTCCAGAAATTCCTGGGAGGCGGGGTAGATGCCGCCTTCGCCCTGGACGGTTTCCGTGATGATGGCGCAGACGGAAGGGTCCAGCTGGGCTTTCACGCTGTCCAGGTCGTTGAAGTCGGCGAATTTCACGCCGCCCATCAGCGGCTCAAAGGCTTCCCGGTAGTGGGCGTTTCCGGTGACGGAGAGGGCGCCTACGGTTCTGCCGTGGAAAGAATGGTTCATGGCGATGACGCTGTGCCCGGCGTGGCCGTCCCGGCAGAAGGCGTATTTCTTGGCCGCTTTCAATGCGCCTTCAATGGCTTCCGCACCGCTGTTGGTGAAAAAAACTTTCTCCATGCCGCTGGCTTTTTTAACTTTTTCTCCGGCCTCCATCATGGGGGTGTTGTAGTACAGGTTGGAGATGTGGGTGAGCTTTTTGGCCTGTTCCTGCAGGGCCTTCGTGTACGTCGGGTGGCCATATCCTAAGCAGTTGACGGCGATTCCCGCGGCGAAGTCCAGGTATTTTTTCCCGTCCACGTCGTACAGGTACACGCCTTCGCCCTTTTCCAGCACAATCTGATAGCGGTTGTAGGTGTGCAGGATGGCGTTTTCGGATTTTTCAATATAATTATTCGTCTTCATGATAATACCTCGTTTCATCTTCCCGCAAAATGGCGGTTCCGATGCCTTTGTTGGTGAAAATTTCCAGAAGCAGACTGTGGGGAATCCGCCCGTCCAGGATGTGCACCCGGTTTACGCCCTCACAGATGGCGTGGATGCAGTTGTTTAGTTTGGGGATCATGCCGCCGCCCACATTCCCCTGGGAAATCAGCGCTTCGGCTTCGTGGATGTGCAGTTCGGAAATCAGGCTTTCCGGGTCTGCGGAATCTCTGTACACGCCTTCAATGTCTGTGAGAAATGCCAGTTTCTCCGCATCCATGGCGGAGGCGATGGCGCAGGCGGCGTCGTCCGCGTTGATGTTGTAGGTCTGGAAATCTTTGTCCATGCCGATGGGGCAGACGATCGGAAGAAAATCTTTTTCCAGAAGGTCTTCCAGCAGCTTGGGCGCCACTTCCTGAATCTCGCCCACAAAGCCGATGTCCTCGCCGTTGGAGGTCTTTTTGGAAACCTTCAGGAGTCCTCCGTCCTTGCCGCTGACGCCCACGGCTTTTACGCCCAGGGACTGCACCAGGGAAACCAGTTCTTTGTTGACTTTGCTAAGAACCATCTCCGCCACTTCCATGGTTTCCGCGTCTGTGACCCGCAGACCGTTTACGAAACGGGGTTCCATGCCTACTTTTCCCACCCAGCGGCTGATTTCTTTGCCGCCGCCGTGGACGATGATGGGTTTGAAGCCTACCAGCTTCAGCAAAACTACGTCTTCAATGACATTTTTCTTCAGTTCGTTGTCCACCATGGCGCTGCCGCCATATTTGACCACCACGATTTTTCGGTTGAAACGCTGGATGTAGGGCAAAGCTTCGATGAGCACTTCCGCTTTGTCCAGGTATTTTTGATTGACCATTTGTATGTGTCCTCCCCTAAATTTATGAGCGGTAATCTGCGTTGATGTTGATGTATTCGTGGGTTAAATCGCAGCCCCAGGCCGTCGCTGTCTCTACGCCTGTTTTTATATCGGCGATGACGGTTATAGTTTTTTCGGATAAAATCTTTGTGGCCTCCTCTTCGCTGTAGGTTGTGGCCGTTCCGTTTTCCAGAAGCTGTAATTTTCCCGCGGCGCTTTCTATATATAAATCCACTTTTTCTGGGTTAAATTCCGCGCCGGAGTAGCCCATGGCGCATAAGATCCGGCCCCAGTTGGCGTCGTGTCCGTAGATGGCCGCTTTGGTCAGGTTGGATGAGACGATGGATTTTGCCAGGGTGCGGGCCTGGTCTTTCTGGCCGGCTCCGATGATCTTGGCCTCTAATAGGGCGGTGCAGCCCTCGCCGTCTGCGGCGATGGATTTTGCCAGGGTTTCGTTTACGTAGCGCAGCGCTTCCAAAAAGTCCTGGTAGTCCTGGTTTTCTTCGTCAATCTTCGGGTTTCCCGCCTGCCCGTTGGCCAGCAAAAGCACGGTGTCGTTGGTGGAGGTGTCCCCGTCTACGGAAACCATGTTATAGCTGTCGGCTACGGTCTGGGACAGCGCTTTTTGCAGCAGGTCCTTGGAAATGCAGGCGTCGGTGGTGACGAAGGAGAGCATGGTGCACATGTTGGGATGGATCATGCCGGAGCCTTTGCACATGCCGCCGATGCTTACGGGTTTTCCGCCCAGGAAGAGACGCACGGCCGCTTCTTTTTTCACCGTGTCGGTGGTTAGGATGGCCTGCGCCGCCTCTGCCGCCGCTTCCCGGCTGTCGCCCAGTCCTTTGACCAGAAGGGGAAGGCCGTTTTGGATCTGCTTCATGGGGATTTGCTGCCCGATTACGCCGGTGGATGTAACCAGCACGGAGGTTTCTGGAATGTTCAGTAGCTTTCCGGCCTCTTGGGCGGTTTTCTGGCAGGCTTCCATGCCTTCCTGTCCGGTGCAGGCGTTGGCTACGCCGCTGTTGCACACCACTGCCTGGGCGCAGGGCTGCTGTCGCACCAGTTCCTGGTCCCATTTTACCGGGGCGGCTTTGACTATGTTTGTGGTGAATGTGCCGGCCGCTTTGCAGGGCGCAAGGCTGTAGAGCAGCGCCATGTCTTTCTGGCCGTTTTTCTTGATTCCGGCTGCCGCGCCCGCGGCCTTAAAGCCCTGGGGAGCGGTTACGCCGCCGTCGATGATTTGATATGTCATGGGTTTTGTATCTCCTTGTGTTTTTTTATAGGAAACGTCATAAATTTTTTTGCTGCGCACAAACGCAGAATCTGCCCTTGCAAAAACCGTGCGTATCCCCCGGAGGGTTTACGATAGAATGGGTCAGGGGAATACGGGAACCAGCGTAAGGCCCTGGCTCTCTTCCAGCCCGAACATCAGGTTCATATTCTGCACAGCCTGCCCGGCGGCGCCTTTGACCACGTTATCCATGGCCCCCATCATCACGACGCGGTGGGTTCTGGGGTCGATGGTAAAGTTTACGTCCACGTAGTTGCTGCCTTTCACCCAGCGGGTCTGTGGGCAGAGTCCCTTGTCCAGCACGCGGACAAAAGTTTCGTCCTGGTAGTAGCGATTGTAAATCCGGCGAACTTCCTCTTCCTGGATGTTTTCGCATTCTTTTTTCAGGGAGGCGTAGGCCGTGACCAGGATGCCGCGGTTCATGGGCGCCAGATGGGGCGTGAAGTTCACCATAAGCTCTTCCCCGGCGGCCAGGCTTAGCTGGTCTTCGATTTCCGGCGTGTGGCGGTGGGTGGTTACGCCATAGGCCTTGATGCTGTCGTGGACTTCACAGAATAGGTTGTCTGTCTTGGCGCCGCGGCCTGCGCCGGAAACGCCGGATTTCGCGTCGATGATGATGGTGGAGGGTTCCAGGATTCCTTCCTTTAATAAGGGATATATGCTCAAAATGGAGCAGGTGGGATAGCAGCCCGGATTGGCGATGAGCCGCGCGCCGCGAATCTGCTCCCGGTTGATCTCGCAGAGCCCGTACACAGCCTCCTGGACGAACTGGGGCGTGGGGTGCTGGATGTTATACCAGGCCTCGTATTTCTTCACGTCCTTGATGCGGAAGTCGGCGCTTAAGTCGATGACCTTCGCCTTGGATAAAATGTCCTCGTTGAGCAGGGAGGCGCACAGCCCCTGGGGCGTAGCGGTGAAAATCACGTCTGCCTGTTCGGCCATTTTCGCCATATTGTCGTCCAGACAGGCGCCCTCCACAATCTGAAACATATTCTGGTAAATCCGGGCGTACTCCTCCCCCACGTAGCTGCGGGAGCCGTACCAGATGATTTCGGCTTCCTTGTGAGCGGCCAGAATACGAACCAGCTCCGCCCCGGCGTAACCGGTGGCGCCGATAATTCCTACTTTTATCATAATGCTGCACCAAACCTTTCTTAAAAAATCTTTTCCAACTATATATGACTGAAAGCGCCCAGAGCGTGATGTAAAACCGCTTTATGTCAACTGCGCGCCGCAAGGCAGGGCTTGCAGGCGGCATAAATGGGTTTTAAGACACACGCTAGGTTGGTTCTTTGATATGTTAGAAACATGCCTTGAACATCATATAATATTTTCGCTCATCCGTAAAGGCAGAAATTGGGAGCGTTCTCATGATTGCATAATTATACATCTTATTCGGGAAATATGCAAGGAATATTCATGAAAGTGAATAAAATATTTGCGGAAAAAATTGACTTTGGTTATCATATATGATAACATTGTTTGTAATCAAAAGATTATAAGGAGGTGATGGATTTTGCAATTAGTTTTTTACAGAAAAGAAAACGGAAAAATTCCTGTGCAAGAATTTTTTATTTTAATATTATGATAAGCGAGTTATTTTATTATCTGGATTGATTAAAAAGACTATGAAGACGCCTAAAATTGAACTTAACAGGGAAAAAATATATGGATGACTATAAAAGAAAAAATAATTGCGAGAAATAAGGCAATAAGACTAATGTTTAAAAGGGATTGAATAATTATGAAAAATAAAACGGGTATATCTTTTGAAGAAGTTAAAATGAATATGATGAAAGACAAAGAATTTAGAGAAGAGTATGAAAAATTGACGCCCAGGTATCAGGCTATTGAACAAATTATAAGAGCAAGGAAAGAGCAAAATATAACACAGTCTGAACTTGCAAAAAGGGTGGGGACGCAGAAAAGCAATATTTCACGCCTTGAAAGCGGCAATTACAACCCTAGTCTGGATTTTCTTGTAAAAGTGGCGGAATCGCTGGGGAAAAGTTTGAGTGTAAAAATAAAATAAAAGATCGCTGACGGTTTGTGTTTTGAAGATGCATGAAATTCTGACCTGCGTATGACACTGTTGGCGGGCGGGAAGGCTCCTGAAACGTCTAACATTGAGAGAACGTTCACGTTTGTTTTTTTGTTTATTCTTGAAATTCAGCGTTGAAAATAGGCATGAATAAGTGTAAGATTGTAGAGTAGAGATACAGATATTTTAATTAAGGAGGAAAGGAACATGAACAAGCGAAGAATCCTGTCTTTCGCGCTGATTTTCGCGCTGGCGCTGCAGATTTTCACCGTGCCTTCTGCAGCGACGGCGCAGGCGGCTCCGAAGGCAGTGAAGACGGGCCTGCAGAAAGTGGGCAAGAAGATCTATTATTACAACAAAAAGGGCAAAAAAGTGACAAACGCCTGGAAGACGGTCAAAGGAAACCGCTATTATTTCGGAAAGAACGGGGCGGCCTACACAGGCTATAAGAAAATCAAAAAGGATTGGTATTATTTTGACAAAAACTGCCGGATGGTTCGGGAGAAGGTTGAGAAGATCAAGGGCAGCCGCTATTATTTCATGGACAATGGGAAAGCGCCCAAGCAGGCGGTGATGCTCAAAAACGGAAACATCTGGAAGACCAATTCGGCGGGCAAGCTGGTGCGCAACATCACGAAATACGCCAAGTCCGGCGGCAGCTATGACGCTTTGCGAGGCGCGGCGGGCAAGCCGTTCAAAAGCCAGAGAATGGCGGGATGCAATCCGCCAGGCTCTTTTGATGAAATGCATACATATGATAATTTTCAGGTGAGCGCAGTGGAGATAAACGGGGTGAAGACGATACGTGAGGTTATGCAGCTGGCGAAGGATCAGCCCCAGATATAAAAAACGAAAGAAGAGGAGGAATTTAAAATGAGAAAGCAGTTGAGAGCGAAAGGAGTTATGCTGACGCTGGCAGTGGCGCTGGCAGTGGGCGCGCCCGTAAGCGTGCTGCAAAACCCGGTGGAGGCGTCCGCGAAAGCGGTTGCCAAAAAGGGTCTTAAGAAAGAAAACGGAAAGTTTTATTTTTACGAAAAAGGCAAAAAGGTTAAGAATAAGTGGGTAACTGTCGGCAAAAAGAAATATTATTTCAAAAAAGACGGCTCTGCAGCCATCGGCTGGAACAAGATTGGCAAGAAAGCCTATTATTTTGATGACAAAGCCGTTATGATAAAAAATAAAACCATACATAAAGTGAAATTAAACGCCAAAGGCGAGGCCAAACTGAATGACCGCGCGAAGGTCATGATTAAGGCGCAGTCGGTGGCGGACAAAAAGACAAAGGCTACACAGAGCAAAGCGCAGAAATTAAAAGCCTGTTATAATTATGTGGCCAAATGCGGATATGCGCCTAAGTTTTTATCCACGAGCGGAAGCGGCTGGGAAGTGAAATACGCCGACGATATGCTGCAGAACGGGAAAGGCAACTGCTACAGCTTTGCAACGGCTTTTGGCATGCTGGCCCGGGCGTGCGGATATGACGCCAAAATAGTGACGGGAACTATGTCTTTAAACGGAAATAAGAGCCAGCCCCATGCGTGGGTGGAAATCGGCGGCAAGGTTTACGATCCGCAGCAGCAGAATAATCTTAAAATTGATTTATACGGCAAAGCCTACAGCGGTATTGCCCAGATCAAATACGCGGCCCAAAAAAGAGTATAACAGGCGGGGTTGAGAACGTATGGTATTTAGCAGCGTAGTTTTTTTATTTGCGTTCTTGCCGGCAGTTTTTCTGGTATACGGCATTTTGCCGTCTTTGCGATGGAAGAACCTGTTCCTGGTGTTGGCCAGCCTGGCGTTTTACGCCTACGGCGAGCCGGTGTATGTGCTGCTGATGGTATTCTCTTCGGCCATGAACTATGGGCTGGGGCTTTTGGCGCCGGGAAGGGGGAGGCGGGCGAAAGCCTCCCTGGCCCTGGCGGTGATCCTGAATCTGGGAATTCTGTGCGTTTTTAAATACACAGGCTTTATTCTGGAAAATGTGAACGGAGCGCTGGGGACGCAGATCCCCATCCCGGCCATAGATATGCCTATCGGCATATCGTTCTTTACGTTTCAGGCATTGTCCTATGTGATCGACGTGTACCGGGGAGACGTGCGGCCCCAGAAAAATTACGGCAAAGTTTTACTGTACATATCCTTTTTCCCCCAGCTCATCGCCGGACCCATTGTGAAATACCATGACATTGAGCGGGAGATTACGGACAGGCGGCAGACCAGCCAGGGCGTGGCCCGGGGAATCCGCCGTTTCATCATTGGCCTGTCCAAAAAAGCGCTAATCTCCAACGCCATGGGGCTGGCTGCGGACTATGTGTTTGGGCTGTCCGCCTCGGGGCTTAATGCGGCCAGCGCCTGGATTGGCGCCATCTCTTACGCCCTTCAGATTTACTACGACTTCGGGGGCTACAGCGACATGGCCATTGGTCTGGGAGAAATGTTCGGGTTTCATTTCCGGGAGAATTTTCAGTATCCCTATTACGCGGACAGCGTGCAGGATTTCTGGCGGCGGTGGCACATTTCCCTGTCCACCTGGTTTAAGGAATATCTGTATATTCCCTTGGGCGGCAATCGCAAAGGCACAGCGCGCACATATTTGAATAAAATCTTCGTGTTTTTTTGTACAGGTCTCTGGCATGGCGCTCAGTGGACGTTTGTCGTTTGGGGGCTGGCGCATGGGGCTTTTCTTATTTTAGAGGACACGATCCTTCCCATTAAGAAATGCCGCCTACGTTGGCTGCGGCAGCTTTATGCCGTGTTGGTCGCGGTTTTGGCGTTTGTGATTTTCCGGGCGGAAAATATGGCCCAGGCGGGCATGATGTTTCGGATGATGTTCGCCGGATTTTCCTTTACCCCGGAAAACGTAAGCAACTGCGTAAGCATCTTAAATCCGCTGTATCTGGCCACGCTGGCGGCGGCGCTTCTGTGCGCCATGCCTGTGAAAAAGCGGCTGGAGAAAATAGAGCGGCTGCACGGGCTTTCCTATGTGGCCTGCATGGCGCTGTTTGTTCTGTGCGTCTGTCGGCTTTCAGCGGATGCATACAATCCGTTTATCTATTTCAGATTTTGATGGGAGGGGAAGATGAGGAAGACGGTTTACAGGATTTATGGCGGCATATTCTTTGCGCTGCTTCTGATTCCCCTTTTGGGTATGCTTTTTTACCGAGAACGGGACGTGAACCAGAAACAGGCGCCGGCCCCATTTCCGCGGATGCAGACGGCGGACGGGGCATGGAATGTGCATTTTTTGCCGGAACTGGGGGATTATTTCTCGGACCATTTCGCTTTTCGCTGGGAAATCATCCAGGCCAATTCTCTGATTAAAGGGAAATTTTTCGGCATGTCCGGGGAGGATTCGGTGATCCAGGGCCGGGACGGGTATTATTTTTATGAAAATTCCCTGGATTCCTATCTGGGGAAGCCATCCATGGATGAACGGGAGCTGTTCGGCACGGCCCGGACGCTGGCGCTGATCCAGGAATACGTAGAAAAGCAGGGCGGCTCGTTCGCGTTTGCGGCAGCCCCCAATAAAAACACGCTGTATCCCCAGCTCATGCCTTATTACTATAAAAAAATCCGGGAAGACGGCGATCTGGAACGGCTTCAGGAGAAGCTAGAGGAGCAGGGCGTGGTCTACGCGGATCTGAAGGCGGCTTTTTTGGCGGAGGATGAAGTCCTCTACCACCGGCTGGACTCCCACTGGAACAACAAGGGCGCGGCGCTGGCCATGGGCGTGATTCTGGATGCGTTGGGGCAGTCCCATACGGATTACGGGGAGATTCCCTATCAGATTCGCCGGGATTTCGACGGGGATCTGTACGAAATGGTCTATCCGCTGGGCCATCGAAAGGACGAGAATGTCTACTATGAAAAAGAATTCGACTTTTCCTACGGGGAGGGCTTTAAGAGCACGGAGGATATGACCATCCGCACTTCCAATGAGAAAAGCGCAAATAAACACAGAGCGGTGGTTTTCCGGGATTCCTTTGGAAACTCTCTGACGCCGTTTCTGGCCCAGGAGTACAGCCAGGGTTATTTTGACCGGACGGTTCCCTATCCGGTGGATATGCTGGAGGCGGAAGGGGCGGACACGCTGATTTTTGAAATCGTGGAACGCCACCTGGGAACGCTGGCCAAAGACGCGCCCCGGATGCCTGCGCCTGCGCGGGACTACCAGGAATGGGGGCAGCCGGAGGTGGAGGGCGCGACCATGGAAGCGGAGGAGACGGAAAGTTACGTGAAGCTCCAGGGGACGCTGCCCGAAAACGGCGTGGATGCGGACTCGGAAGTCTATGTCCGCTGCGTCTCCGCCGCGCACACGGCGGTCTACGAGGCGTTTCCCTTAAGCGGGAAGGCCGACGGCTGTTACCGCTATGGGATGTATCTGGCGAAAGACCAGCTGGAACCGGGGACTTACATTATGGAAACGCTGTGCAAAAAGGATGGCGCATGGGTGACATCCGGCTATATCAATACATATACGAAAGGATAGGAGATATGAGGAGAAAATTTGCAGTTCTATGCATGGCCACGGCGGTGGCGTTGGCGGCTGCCGGCTGCGGCGGGGGAGAAGAGAAGGAGGCGCAAATGCCGACGGTGACGGCGGCGCCCGCCAAGGAAGCGGAAGAAACCAAAGAGCCTGAGGCGACGGTTTCCGCCGACGAGACGGCCTCCGACAACCAGGAGGAAAGCGCATCTAGCCAGGAGACGGCTAAGAAAGCCAAGAAGAAAAAGACGAAAGCCAAAGAAACTACGGCGGCCGCCGAGGAAGGGTCCAGCGCGGAAGAGATAGAAGCGGCCAGGGCCAAGGCGCAGGCGGAAGAAACGGCCAAGCAGGAAGCGCAGCGGCAGGAGGAAGAGCAGGCGCGGCTGGCCCAGGAGGAAGAAGCGCGCAGGCTTGCCGAGGAAGCCCAGCGGCTCGCCCAGGAAGAAGAGGCCCAGCGGATTGCCCAGGAACAGGCGGCGGCCCAGAACGTTCCGCAGGGTGAAATCACGGACCAGGAAATTCAGGATTCCGGGGGCGTCTCTATGGAAGAGGCGAAGTCGATCGCCCAGTCGTATGTGGGCGCAAGTCTGGATGAGTTGATTGGCGCCATCGGGGGGCCTTTACGGGAAGCGGGCCGGATGCCCAGCTGCCAGGGGGACGGCACAGGAGAGGACGCCGCGTACGAATACGACGGATTCACGGTTACGACTTATGAAAAAGACGGGGCCAGGACTGTGACGGGAGTGGAGTGATTCCGCTTTTGATTTATAGGAAAGGGGTGTAAAGATGATAAAAAAATGGATAACCTGCCTGGCCATATACGGTTTGTGCAGCATAGCCGCGCCGGCGCTGGCATTGGCGGAGAGTCAGAATGACGCATATTTGCTGGAAAGCCAGGCGACAGCAGCGGAGGGGGATTCCAAAGACGGGCAGGAGCCGGAAAATCCGAACGGCCCGAACCAGCCGGACAATCCAGACAAGCCGGATGAACCAGCAAAACCGGACCCGAACAGGCTGATTTACCAGGCGAAGGAGAGCAAAAACGCCCAGGGACTTATCGTAATCGAAAATCCCCGCTGGGAGGCGAACAAGGCGAAGACGACCTATCGGCTGCTGAAGACCAAAACGGCCAAAGGCGAGATTACTTATTACAAATCTGACGACGGAGTGGTGCAGCTGGGCGCCAAAAACGGGTCTTATTATTTGTTTGACAAAAACGGCAATATCCGCACCGGCTGCCTGACAGTCAACAAAGCGCGTTATTATTTCACGCCAAAATCCAAGGCGGCGAAAACAAAAACGGCCTATACGCCCAACGGCACAACCTGGGGCATGGCCGTGAAAAACGCCTGGAGAAAATCAGGCAAGAGCTGGTATTATTTCAACAGCATCGGCCGGCATGACCAGAGCAAAAAAGGGCTGCAGAAAATTAATGGCTCTTATTACTATCTGGACAGTAAGTTCGTGCCATGCGCCAGCAAGTGGGTAAAGCAGAAAAACGGCGCCTGGCAGTATTTTAACAAGGACGGCAAATACAACAGCAAGCGGATCGGTTCCCAGAAGATTGGCGGCTCTTACTATTTCCTGAATAAAAAGGGCATTCCCTATAAGAGCTGTTTTAAAACGGTCAAGAAAAAGAAATATTACTATCTGTCGTCGGGGAAGCGGGCCAACTACACGGGCTGGAAAACCATCAACAAGCAGAAACGATATTTCAATGCGAAGCATTATCTGGAAGTGAAGCCGGGCTGGCAGCTCATCGGCGGGAAATATTATTATTTCGGGCCGAAGGGCGGCATGGTGGCTAAAAAGTGGTCTACCATCGGCGGCAAACGGTATTATTTCAAGTCCAATGGTCAGATGGCCACCGGCTGGACCAAGATTGGCGGCACGTATTACTATTTCAACGGGTCCGGCACGCTGGACGGCAGCACGATCGCAAAACAGGGAACGAAATACTATTTCGTTACGCCGCAGGGAACCAGGGGCGCCAATATCCTGGACGGCGTGGGCGTGACTGCGGCCATGAACAGCGGAACCAAGCTTCAGGTCTGCTTCAATTACGTGGTGCGAAACTGCCGATACATGGGCGGGCCGGTGTGGCCGCCACGGGGTTGGGAGCCATATCACGCCTATAAGATGCTCACAACCCGCTATGGCAACTGCTATGACTTTGCGGCGGCTTTCTGTTATCTTGCAAAAGCGGTGGGATACGAGAGCATGACCTGCATCGCCGGACAGTGCGCGTCCGCCAGCGGCGGGCTTACGCCTCATTCCTGGTGCGAATTCAATGGAATGGTCTTCGATCCGGAAATCTCTTATGCAAATGGACTGTATCTCTTTAATGTGTCTTATGGAAATCTTCCGTTTGCTTATGTGCGGTAGGAGGGATGCCCACGGCCTTTTGGCTGTGGGCGTTTTTTCTGACAAGTAATTCTTTACATGACAAATTTGATAAAGGAAACCCATATATTAGGAGATTTTTCCAAATTCGGGTTCACTGACTCTGGATGAATGGCTGAACCAACGAGGCCATAAAATGGCGCAAAAGAAGGCAAAGCAGTTTAACCTGCCCCGCCTTCTTTTTTTATTATTCCTAAATTACTTTCGAGAGGAAGTCTTTCAGCCGCGGATTCTTCGGGTTTTCAAAGAATTCCTGGGGCGGCGCGTCTTCCAGCAGTTCGCCGTCGGCCATGAAAAGCACGCGGCTGGCCACTTCTTTTGCGAAGCCCATCTCGTGGGTCACGACGGCCATGGTCATGCCGCCTTTGGCCAGCTCCCCCATGATGTCCAGCACCTCGCCCACCATTTCCGGGTCCAGGGCGGAGGTTGGCTCGTCGAACAGCATCACGTCGGGATTCATGGCCAGCGCCCGCGCGATGGCAATGCGCTGTTTCTGGCCGCCGGAGAGCATGGCGGGAAAGTCGTCCGCTTTCTCGGGCAGTCCCACACGCTGCAAAAGCTCCATAGCCTGTTTGTCCGCGTCCGCCTGGCTGACCCCTTTTAGCTTTCGGGGGGCCAGCGTGATGTTGTCGCGGATGGTCAGATGGGGAAACAGGTTAAACTGCTGGAATACCATGCCCATCTTCTGGCGGTGCTGGTCGATGTTGATTTTCTTGTCCATAATGTTGGCGCCCTCGAAGATGACCTGCCCTTCGGTGGCTTCTTCCAGGCGGTTCATGCAGCGCAGGAAAGTGCTTTTTCCAGAGCCGGAGGGCCCCACAATGAAGACCACCTCCCCCGGGTAAATATTGGTGGAAATGTTTTTGAGGGCGTTTACTTTGCCAAAACTTTTTGTCAGGTTTTTGATTTCAATCAATGGTTTATCGGCGTTCACTGTTGCGCAGCCTCCTTTCCAGAAGTTTTATAAAGTAGGTGAAAATCATGACCAGCGCCAGGTAGATGGCGGCTACGGTCAAAAGCGGTATGTAGGCGTTGTAAGTCTGGCTGCGGATGATGTCGCCGCCCTTGGTCAGATCCTGTAGGGCGATGTAGCCGCAGACGGAGGTTTCTTTTAACAGAACCACGAACTCGTTGGCCAGCGCCGGAAGCACGTTTTTCAGGGCCTGGGGCAAAATGATGTAAATCATGGTCTGCAGGTAGTTGAAGCCCAGACTTCTGCCGGCCTCAAACTGGCCGTTGTCGATGGATAAAATCCCGCCGCGGATGATTTCCGCCACGTAGGCGCCGGAGTTGATGCCGAATGCCAGGGACGCAACCACGATCTTGTTGGTGAAGGATGCGAAAATAATGTAGTAAATAATCAGCAGCTGCACCAGCACAGGGGTGCCCCGGATGACGGTCAGGTAAATCTGGCAGAGCGCGTTTAAGAACTTCAGGCTTCCGTTTTTCTCGTAGGTGGAGCGGATGATCGCGATGACAAAACCGATGAGGATACCCAGCAGCACGGCCAGCAGGGTAATCTTCAGGGTGACGATCAGGCCGTTTACGATGTATTTCCAGCGGCCTTTGCTCACCAGGTTGTCGTACAGCGCTTCTTTGAGTCCGCCGGAGGACTCGTCGTCATCGGCGGTGACAGTGGAGGCCGCGGCTTCTTCCTGCTCTTCGGAATCGGCCTCTTCGTCGCCGGCATTGATGTACTTGGCTTTGATTTCGTCCAGCTTGCCGGAGTCTTTTAAGTTTGCCAGGGCTTTGTTTACGTTTTCCAGAAGTTCTTCGTTATCCTTGGCGATGGCCAGGGCGTATTCTTCGGTGGTAAATTCTTCGTCGGTCAGCTTCAGGCCTTTATTTTGGCTGACGAAAACGGCAGCGGGCTCCTGGTCGATGATAACCGCGTCGATTTTATCGGAAAGAAGGGACTGAACGGCCTCGAAGCCTTTGTTGTAGCGTTCGATGGTCGCGTCCTCGATGTCCGCGGAATAAAGGTCGCCGGTGGTGCCCAGCTGGACGCCGATTTTCTTGCCGATTAAGTCGTCGGGGGTGGAGATGGGGCTGTCCTTTTTGACGATGATGACCTGTGCGGACTTGGTGTAAGTATCGCTGAAGTTGACGCTTTTTAAGCGGTCCTCGGTGACGGTCATGCCGGCAGCGCCGAAGTCGGCCTTGCCGGAGGTGACGGCGGTGATAATGGCGTCGAAGGCCATATCCTCGATCTGCAGCTCCATGCCCATTTCGTCGGCGATGGCCTGGGCGATCTCCGCGTCGATGCCAATAATGTCTTCGCCTTCGTAAAACTCATAGGGAGGGAACTCCGCGTTGGTGGCCATGATCAGTTTGCCGCCCGTTTTTTTCGGAGCGTCGGATTCTTCTTCGTTCTCGTCGGCGCTGATGTATTTGGCCTTGATTTCGTCCAGTTTGCCGGAGTCTTTTAAGTTGGCCAGGGCTTTGTTTACGTTTTCCAAAAGCTCTTTGTTGTCCTTGGCGATGGCCAGGGCGTATTCCTCGGTGGTGAATTCCTCGTCGGTCAGCTTCAGCCCTTTATTTTGGCTGACGAAAACGGCAGCGGGCTCCTGGTCGATGATAACCGCGTCGATTTTATCGGAAAGAAGGGACTGAACGGCCTCGAAGCCTTTGTTGTAGCGTTCGATGGTCGCGTCCTCGATGTCCGCGGAATAAAGGTCGCCGGTGGTGCCCAGCTGGACGCCGATTTTCTTGCCGATTAAGTCGTCGGGGGTGGAGATGGGGCTGTCCTTTTTGACGATGATGACCTGTGCGGACTTGGTGTAAGTATCGCTGAAGTTGACGCTTTTTAAGCGGTCCTCGGTGACGGTCATGCCGGCAGCGCCGAAGTCGGCCTTGCCGGAGGTGACGGCGGTGATAATGGCGTCGAAGGCCATATCCTCGATCTGCAGCTCCATGCCCATTTCGTCGGCGATGGCCTGGGCGATCTCCGCGTCGATGCCAACAATGTCCTCGCCCTCGTAAAATTCATAGGGAGGGAACTCCGCGTTGGTGGCCATGATCAGTTTGCCGCCGGAACTTGCCGAGACTGCGGCAGGGCAGGCAAACAGGGCTATTCCCAGCAATACAGAAACGAATAATAGAAACTGGGAAAGTTTTGCGTGTGTTTTCCTTTTCATTGGTTTCTCCTTTCGGTTTACGGCGTTACTTATGAACATTGTATCATTTTTCAGAGAAATTACAATGAAGTATGTCAAATTTTTTCTTCCATTTGGAGCATCCGAAGGAATTCCAGAAGCTTTCTCAGTGTTTTAACCAGATGACCGAGGAGCTGGCCGGCACGCAGCTTTTGCGCGCGGATTTTGTCCGCAATTTTTCTCACGAATTCAAAACGCCCATCGTTTCCATCCTGGGCGTGGCCAAACTTCTGAAAAATCAGGAGCTGGAGCCGGCGCAGAGCCAGGAATATCTGGACATTATCATCGAGGAATCCCAGCGGCTCTCCCAGCTCTCCGCCACCATATTGAATCTGTCGAAAATCGAGAGCCTTTCGCTGCTCACCGACAAAACGGTCTGTTGTTTGAGCGAGCAGATCCGGGAGGCGATTCTGTTTTTGGAACATAAGTGGGTGAAAAACAGATTGAATTTGAAATCCATATGGAAGAAATGGACATAACGGCCAATGCGTCTCTTCTAAAGCGGGTCTGGGTAAATCTGCTGGATAACGCCGTTAAATTTTCACCGGCGGGGGAATCGTTCTATGTGACGCTGCAAAAAGAGGGCGGCGACGCGGTTTTCGCGGTGCGGGACAACGGCTCTGGCATGGACGAGAAGACAAAGCCGTTTATTTTGATAAATTTTACCAAGGGGACGCCTCCCATCACCAGAAGGGCAATGGGTTGGGACCGCCGCTTGTCAAAAAGATTGTGGAGCTGCACAGGGGAAGCGTTTCGGTGGAAAGCCGGCCGCAGGGGGGGCAGCCGCTTTACGGTCAGGCTGCCGCCGCTCTAACTTTCGGTCTGCCTTTTTCGGTGTTCCTCTTCGTTGTGCCGCTCGAAGCGCTCTTCGATGTTCACCAGAATGTCCGCGTATTCTTTTAACTCCGCGGTCAGCAGCTCCTGGTTGCCGCGGTTCTTTTTGTAGGAAATCCGGTGTTCCATGCTGGCCCAGAAGTCCATGGAGATGGTGCGGAACTGGATTTCCACCGGGAAATACTCCATGCCGTCCAGACAGTAGACTGGAACGCCCGTGATCAGATGGTAGCTGCGGTAGCCGTTGGGCTTCGGGTTGGCGATGTAATCTCTTTCCCGGATTATGATGAGATCCGTCTGCCGCTTCAGAACAGCCGCCAGATTGAATATGTCGTCCACAAAGTAGCAGATGACTCGGATGCCAGCGATGTCGTGCAGATAATCCTTGGCGTTTTCCACGGTGCAGGCGATTTCTTTTTTCTGAAGTTTATCCTCCAGGCTTTGTTTGGCCTTGATCCGGCACTGGATGTAGTGGATCGGCGGGCTGGAAGCCGAGTCGTAGAGGGAGTGGTCCAGAATGTCCAGCCGGGTGAGCATGATCTGCTGCGCGTCTTCGTATGGTTTTATGAAATTGTAATATTCCGTGTCGTTCATAGGCGCCTCCCTGTGATTGAAGCGGGCGAGTTTCGGCTGCCGCGTTTGCGGAGCGGCTGGAATTTAATATGTATTTATTTGAGATTATAATTTAGAGAGTCAGGGATTGTCAACCGAAATAACTAGGGCGTGTCTTTTGCCGCCGATGCGTCCGGTTGGTTTTTATGAAAAATCACGGTCTGTTCTTTCATGGATATTTTTTTAACCTGGTAGCCATATTCTAAAAGCTCTTTTTTGTATTTCAGGAAAGAGTGGTCGATGGGCGTTTGGGCGATTTTCTGTATTTGGTCAAAGGTCAGCGTATAAGAATCTTTGTCGTTTTCCTGCATATATTCCCACAAAGCGTTGTATTTGCTCATAAAAGTCCTCCTTTAAGAAATGATCAGCAGCACGTTAAGGATGAAGGACGCGCCCGTTGTTTTTATGCTCATTGCGCCGTGATATTTTTCCGTCACCGCTTTTATGTTGGACAGACCGGTTCCCTTTTTCAGCGGACCTTTTCCCGGAAAGCTGTTTTCGATTTCCAGAAAAAGAAAATCCCCCTGCACGCGCCCTGTTACGTGGATGTGTTTGTCCGCGTTTTCCGCCATATTTTTACAGGCGTGGATGGCGTTGTCCAGGGCGTTTGACAGGATGATGCAGACATCCATGTCGCGCAGGCCGCAGGGGTAGGGCAGCGTAAGCGAGCAGAGCGCGTCTATGCCCATGCTTTTGGCGACGCCCAGTTTGTTGCTTACTAGGATGTCCACCGCCGGATTGTTGGTGCTGCACGGAAACGACAGTTCCTGGGTGATGTCCTCCATGTCCCCCATGTAATCCAGCGCCTGCTTGGCGTTTCCGTTTTCCAGGAGGCTTTTGATGACGGTTATGTGGTTTTTGATGTCGTGGCGGAAGGCTTTTGTTTTTTCGTAGCGGGCCTTCGCTTCCTCCACATACTGGCACAGAGAATGCTCCTCCTGCTCCAGCAGCGACAGTTTGGTGGCCAGGCGGAAGCTCTGCAGCAGTTTTTTATAGGCGAACAGAATGCAGAACAGGCTGGCCATGCCCAGAAGCTGCATGACGAGCATCTGGCTGTGGTTGACGGGCACATAGACGCCGATTTCATCGGTGACGACCAGGCCGTATATGAAGGAATTGATGTATTCGTCCATAATGAAAATCATCAGGACCGGAATCAAAACCAGAAACAGGTAACGCTTTTCCGCGGTTTCGCAAAAGGAAAAATGACGGTCCACGACGCAGTAGAAAAATCCGGTCAGCAAAAGCGACGCCGCGCTTCCGGCCAGCATTAAGGCGATGCCGACCGCGTTCCGGTCAAAGCCGGTCAGCAGCGGATACAGGGCGCTTGACAGGGAGTTTATGATCCCAAAACAGAGCTGCATAATCTCCATCGCCAGCGCCGCATATAAAACAGCGGATTTCCAGTCGGACCGGCAGATGAGGATTCCGCCTGCCGAAAGCAAAAGGAGGCATGCGCCGAAGTCGGCCAGATTTCCGGTCGGGACGAAATGGATGACCGCCAGGGCGCACGCGGTAAATAAGAAATAATAATAAAGCTTTATTTTCTTATGCAGAAACCGGACAAAAAAACAAAATTCCAGAAGCAGCTGGGCGCTTCCGACGACATATAGGTTAAAAAAATCCATAGGATCAGCCATTTTCCATTCCTTACATATTTTTCATATACTGCAGGATCACACTGGAGAATTCCCTGCTCCGCAGCCGCGACACGGGGATTTCCTTGCCG